>JBNGDJ010000033.1:2470-22297 GCA_049974825.1 Halothiobacillaceae bacterium | reverse complement strand
GCGGCAGGGCATCCGTGCCCTGCACGGGAAGGTCTGCATTTGTGCAGACCTTCCCAAGCCAACAACCGGCCGCGCATGGGCCCGGCACCGTACCCGCTTGACTGAATATCAGCCTGCCACTGCCTCCGCATCGCTGTCCGCCGCCGGCAGTTCATTGCACAGGCGGCGGATCTGGTACTGCTCGCCATCATGCACCAGCTGCAGCCAGGCGGCATACTCGGTGGCCACATGCCGGGTGGATGTAATCGGCGCTTCCAGCGCGATACAGGCCACCATGCGCATGACCACCGCGTGGCAGACAATGAGCACACGTTGTCCGGCCTGCTCGCCAACCAGCTCATCCATACCGCCACGAACCCGATCGGCAAACGCGGGCAACGGCTCGGCTCCAACGGGGCGGGCGCCCAGCGGATCGGCCCGGTAGGCCTGGTACTCGCTCGCGTGCCGGGATCGCACCTCGGCATGGGTCAACCCTTCCCAGTGGCCGAAACCAATCTCGCGAAAACAAGCCATCTGACGCAGCGGAATCCCCCTCTGCATCGCCAACTCTCCGGCGAAGTCGGCACAGCGACTCAGCGGGGAGGTTACGATCAAGTCCCAGTCCGCAGGCATCGACACCACCCGCGTCCGCAGCTGGGCCCAACCCGTGGCATCCAGCGGATCGTCCACCCGATCGCCGCGATACCGCCGCCCACCCACGGGCTGACCGTGCCTGAGAAAGTCCAGTCGGGTGCTCATCCCAGCCACCCCGCGAGCGTTGCAATCGCCGCCAGCGCAATGCCGGCAACCAAGGCCCGGAACACCACGGCACGCGCACTGGCAACAAGCCCGGCACGGGTTACCAGGCAGTCGTTGCTGTCCCGTGCGCACACGACCTGCGCCTCGGCCTCGATCGCGCCCCGACCCACGTCACGCAGCAGCTGGCGAGTTCCAGCCAGCCAGCGGTCCTGCCCCGGATCCACCGAGAAAGCCGAAGCGGCCTGCCAGGCCCGCACGCCTTTTTCATAGGCACCGACCACCAGAAACAGGGCCGCCATCAGGCGCGCCGGCAGCCATTCAAGCAAGGCAAGCACCCGCGCGCGCCAGCCTGGCGCCAGGGGTGCCCTGGGGAGGAAGTCCTGCCCATCGGTCGCCGCCTCGCCAGACGCCTCCCCGCCAGGCTCCGGCGGACGGTGAACCACCTGCCACAGGAAGCGATAGAGCACCGCACCCGCCGGGCCAAGCAGCACAAACCAGAACAGCACGGCGAACACCTCGGTCAATCCGCCGACCAGTACTGAATCGGCCACCTTGCGCACTTCCTCTTCGGTATCCACCGGGATCGGCTCGTCCAGCAGAATCTGCGCCTCGTGCCGCGCCGCGTTGTCATCATGCCCGGCCCTTGCGACCAGGTAGGCATCCAGATGTGGATGCATGTGCCGCGGGTGCAGACACCAGAACAGGACGAAAACCGAGAACAGCAGCCCCGGAATCCCGAACAGCCAGGATTCGAGCACGGCAGCCAGGACGGCGGTGGCGCCGACCACCACCAGAAGCAGGAACAGATCCGCCACGGTCGGCTGGCGGCCAAACAGCGGCCAATTCCGAACCCGTTCGACCAGGCAGGAAAAACAGGTACGCCGACGCAGCTCGCCAAGCGATTCGGCGATCCACTCAAGGGCAAGCGCTATCAGCAGGGCAATCAGGGTCATTCGTTACACCACGGGCCGATCGGTTGGGTAAGGTCTGCATTTGTGCAGAGATTTCTTGGTGAAATGCTCATCAGGGAAGGTCTGCACAAATGCAGACCTTCCCGTGCCGGTCTCGGATGCCCTGCCGCACAATGGCGCAAGCCATTGAATTGCGGAGCCCGGGCCGAGCATGTATCGGCCCGGGCGTGTCTGCATAAATCCATGGATGGATTTGTGCAGAGTTTCCTCAGGCCACCGAAAGCCCTTCAGGCAAGCGGCTGGCCAGCCGGCCCCAGTCGAAGGCAGGACCGGGGTCGGTCTTGCGGCCGGGCGAAATGTCCGCATGCCCGCGGACATGGGCCAACGTCGGATAACGCTGTTTCAGCGCCCCGAGCACGCCGACCAACGCGTCGTACTGGGCGGCGCCGTAGGCCAGGGTGTCGGTTCCCTCCAGCTCGATTCCAATGGAAAAATCATTGCAGCGCACGCGCTCCCCGAATCGGGACTCGCCCGCATGCCAGGCCCGCCAGGAAAACGGCACAAACTGCAACAGCGTGCCGTCGCGCCGAATCAACAGGTGGGCACTGACCCGCAGGTCGACAATCTCGCGAAAATACGGATGCGCCTCGGGATCCAGCGTTCCCATAAAGAATTGTTCGACCCAGGGGCCGCCAAACTCGCCCGGTGGCAGACTGATGTTGTGCAGCACCACCAGTTCGATACGCGTATCCGGCGGACGCTGGTCCGCATGGGGCGAGCGGACAAACCGGGCCGAGGCAATGCAGTCAGTTTGCGGGTCGACAATCATCGGTTTCCTCCAGACAGGGGTCGCTGGCTGCGCGCTGCGTCCCGACCGGACAAGCCGGCAGACGCTGTGGGCCAGATGACCCGGTACCCGGACATGCCGCTGGTCAGCGGACTCTCAAGCAAGGCCAGTTCGCTGCCGGCCCAGTCAACCGCCGGATCCATGACTTCAGGAAGCTCCGGCAGGGGCAGATCCACCCGACGACGCAGGGTCACGTGAGGTCGAAACCGGCCGAATGCCTTTTCCGGAGCGTAGCCAACCGCGCTCAGGCTGTCCAACAGGGCCGCCTGCCAGTCGGCCAACCAGTCTGGGCAGTCTTTCGGCGCCGCGAAAAGCACCCGGGCGCGGGCAAACCCGTCGAAACGCGTCAGGGGCAGACTGTCGGCCTGACCATGCACCGCTGCTCCCGCCTCCTCAAGCGCCGGCAAGCACTGGCGATCCAGATTCCCGAGGAAAGCCAGCGTCAGGTGATAGTTGGTCGGCGGCACCGCGCGGCCGCAGCGGGGCAAGGCCTCGGCAGCCCGGGCCAGGGCATCGCGCACCTCCGCCCTCGGCCACAGTGCGAAGAAATACCGACCGACAGCACCTGCTTGGCCGTGCTCAGAAGCCGGCATCGGCCAGTTCACCAAGCCATGCGACAACCGCTTCAATGGTCTGCTGGCGCACCTGGCTGCGATTGCCGGGCAGATTCAGGCAGCGTGCCTGGGGCCGCTCGCTGCGCCAGCCGCAACCAATCCATACCGTGCCCACCGGCTTCTCGGGTGTTCCGCCACCGGGGCCGGCAATCCCGCTCACCGCGACGGCCAGATCCGCCCGCGCATGCGCCAGTGCCCCGGCGACCATCGCCTCGACACAGGGCCCGCTTACCGCGCCGTGCGCGTCCAGAACAGTCTCGGGCACACCCAAAAGCTCGTGCTTGGCCGCATTCGAATAGGTCACGAAACCTCGTTCGAACCAACGTGAACTGCCCGGTACTTCCGTCAGCAAAAAGGCCAGCCCGCCCCCAGTACAGGACTCGGCTGTCACCAGGCGCACCCCGCCCGCCGAGAGGATCTCGCCCAGCCCGCGTACTGTTTCGACCAGACCTGAATCGAACGTCATGGTGGCCCCCGAAAGCCTGCTGTTGCCATCGATTGTTCAATTATCGCACGCATCGCCACCAGCGACAGATCCTGCAGGCGGCAAACATGCCCGTGGTAGCATTCGCGTCTGCACCGGCAACCTGAACGCGACAGAGCGACTTCACCTGCCGGGTGCACTGCCCGGATTTCAAAACCGCAGAATCGTTACCAGTGACCCGCGCCAACGATCTTTCGCAGCATACGCCCATGATGCAGCAGTACCTCCGGATCAAGGCCGAGCATCCGGAGATCCTGCTGTTCTATCGAATGGGCGATTTCTATGAACTGTTCTACGAGGATGCAAAACGGGCCGCCGCCCTGATCGACCTGACACTGACGCATCGGGGCCAGTCGGCCGGCAAGCCGATTCCCATGGCCGGCGTGCCGGTACATGCCTACGAGAACTACCTGGCGCGCCTGGTGCGCGCCGGGGAGTCGGTGGCCATCTGCGAGCAGGTGGGCGACCCGGCCACCAGCAAGGGCCCGGTGGCGCGGCAAGTGGTGCGGATCGTCACACCCGGGACGCTGACTGAGGATGCCCTGCTCGAACAGCGCCGCGAAAACCGGCTGGTGGCCATCCAATCCACGGGGGCCGGCTTCGGCGTCGCCTCGGTGGAGTTGTCGACGGGAGACTTCGCGCTATTCGCGACCGAGGACCCAGCCACGCTGGAGGCCGAACTGGCCCGTCTCGACCCGGCGGAGCTGCTGGTGCCGGAAGACACCGCGCCTCTCGGGGATCGCGCAGCCGCGCGGCAACCCCGCCAGCGGCCGGTCTGGCACTTCGACCCGGACTCGGCGGTGGAAACGCTCAAGGCGCAGTTCGGGGTAACGGACCTGGCCGGCTTTGGTCTCGCCGAACCGCAAGGAGCCCAGCAACTGGCGCTCGGTGCTGCCGGCGCACTGCTTCAGTATGTCAAGGAAACGCAGCGCTCGGCCCTGCCCCACTTGACGGGGATGCGGCTGGAGCGCCGGGAGGATGCCCTGCAGATCGATGCGGCAACGCGCCGCAACCTGGAGCTGTTTGCGTCCAATTCCGGGGAAAGCCGCCATACGCTCGTCGGGTTGCTTGACCGCTGCCGCTGCCCGATGGGCGGCCGCCTGCTGCGCAGCTGGATCGGTCGCCCCCTTCGTGACCACGCAATTCTGGCTGCCCGCGCCCAGTGCATCGAGCACCTGGCCGGCGCGGGCGATATCGAGGCGATCCAGCGACATCTACAGGGAATAGGAGATCTGGAAAGGATTCTGACCCGGATTGCACTGGGCAGCGCCCGTCCGCGCGACCTGGTCACCTTGCGTTCTGCCCTGGCTGCTCTCCCGGACCTGCGCGAGACAATCGCCGACGACGAACCAACCCTGGCTAGACTGCGCGTGGCGCTGGCAGACCGGCCAGAAACGCTGGATCTACTCCGGCGCGCCATCGTCGAAGAGCCTCCGATGCTGATGCGTGACGGCGGGGTGATCGCCACCGGCCACGATGCCGAGCTGGACGAGTTGCGCCGGCTCTCGGAAAACGCCGACCAGTTCTTGAGTGACCTGGAAGCGCGCGAACGGGAACGAACCGGCATTGCCAGTCTCAAGGTGGCCTACAACCGGGTGCATGGTTTTTATATTGAGATCGCGCGCAGCCAGTCGGAACATGTGCCCGCCGAGTACGTGCGCCGCCAGACCCTGAAGGCCAGCGAACGCTATATCACGCCGGAGCTCAAGTCGTTCGAGGACAAGGTGCTGTCCGCGCGCGAGCGGGCCCTTGCCCGCGAAAAGCTGCTGTATGAACAACTGCTGCAGACTCTGCACGGCAAGCATAATGACCTCAAGCAGGCCGCGGCAGCGCTGGCCGAGCTGGACGTACTGACCGCCCTGGCATCCTGCGCGCGCGACGCCAACTGGTGCCGTCCGGTACTGACCGATCGGCCCGTGCTCGAAATCCGCGCGGGCCGTCACCCGGTGGTGGAGCAGGCCATGCGCGAAGAAGCAGCCGGCCAGCACTTCACCGCCAATGACCTGTCACTGGACGAACGGACCCGGATGCTGATCATCACGGGCCCGAACATGGGCGGCAAATCCACCTACATGCGCCAGACGGCACTGATCGTCCTGCTGGCGCACATCGGCAGCCACGTGCCGGCCACAGAGGCCCTGATTGGGCCGGTGGACCGGATCTTCACGCGGATCGGGGCCTCGGACGACCTGGCCTCGGGCCGCTCGACCTTCATGGTGGAAATGACCGAGGCGGCCGAGATTCTCAACAATGCCAGCGAGCGATCGCTGGTGCTGATGGATGAAATCGGCCGCGGAACCAGCACCTTCGACGGACTGGCCCTCGCCTGGGCGACAGCCGAACACCTGGCCCGCCAGACCCGGGCCCTGACCCTCTTTGCCACGCACTACTTCGAAATCACCGCGCTTGCCGAGCGCCTCGAAGGCTGTCGAAACGTCCATCTGGACGCAATCGAGCACGAGCAGCGGCTGGTCTTCATGCACCGGGTCAAGGCCGGGCCGGCGAGCCAGAGTTACGGTATCCGGGTAGCCCAGATGGCGGGCGTGCCGCAACCCGTGGTCGAACAGGCACGGCGCAAGCTCGGAGAACTGGAACGGGAAAGTCATGCCCGCGGGCCGCAGCTTGACCTGTTTGCAGATGCCCCGCCGGCACCGAGTGCAGCCGAACCACACCCCCTGCTGGAAGAGCTTGAGCGGCTTGATCCCGACGCACTCACGCCCAGACAGGCGCTGGAGTGGCTCTACCAGGCACGCGAGCGTCTGCAAGAGGACTGAAGAAACTCTGGGGAAACTCTGGGGAAACTCTGGGGAAACTCTGCACAAATCCATCCATGGATTTGTGGGCTAACGCCAGCCAAACGCGCCAGCTGGCGGAGCCGGCGTTCACGCCCGGGCCATGCTGAGCAACTCAATAGCTTGCGCCATTGTGCGGCAGGGCATCCGAGACCGGCACGGGAATCTCTGCGCTCGTGCAGACCTTCCCTGTCCAGCTCCAGATTGAGGCCTGGGGGGCTTCAGAAAGCAGTCCGTCTCAATTGATTAGCCCACTAATATTTTTCTTGAGAAAATCCAATCTCTTAATCAATACATTGGGATTTGCTTATATTCTGAAATAATTCAATGGACCCCTAAAATCTTTTGGCCAACACAGGCCGGGCCTTCTGCTATTTTGCTCCCTGCAGCCCATTCGGCTTCGACCCGAACGATCCTTTCGGGGCTTGCAGCAAAATCATGAAAACCCAGGACGATTCAACCTGGGACGGAAAACGACAGTGTGGGAGTCATGCAGATGAGCAAGTTTTTCAATCGGTCCCTCCTCGCCGCCTCCGTGGCCACCGGCCTGGCGATGGCGAGCACGGCCCATGCCACCAACGGCATGAACATGGACTCGTACGGCGCGATCGCCGCGGGCATGGGCGGTGCAGCCATGGCCAGCGAAGTGGGCAACTCCGCGGTCATGAACAACCCCGCCACCCTCGGGCTGCGCAAGGAAGGCAATGTGATCGGGGTCGGCTACACGCTCATGGCGCCCCGGGTCTGGGCCGAAACGCCGCAGGGCATGCGCAGCAACAGCAAGGGCCGCTGGTACCACATGCCCTCGGCCTCCTACATCCGCACCCAGGGTCAGTTCAGCTTCGGGGCTGCCGTCATGGCACAGGGCGGCATGGGCACGGACTACGGCGCGGGCTCGGCCGTGTTTGCGGGTGGCTGCGCAGCCAGCACGATGATGATGGGCCAGTGCGTGCCCACCATGATGTCCGGCCAGGACATCCGCTCGGAACTGAGCGTGGGCCGGGTGATGTTTCCGCTTGCCTACAAGGTCAACGACAAGGTCTCGCTCGCCGCCCAGCTTGACGTGGTCTGGGCCGGCCTGGATCTGCGCATGGACATCGACGGCAACACCTTCGGCATGATGGCCTTCCCCGAAGGCGGCACGCCCGGGGTGGGCTCGGCCAGCGGCAGCATGGTCGACGGGTTCAAGATGATGATGGATCAGGGCGGAATCCGGGACGTGAACTACGCCCGCTTTGACTTCTCGAACGACAGCCGCTTCACCGGCAAGGCCAGCTCCGCCGGACTGGGCGGCAAGCTTGGCATCATGGTCCAGCCGACCGACCGGATCACCCTCGGCGCCACCTACCACATGAAGACCAACCTGGGGGACATGAAGACCGGCGGCGCCAATATCGCCTTTTCCGGCACCGGCCCGTTCTTCGATCAGATGCTGCCGCCTGAAGCCGGTGGCGTGGCCACGCTGACAGGCGACATCCGCATCCGGGACTTCCAGTGGCCGGAAACCTTCGGGATCGGCATCGCGGTGCAGGCCACCGACCGACTGAAGCTCGCCGCAGACATCAAGCGGCTGAACTGGTCCAAGGTCATGGACACTTTCGACATGAGCTTCACCGCCGCGAACACGCCTGCCAACGGCCCGTTCGCCGGCGCCCAGCTGGATGCCTCCCTGGACCAGGACTGGGATGACCAGACCGTGCTCGCAATCGGCGGTGCCTACCAGCTCAACGACAAGTGGGTCATCCGCGCCGGGGCCAACTTCAGCTCCAACCCGATCCCGGACGGCACGGTCAACCCGCTGTTCCCGGCCATCACCAAGCAGCACTACAGTGCCGGCTTCACCTACCGCATCAATGCGCAGAGCGCCCTGCACGGCGCGCTCACCTACGCACCGCGGGTGACGGTCACCAATACCGGCCCGGCACTGACCGGACTGAAGATGAGCCACGCCCAGACGCTGGTCCGTGTAAACTACGGCTACCGCTTCTGAGCCACGCCTTCCGGCAGGTCACCCTGCCGGGACCAGCCTCTTTTTTCGAACCACGGACCTCCCGGCACACCGCCGGGGATTCCGTGGTTTTGCTTGTTGTGGAACGGTCAAGTTGGGACACTGGCAGCGTGCTTGCAGCGTGATCGCTGGGCTGCAGGCTGCCGCCGGAAGGCATTGTCCCCAAGGCGGCGCGCAGCGGCGGGCCGATGCGCGCCCGCACATCCCGATTTCAAGGGCATGCGCCATCGAGATCGGGGCATGCATATCCCGATCGGAGAACTCTGCTTCATGGCAGAGACTCCCTTGAGAAACTCTGCACAAATCCATCCATGGATTTATGCAGACACGCCCGGGCCGATACATGCTTGGCCCGGGCTGCGCAATTCAATGGCTTGCGCCATTGTGCGGCAGGGCATCCGTGCCCTGCACGGGAAGGTCTGCATTCGTGCAGACCTTCCCTTGCCGACCGAACCGAGACCGCCCCAAAACGGAGCGCCTCCGGAAGGTCAACCGCGACCCAACACACACGGAGGGATCAAACCATGGCATTCGTGGTGACCGAAAACTGCATCAAGTGCAAATACACCGACTGCGTGGATGTCTGCCCCGTGGACTGCTTCCACGAGGGGCCCAACTTTCTGGTGATCGACCCGGACGAGTGCATTGACTGCGCCCTTTGCGAGCCGGAGTGCCCCGCTCAGGCCATTTTTGCGGAGGATGATCTCCCGGATGATCAGCTCGAATTCGTCGAGCTCAATGCCGAGCTGGCCGGCCAGTGGCCGGTCATTACCGCCAGCAAGGAACCCCTGCCCGATGCCGCAGAATGGGACGGCGCGCCGGGCAAGCGGGACCAGCTGGAACGCTAGGCCTTCGCATACCGGCATGGCAAGGATTCCAGAGCGCTTTATTGAGGACGTGCTGGCGCGCACCGACATCGTGGAGGTGATCGGTCAGCGTGTGCCTTTGAAAAAGAAGGGCCACGAGTTCGCCGCCTGCTGCCCGTTCCACGAAGAAAAGACCCCGTCCTTCTACGTCTCGCCCGCCAAGCAGTTCTACCACTGCTTCGGCTGCGGCGCGCATGGCAGTGCGCTCACTTTCCTTCTTGAGCATGACCGCATGGATTTTCGCACAGCCGTCGGAGAGCTTGCCGGCCGGCTGGGCATGAGCATTCCGGAGGACGAAGGCCCCGACCCGAACGAGGCATTGCGGCCATTGTGGGCCGTTCTTGAACGGGCAGCCGAGTTCTACCGCAAACAGCTTGAGCGAAACCCCGCCGCACAAGGTTACCTTGAGGAGCGCGGGCTGGAGCCGGCCACCGCCGAGGAGTTCATGCTCGGCTGGGCACCCCCGGGCAACCGCTTGACCGCGGCAATCGGGGAAGACCCCGAAAAACGCCGGGAAGCGTTGGCCGCCGGGCTCTTGGGCCAGTCGGACGACGGACGGGTATACGACCGGTTTCGTGACCGGGTGATGTTTCCGATCCGCGATCGGCGCGGCCGGTTCATCGGCTTCGGTGGAAGGTTGCTCGGCCCGGGCGAACCCAAATACCTCAACAGCCCCGAAACGCCGGTCTTCCACAAGCGACGCAACATTTACGGACTGCACGAGTCTTGGCGTCACGATGCCCGGCCTTCGCGACTGGTCGTCGTGGAGGGCTACATGGACGTGATCATGCTTTCCCAGGCGGGCATCCACAATGCCGTGGCCACCTTGGGCACCGCAACGACGGAGGAACAGGTCGGCCAGCTCTACCGCAACACGGATGATCTGATCTTCTGTTTCGATGGCGACAAGGCCGGCCGCAAGGCCGCCGAGCGGGCACTTGAAGCGGCACTCCCGAAACTTGAAAGCGGACGCGACCTGCGATTTCTTTTTCTGCCCGAGGGCGAGGACCCGGACAGCTTTGTACGCAGCCAGGGCGCAGAGGCCATGAACCGGCTGCTCGATCAGGAGGCACTGACCCTGGACCAGTACCTCTGGCAGCTGGTTCGGGCGCGCCACCCAGGTGCCGACACCCCAAGCCAGGCGCGACGGCACGAAGACCTGCTGGCCCTGGTGCGGAAAATTCCCGGAGACAGCCCGACACGCAGGTTGCTGGAACGGCGGCTCCAGGAAGCTTTCGGCATGCCAGGCAGACGAAGCCCCGGCCGCCCCCCATCACCGATTGCGCCGAAAAAGCCGCCACCGCGCAAAATGGCTGACAGCCTGGACCTGATCTGTGCCGTCTGGCTGCGTCATCCCAATCTGGCCCAGCGGCACGCCCCAGATCCGGCGCTCGGGCAGTCGGACGAGACCGCGTTCCTGACCGATCTGCGCAACTTCTGCACGACCGGTCAGTCGCATCAGGCATGGGAAGCCATTCCCGATTCGGAACGTCAGGATCGCGTGCGCGGCCTGCGCCTCCCGGGGCTGGACGACCCCGAACAGGCCGAGGCGATGCTGCAGGATGCCCTGCAACGGACGGTTGCAAAACACCACGATCGCCAACGCCGGGCAGAGTTGTTCCGCCGCCTGCAGCAGCGAGCGACGCAGGCCCCGACACGGAGCGACTCTTCTGGTCCATCCTGAGGTTCAGGATGCAAAAATCCCAGGCGCCGGCTATAATGTCGGGTTCCGATTTTTACATCGCCCAAGAGAATCCTGCAGATACGCCCATGTCACACGAAGACCAGCAAGCCAGCCTCAAGCAACTGATCGCCCGCGGCAAGGAGCAGGGGTACCTGACCTACGCCGAGATCAACGACCACCTGCCCGAGACGCTGGTGGACGCCGAGCAGATCGAGGACATCATCGGCATGATCAACGACATGGGGATCTCCGTGTACGAGAGTCCGCCGGACGGCGACGAGCTCGTGCTCTCGGACGAGACCCGTGTGAGCAGCGATGACGACACCACGACCGAAGAGGCCGTGGCGGTACTCGCCTCCCAGGTGGACGCCGAATTCGGGCGGACCACCGACCCGGTACGCATGTACATGCGTGAAATGGGCACGGTCGAGCTGCTGACGCGCCAGGGTGAAATCGAGATTGCCAAGCGCATCGAGGAAGGCCTGCGCGAGGTCACCCTCGCGATGGCAGACTTCCCGCCCACCTGCCGGATGCTGCTGGCCGAGTATGCCCGCAGCGAGGCCGGCGAGGCGCGCCTGAACGACGTCATCGTGGGCTTCAACCACCCGCCGGAAGAAGATCTGCCCGAGGGCGAGGAATCCGAGGCGCCGGTTGCCCCTGCCAAGAAGGCAACCGACGAGGATGACGAGGACGACGATGCCAACGACAACAGCATTGACCCCGAAGAAGTCCGTGCCCGGGTTGATGCACTGCGCGCCCTGGTTGAGCGTCGCGAAGGCGGCGAAGAGGTAGCCGAGGCACTGGCCACGCAACTGGCCGAACTCAAGCTCAATCCCAACCTGAACGAACGCCTGGTCGGCCAGCTGCGCAACACGGTCAATCGCGTGCGCAGCCTTGAGCGCCAGATTCTTGCCGCAGCCGTCAATCGCGGGGGCTGGTCACGGGCGCGGTTTATCGAAACCTTCCCCGGACAGGAAACCGGCAACAAGTGGCTCAAGGCCGCCGAGAAGGAGGCCGGAGACAAGCTGCGCGCCGAACTGCCCGAAATCCAGCGTCTCCAGAAGCGTCTGGCCAACCTGGAACGCGATTGCGGCATGAACGTGCAGCAAATCAAGGAAGTCAACCGCCGCGTCACCCTGGGCGAAGCCAAGGCACGGCGGGCCAAGAAGGAAATGATCGAGGCCAACCTGCGCCTGGTCATCTCCATTGCCAAGAAATACACCAACCGCGGCCTACAGTTCCTGGATCTGATCCAGGAAGGCAACATCGGCCTGATGAAAGCCGTGGACAAGTTCGAATACCGGCGCGGCTACAAGTTTTCGACCTACGCGACCTGGTGGATTCGCCAGGCGATCACCCGCTCGATCGCCGACCAGGCCCGGACGATCCGGATTCCGGTACACATGATCGAAACGATCAACAAGCTCAACCGGATCAGCCGCCAGATGCTCCAGGAAATGGGCCGCGACCCGACCCCGGAGGAACTGGCCATCCGCATGGAAATGCCCGAGGAAAAGGTCCGCAAGGTGATGAAGATCGCCAAGGAGCCGATCTCCATGGAAACCCCGATCGGCGAGGACGACGACTCCAACCTGGGCGATTTCATCGAGGACACCTCGGCCATCTCGCCGGTAGACGCGGCCACCAACGCTGGTCTGTCCGAAGCGACCCGGGAGATCCTCGCCTCGCTGACACCGCGGGAGGCCAAGGTCCTTCGGATGCGCTTCGGCATCGACATGAACACCGACCACACCCTTGAGGAAGTGGGCAAGCAGTTTGATGTCACCCGCGAACGCATTCGCCAGATCGAGGCCAAGGCGCTGCGCAAGCTGCGCCACCCCACGCGGTGCGAGCCGCTTCGCAGCTTCATGGACCATGAAGCCAATACCGGCTAAGATCCCGCTTCGTTGCGGGGCGGGCCTGTCAATCGGGTCAGGCCGGCAGCCGCGTTCCGCGAACACCGGACTCTCGCCGGCCAGACCTTCTTTCCAAGCCGGCGCCCAACGCCTCCCCGGGCCTATAGCTCAGTTGGTTAGAGCAGTCGACTCATAATCGATTGGTCGCAGGTTCGAGCCCTGCTGGGCCCACCATTCAAGATCAAAGGCTTGCTGCACAGCCGCGAGCTTTCCTGTCTGGTCAAAAAAAACAGGCAGGATCCTCTCAGGCTCCCCAGACAAATTCTGTAGACAGCCATCCCTGGCCTTGTGGCCTGGCGCCCGCTCCAACGCAATAGCTGGCAAAGCCCGCGTTCACGCCGGACAATGCGCCGCAATACGATGGCTTGCGCCATTGCGCGCAGGGGCATCCTCGCCCCGATCGGGGAAAATGCTGGATGTTCCAGCGCGCAGCCGAGCTGGCGGGTGGCATGGAATCAGTCGGAAGCGGGGGCGTCCTGTGGTGGGGGCAAGGGGTCGTCGGGATCGGCAAACACCGGCAGGCGCGGTGAAAGCGGCAGGCCGAGCGCTGGCGGGTATCCGACGTTGACCAGGTAAAGTCCTTCCGCAGGGGCGGTAATGCCCGCCGCGTCCCGGTCGCAGGCCGCGAGCACCTTGCCCATCCATTCCGGGTCGCGCTCGCGCTGCCCGACTTCCAGCAGACTGCCCACGATATTGCGTACCATGTGATGCAGGAACGCATTGGCCCGAACATCGACCATCAGGTAATCCCCGCGGCGCTGGACGCGAATGGCCTCAAGCGTTCGCCAGGGTGAGTGAGCCTGACAGTCCCTTCCCCGGAAGCTGGTAAAGTCGTGCCGCCCCAGCAAGTATTGCGCCCCGGCATCCATGCGTTCAGCGTCCAGATCCGGATACCACCAGGTCACGCGGCCATACTGCAGCGCCGGCCGGGTTAGCCGGTTGAGGATGACATAACGATACTGGCGGCGAATGGCAGAAAACCGGGCGTGGAAGCGGTCGTCCATCACCTGCGCCCAGTGCACGGTGATGTCATCCGGCAGATTCTGCACCGTGCCCAGTTGCCAGCCGCGCAGGCTGCGTTGGGCCGGCGTGTCAAAATGCACTACCTGCTGGGTGGCATGCACGCCCCGGTCCGTGCGCCCGGCGCAGACGGTCTCAACCGGGTGGTTGGCCACCCGGGACAACGCCTTCTCCAGCCGCGCCTGCACGCTGTCCACCTCGCGCTGGGCCTGCCAGCCGTGATAGCGCCGTCCGTCGTACTCGACGCCCATGACGATTCGCTGCACGATATCAGTCCTCGTCTGGAGCACCGACGGGGTTTTCCAGCACCCCGATTCCGTCAATCTCGATCCGGACCTGTTCGCCCGGCGCGAGAAAACGCGGCGGCACCATGCCCAACCCCACCCCTGCCGGCGTCCCGGTCGCGATCACATCACCCGGCTGGAGCGTCATGCCCGCACTGAGGCATTCAATCAGCGCCGGCACATCGAAGATCAACTGGGCTACCTGCGCCTGCTGGCGCAGCTCGTCATCGACCCAGCAGCGAATACGCCAGCCGGAAGGATCGCCGTCTTCCGGCCGCGCGATTACCGGCCCCATGGGGCAAAAGCCATCCAGGGACTTGCCGAGAAACCACTGGCGATGGCGCTTTTGGAGATCCCGCGCCGAAACATCATTGACAATGGTGTACCCGAATACATGCTCCAGCGCCCGGGCACGCGGAATATCCCGACCACCCCGGCCAATGACCACGGCCAGCTCGGCCTCGTAGTCAACCTGAGTCGTTACACCCCGGTGCAGCGGAATCGGATCTCCCGGCCCGATCACGGTACCCGTCGCCTTGGTGAAGAAGATCGGCGCATCCGGCGCGGTCTCGCCCTGATGGGCACTGCTGTCGTAGCCGGAGTCCGCAAACTCGGTCACGTGGGCCCGGTAGTTCTTGCCCACGCAGAATATATTCCGGCGCGGCCGATCCACCGGGGCACAAAAGCGCATCCCGGAAAGGTCATGCCCCGGCCCCGTGACCTGCAATGCCGCGGCCCCGGGTACCGATCGCGCCGCAATCCAGTCCACCATATCGCCCGAAAAGCCGGGCAGCAGCACATCCGCCCGCCAGTATCGTCCGTTCGAACGGTCCACGCCGGCCACCAGGCGCCGTCCGGAGCGATCCACCAAAGTCGCCCATTCCATGCTCTTCAACCCTTTGCCATGCTTGATAAACTGCTTCGGCCCCTCCCCGCCCAAACCCACGGACGCGGACAGGCAGCCGACCTTGTGAAAACCCGAAAGTGTGCCATGAACCTGCCGGAAATCCTTGCCGATCCCAGCGGCGGCCTGATCTACCACTGGCGGGCCCTGCGCTATCGCAAGTCGCGCTGGGAAGCCTTTCGAGCCCACGTTGACCGCTGGCTCTCCGGCTGGTACCCGGATTGCGAGAATCTGCTGATCGTCGGCCCCAGCGCCGGCTACACCCTGCCTGAAGGACTCACGACCCGTTTTTCCACCACCACGGTTCTGGAGCCCGATCCGCTGGCACGATGGCTGCTGCGCCGCCAACCCGAAGGCCGGCGCATGATCTTTCAGGAACCTGTCGCGCTGGACCAGCCCGGCGGCATCCAGACTCTGGCGCAGGCATTTCCCGAGCACGCCATCCTGTTTGCCAACCTGATTGGCCAGCTGCTGCCGCCAGGCGATGCCGGCTGGCCGGAAATCCTGGCTGATGCCCTGGCCGACCATCACTGGGCCAGCTACCACGACGTATTCAGCAGTCACCACGCGCCCAATGCCCGTGCCCCGCGCGACCGCGAGGTCGGCATCGCCTTCGACCAATGCCCGGAGAAAAACGCGTTGCTGGCCCGGTTCTGGGCCGGTCACCGCGTCACCGTGACCGACCACGACACCTTCGGCCTGGGCGGCCCCGAAGCGCCCCATCAGTATGCACTCTGGCCCTTGACGCCCCGTGATTGGCAACTGGTCGAATGGACCGTCCATGCCCCCGCACAGGCGGAATAAGCACCACATGAACATGATGAACGACCCGCAAGGACGCCAGGCCAAGCCAGATCCGGGAAGCTCGAGGACATTGGTTATCCTGATCCACGGTCTGTGGATGGGGCGCTGGATCATGCGGCCGCTGGCCACCCGCCTGGAACGGGCCGGCATGCAGACGCGCCTGTTCGGCTACCACAGCGTGATCGAATCCAGCGAGGCAATCGTCGCCCGGCTTGATCAACTGCTGCGCGCAAGCGATGCCGGGACCATTCATCTGGTCGCGCACAGCCTCGGTGGCCTGCTGGTCGGCGCCTATCTTCAACAACCGGCACCCGACCCGCGCATCGGGCGCATCGTCACCATTGGCACCCCGCATCAGGGCAGTGCCATTGCCCGGACACTGGGAAAGAATCGCTTGACCCGCTCCCTGGTGGGCGCCAATACCCCCCTGCTTCAGGAAGGGCTGCCTCACTGGTTGCAGGACTACCCCACCCTCAGCATTGCCGGCACGCGCCGGCTTGGCGTCGACAGCCTGCTGCGCGTCCTGCCGCATCCAGACGACGGAACCGTTGCCGTTGCAGAAACCCGCCTGCCACCTCCTGCGCACCACGCCACCTTCGGAGCAAACCACTCCGGCTTGCTGTTCTCTCGTGCGGTGGCCGATTGTGTCATTGACTTTCTGCAAGATGTGGATTGACCAGATGCCCGCACAGACAGCAGCATGCGGGTCGCCGCCGGTCGTGTGGGCTGGATACAACACAGGCCCACGCCGGGCAACGGCGGCCATTGTGAGAATATCTCCTGAAATTTTCAGACGTTGTGCTAAAAATTTTACGGGCCTGGTTGCCGAATCGAGGCAAACCAGCCACAAAGTCGCAGGAATGCAACGGGTCGCGTCCCGGATCGACCCGACCGGGCCGCCGCAGGTTTGACAAACGACCCGATCGAACGCATGTTCATTCTTTGTTAGCTAAACATTCAGTTTTCTTCTTGAGGAGAGGCGAGGCATGTCCAGCCAGATGAAAGTGGGAACCCGACTGAGCCTGGGCTTTGGTGTCGTGATCGCCCTGCTTGCGGCAGTCGCCGTGGTGGGGGTCAGCAACATCAATTCCCTTGAAAACGAAGTCAACGACATGGCCGAGGACAAGCTTCCCAAAACCGTCTGGGCCAACAACATCATCGACAGCGTGAATATCATCGCCCGAGCCATGCGCAACGCGATGATCTTCCAGGACCCGCAGGTACAGGCCAGGGAAGTCGCCCGCGTCGAAGAAGAAAAGAAACGCATTATCGAGAACTTCGACAAGCTCGAAGAAACCATCACCACGCCCGAAGGCAAGGCGAAGCTCGGGGCCGCGCTCGAGGCTCGAAGGGCGTACGTGGTTCATCAGGATCGCTACGATCAATATATTCTGGACGGCCGAATCAACGAGGCCCGCGAGCTGCTCGTCAACGAGGTTCAAGAAGGACAACGCGCCTACCTGGCCGCGCTCAACGATCTGATTGCATATCAGTCCGAGTTGATGGACGAGTCGGGCCAGAATGCCGCCGACGCGGCCTCATCGGCCATTATCCAGATGATCGCCTTGGGCATCATCGCCATCCTGGCCGGAGTCATCATCGGCGTCTGGATTACCCGCAGTCTGATGCGCCAGCTCGGTGGCGAGCCGGATTATGCAGCAGCGCGTGTCCACGAAATCGCCTCCGGCAATCTGGACGAGGAAATCGTCCTGCGCGACGGCGACACCACCAGCTTGCTCGCCTCACTCCAGCACATGCAGCTGAACCTGCGGGGCATCGTCGATGAAATCAACGAGATCGTCGGCAAGGCCACGCAGGGTGACTTCTCCATGCGCATCGACGTCTCCGACAAGCAGGGCTTCGGAAAACAGATCGGCGAAGGGCTCAACAAGCTGGCCGAGACTACCGACGTGGGCCTGAACGACGTCACCCGCGTATCCAACGCGCTGGCAGACGGCGATCTTTCCCAGACCATCACCAAGGAATACCCCGGCGTATTTGGCCAGACCAAAAAAGGCGTCAACGGCACCGTCATGGCGCTCACGAACGTGGTAGACGAGATTCGCGGCATCGTCGATGCAGCCAACCAGGGGGATTTCAGCAGCCGTCTCGACCTGGCCGGCAAGAAGGGCTTCGCCAAAGAAATCGCCGAACTGCTCAACCAGCTCGCCGAAACCACCGATGTCGGCCTGCGTGACGTGATGCGCGTATCCCAGGCGCTGTCCAAGGGTGACCTGACCCAGACCATCACCAAGGATTACCCCGGCCTGTTCGGCGAGACCAAGGAAGCCGTCAACGCCACGGTGACCAACCTCCAGAAGCTTGTCGGCGATATCAAAGAGTCGGTGGACACCATCAGTACCGCCTCCAACGAAATCGCCACCGGCAACCAGGACCTTTCACAGCGCACCGAGGAACAGGCCAGCAGCCTCGAAGAAACCGCCAGTTCAATGGAGGAGTTCACCGGCTCGGTGAAGCAGAACGCCGAAAACGCCCAGCAGGCCAGCCAGCTCGCCGGCTCAGCCTCCGAGGTCGCCGTCAAAGGAGGCGAAGTCGTGCGTGCCTCGGTCACCACCATGGCCGAGATCTCCGAGTCTTCCAACAAGATCGCCGAGATCATCAGCGTGATCGACGGCATTGCCTTCCAGACCAACATCCTCGCGCTCAACGCCGCCGTGGAAGCGGCGCGTGCGGGCGAGCAGGGCCGAGGTTTCGCGGTAGTCGCCGGCGAGGTGCGGAACTTGGCGCAACGCTCTGCCAACGCGGCCAAGGAAATCAAGACCCTGATCACCGACAGCGTCTCGAAGATCGAGAACGGCACCACCCAGGTCAACGAGGCTGGCACCCGCATGGAAGAGATCGTCAACTCGATCAAGCGGGTCAACGACATCATGGCGGAAATCTCCGCCGCCAGTACCGAGCAGAGCTCTGGCATCGAACAGGTGAACCAGGCCATCACCCAGATGGACGAAGTCACCCAGCAGAACGCCGCACTCGTGGAAGAAGCCGCCGCAGCGGCCGAATCCCTGGAAGAACAGGCACAGGGACTGTCCCGTGCCGTCGCGGTGTTCAAGCTGGACACCAGCAGCGCAGTCGCCGCACCGCGGCTGGCCGCGCCAAAGCCGGCAGCCAAAGCCCCGGCCCAGCCTCAGGTCGCCCACAAGAGTGCGAACGCCGGCGAAGACGAGTGGGAAGAGTTTTGATCTGCTGAACCGCGCAGGGGAGTGATTGCGTCACTCCCTGCGCGGCCTCAAGGTGATTTTTTTCATGCGAACTGAAACCGAAATGCAAAACGCTGCGCCAGCCGACAACCCGGCGAATCAGTCCGAAAACAACGTCGGTGGCCGGGAGTTCCTGACCTTCACCCTCGGCGATGAAGAATACGGAATCGACATACTCAAGGTGCAGGAAATCCGCGGTTACGAAACCGTCACCCGCATCGCCAACGCACCGGACTTTATCAAGGGCGTGATCAACCTCAGAGGCGTGATCGTCCCCATTATCGACATGCGGATTCGCTTCAACCTCGGGTCGGCCGAATACAACGCCACCACCGTGGTCATCGTTCTCAACCTCGCCGACCGAGTGATCGGCATGGTGGTCGATTCGGTGGAAGACGTGATCATGCTCAAGTCCGAGCAAATCAAGCCTCCGCCGGAGTTCGGCTCCGTCATCGACACCCGCTACGTCACTGGCATGGGCACCATTGACGAGCGCATGCTGATCCTCGTGGACATCGAGCGCCTGCTCCTGTCAGACGACCTCGCCATGATCGACCAGGCCGTGTCTGCCTGAAATCGAAACCAGACAATCACGATGATGCTCCCTTGATCCAGGTAGGTGAAGCGATGCCTTGGCAGACGCTGATCGAAGCGGTCGGGTTGTCGCGCAACCAAGTGCGCATGGTGACCACATTACGCTTGACTAGCCTAATTTCCTGACGAGTCTGAGTCTG
>JBNGDJ010000033.1:0-2370 GCA_049974825.1 Halothiobacillaceae bacterium | reverse complement strand
AACGCTTACACGGCCTCTCAGGCGGTCGGGTCGAGATAGCCGCGGACGATGTCGAGAATTTCGGCCTTGTCCTCGTCGCCAATGCCAAGAAACGGCCGCGCCGGGATGCGCTTGCCGGGGATCATGCTGTTCGGCGCGGTGACGCCGCCGAACTGATGCATGGCGGCGTAGGCCTTGTTGGTGCCGACGGCGGCAAAATCGCGGCCCCAGTCGGCGCTGACGCTGGCAGCCAGCTGGCCACTGCGCTGGAGGATGGGATGGGCATCGCCCTTGCGGATGGCAACGGTGGCTGCGGACAGCGCATCCCAGGGCTTGCCGGTGGCGGGGTCTTGCTCATTCTGGAAAGCCCGCTCGGTGGCGTCGGTCAGCACGCCGGCGATGTCGCGCATCGCGGGCGTGAGGTTGTCGAGCGACGCGTCGAGGCGTTGCAGGGCGTCGAGGACGGCGCGGTCGTTGTAGTCGATTTCGATCATGGGCTATCCTCTACTCTAGCTCTGGACGGGTGTACCCCGATGGGCAAGGGGGAGCGCGCCAGAAGCGAGCGGCCGGGGACACGGGCACCCGGTTGATTCGTGGCGCGGTCGGATGTGGGTTCAAATCCCACCCCCGCTCAGAGCGCCCCCTCCATTACCTCGTAGCGTTGCAGGTCGACCCGGTTCACCACCCGAGCCGTATTCACCACGTTGGCCCGCACCGTTTCGCGACCGCCTTCCGGCTTTCTCTGCCGCACGCGGTAGTCCAGCTGAACCACCACCTTCTTCCGGTCGTCGCTGCCGTGGTCGTAGACCAGCAGCACGGCCGGGGACGTGTGGGTGGTGTCGAGCAGTACGGCCTTCAGATTCGCCAGGTGTGCGGGCAGCTCGAGCAGCCAGTCGCGATCGACCGCCCCACGCTTGTCGTCGCGCGCCATGTGGATCAGGTCGTTTTCCCGAACGGACATCACGCCGGATTCCGGGCCGATGCCGCGGCGCTCCAAGGCGGCAATCACGCCGGTGGAGAGCGCGGCCAGGTGTCGCAGTCGCCCGTGCGGGCGAGGCTGTTTGGCGTCGATGCCCGCAAACACCTCGCGTGCCATCTCTCGGTAGCCATCCTCGACCGCCCGGCGAACCCGATCATCGGCCAGTGCCTCCCTGGCAGCCAATGCCCCGAGCATCGCCGGCGCCTGGGCGCTGCCGGCCAGTTGCAGTTCGCCCAGGTGGGCAAGGTCGGCCTCGCCGGGGTTGTAGCTCCAACCCGCGTCCGGGGTCATGAGCTGGTCGCGGCCGGTAGTCGGGTCGGTGTAGCGCACGGCGGTGACCGGACGCAGGTCGGGGCTGCCGTCCGGCAGCTTGCCGGCGGGTACCTCGACGGTCTCGGTGCGCCCGGTCTCCGGGGTGAGCCCTTCGGCCTGGAGGCGGCGCTCGGAGAGCGCGCGGACGCGGCAGCGGCAGTTCCAGCCGTTGGGCGGGTAGATCGAGGACCAGACGGGATCGTCGGCGCGGTAGACGCGGCCGTGCAGGCCGGCGTGCGACGGGCGAGTGCGCGAGTCGCGCACGGCCAGGTATTGCCAGTAGGGGCGCGCGCGATGATTTGCTTCCTGGCGCTGGTGCTCTACCGCGTGCTGCGCGGTCGCCTCAAGGCGGCCGGCAGCACGCACTCACCGGAGAAGCTGCTGCGCAGCCTGCGGCAAATCCAGCGGCACACCGTCCACGTGGGCCCCCACGCCTACGAGGGCCTGACGCGACCCAGCCAAGAGCAGCTCGACCTCTTCGAGGCCGCCGGCGTGGAGGTGCCGAAGACCCCCTGCTGAGCAGTGTTGTGGCATTTTTTGAAATCCGGCTGCCATAATATCAATAAGTTATGTCGTTAACTGTGGAACTTGGGTGTCCATCGTCCAAACTATCGCCTCCTCGATCCTCAGCAGTTCGCCGTCGAGAGCACCCATTCGTCGAATGCGTGTAGAAGAGCGCAGTAATAAATCACTAGTACCTAGGTGTCAGGTCCCGGCTGCTTCAATGAGGCCTCGGCTAAATGCCGAGGAATACCACTCGATCCGGGTCAATCCAAAAAATATGCCGGCGTATGCTTCAATGAGGCCTCGGCTAAATGCCGAGGAATACGTTGTTCCAGTTGCCGCCTACGGCCTTGGCCCTTTGGCTTCAATGAGGCCTCGGCTAAATGCCGAGGAATACGGCGACCCCGATCAAGCTGCACAGCGCGGTCAATGCGTGCTTCAATGAGGCCTCGGCTAAATGCCGAGGAATACGCAGTACCTGCTCCAGCCGTCCCAATTCACCCTTGATGCTTCAATGAGGCCTCGGCTAAATGCCGAGGAATACGCCCACCCGTGGCGCCTGCTTGATTTTCTCTTTCAAGCTTCAATGAGGCCTC
>JBNGDJ010000032.1:8909-22641 GCA_049974825.1 Halothiobacillaceae bacterium | reverse complement strand
GTGGGGGGAGTGATTTGGGCGTGGTGCCGCTCGGGCTGTGGTCGCTTCGCCCGGCCTCGGTGGTCGGGCCTGCAGAGCAGGCCCGGCAGGCGTTCCCAGACAGGCGCTTGGGAACGAGGGCTGCGGGGAACGTAATTTGGGCGTGGTGCCGCTCGGGCCGTAGTGGCTTCACCCGGCCTCGGTGGTTGGGCCTGCAGAGCAGGCCCGGCAGACGTTCGCAAGCAGGCGCTTGGGAGCGAGGGGGTTACTCCGCTTCCAGCCGTTGTTCGACTGCTTCGACCAGGCTGCCCAGGGTCTCGAACCAGGTCGCGTCGATCTCGTCGTCGGCAAACTGGACGTCGAAACGGTCTTCAAGCGCAGTCAGAACAAGCACGACGCCCATCGAATCAAGCTCCGGCACGCTGCCGAACAGCGGGCTGTCCTCGGTCATGTGCCGTGCCTGCGGGCCGAGCGCGAGGGTATCGATCAACACGGCACGCACGGCGGACAGGGTATCCGCCCGATCTTCGCTCATGCGCATCAGGCTGCTCCCGGCGGGACCAGCCGCTCCATGCCCCCCATGTAGGGGCGAAGGGCCTCGGGAATCATCACGGAACCATCGGCCTGCTGGCCATTTTCGAGCACGGCAATCAGGGTGCGGCCCACGGCAAGACCCGAGCCGTTGAGGGTATGCACCAGCTCCGGCTTGCCGCCATCGATCCGGACGCGGGCCTTCATGCGCCGTGCCTGAAAGTCACCGAAGTTCGAGCAGGATGAAATCTCGCGGTACTTGCCCTGCCCCGGCAGCCAGACTTCCAGGTCGTAGGTCTTGCGGGCTGAAAAGCCCATGTCCCCGGCGCAGAGCGTCATGACGCGATAGGGCAATCCCAGGCGCTGGAGGACGGTCTCGGCATGTCCGGTCAGCGCCTCCAGTGCCGCTTCGGATTCTTCGGCGCGCACGATCTGGACCAGCTCGACCTTGTCAAACTGGTGCTGGCGAATCATGCCGCGGGTATCCCGGCCGGCGGAACCAGCCTCGGACCGAAAACAGGGCGTGTGCGCCACCAGGCGCATGGGCAGTTCAGCCGCCTCAAGCACCCGATCACGCACCAGGTTGGTGACCGGCACCTCGGCCGTGGGAATCAGGTACCAGGGGTGGTCACCCTCAAGCCGGAACAGGTCTTCCTCGAACTTGGGCAGCTGACCGGTACCTCGCAGGCTGTCGGCATGAACGATGTAGGGAACGTAAGTCTCGGTGTATCCATGCTCCAACGTGTGCAGATCGAGCATGAACTGGGCAAGCGCCCGATGCAGGCGCGCGACCGGACCGGCCAGCGTGACGAAGCGCGATCCGGTCAGCCGGGCCGCCGCCTCGAAGTCGATGCCGCCCAGTTGCTCACCAAGGGCGACGTGATCCTTCGGCTCGAAATCAAACGCCGGCACCTCGCCCCAGCGACGGGCCTCGACATTGTGTTCCTCGTCGGTTCCGTCGGGCACTTCCGGCGCGGGCATATTGGGGATTTCCAGGTACAGCGCCTCCAGCTCGGCCTGGATTTCCTCGTTGCGCCGGGTGGCCCGGTCCAGCCGGTCGCCCATGGCGGCCACCTCGGCCATCAGGTCGGCGGCATCCTCGCCACGGGCCTTGGCCTGACCGATGGCCTTGGAACGCGCCTTGCGCTCGGCCTGCAGCTGCTCGGCCTCCACCTGGACCTGCCGGCGTTCGGCCTCCAGTTCGGCAAAGCGTTCGGCATCCAGCGTATAACCACGGCGGGCCAGCGAGGCGACGACCTCGTCCAGGCTGTTTCTCAGGAGTTTCGGGTCAAGCATGTCGCTTCCTGTCGGTTCCGATGCGGGCGTCAACGACGGTCAGGGCGTCAGTCGATGTACAACACCTCGAGAATTTCATAGGACCGGCGTCCGCCGGGGGCCTCGAACTCGACTTCGTCCCCCTCGGACTTGCCGATCAGCGCCCGGGCAATGGGTGAGTGGACGGAGATGAGGTTCTGCTTGATGTCGGCCTCATCGTCGCCCACGATGCGGTAGCGGGTTTCCTCGTCGCTGTCGACATCAAGCACCACGACGGTGGCGCCGAAAATCACCTTGCCGTTGTTGGGCAGCTTGGTGACGTCGATGATCTGGGCATTGGCGAGCTTGTGCTCGATGTCCTTGATGCGCCCTTCGATAAACCCCTGCTCCTCGCGGGCGGCGTGGTATTCGGCGTTTTCCTTCAAGTCGCCCAACTCGCGTGCCTCGGCAATCGCCTTGATCACGCGGGGGCGCTCGACAGAGCGCAGCCGCTTGAGCTCTTCCTCAAGCTTGTCTGCGCCGGCCTGGGTCATCGGCGGTCGATTCATGATGAAAACTCCTTGTGCAGTTCCTGCAGTCGATTGACAACGGTCTCCTGCTTCAAATAATCCAGCGCCAGGGCCATGGCTTCGGCCCCGGCAATCGTGGTGAAGTACGGCACCTTGTGGTTAAGCGCCTCGCGCCGAATGTGGTACGAGTCGGCGCGGGACTGTCGACTGCTGGAGGTGGTGTTCACGATCATCGCGATCTCCCGGTTCTTGATCCGGTCGACGATGTTCGGACGTCCCTCGGTCACCTTGTTGACCACGTCGACTTCCAGCCCGCCTTCACGCAGGGCGGCGGCGGTGCCGCGCGTGGCGCAGAGAGCAAAGCCCTGGGCCACGAGCGTGCGGGCCACGGCCACGGCGTCGGCGTAGTCGCGCTTGCGCACGGAGACAAAGGCCAGCCCGCGGGTCGGCAGCGGGTTGCTGGCAGACTCCTGGGCCTTGGCGAAGGCCTCTCCGAAGGTTTCGCCAATGCCCATCACCTCGCCGGTCGATTTCATCTCCGGCCCCAGCAGCGGATCAACACCCGAGAACTTGATAAACGGGAACACGGCTTCCTTGACGGAGAAGTACCGCGGCACGCGTTCCTCGACGGCCCCCTGCTGCGCCAGCGAAGCACCGGCCATGCAGCGCGCCGCCATCTTGGCCAGCGGCAGGCCGATGGCCTTGGAGACAAAGGGCACGGTGCGCGAGGCCCGCGGGTTGACCTCGATCACGTAGACCTCATCTCCCTTGACGGCAAACTGGGTGTTCATCAGCCCGACCACGTTCAGTTCGCGCGCCATGGCGCGCACCTGCTCGCGCAGCTGTCCCATGATGCTCTCGGACACCGTGTAGGGCGGCAGCGAGCAGGCCGAGTCGCCGGAGTGGACACCAGCCATCTCGATGTGTTCCATCAGCCCGCCGATCAGCACTTGATCGCCGTCGCAGATGGCATCTACATCCATTTCGGTGGCGTCGTCCAGGAAGCGGTCAAGCAGCACCGGCGACTCGTTGGAGACTTTCACGGCATCCTGCATGTACTGGCGCAGGCCTTCCTCGCTGTGCACGATCTCCATGGCGCGGCCGCCCAGCACGTAGGAAGGGCGAACCACCAGCGGGTAGCCGATGTCCGCGGCCAGGTGGACGGCCTCCTCCACCGAGCGCGCCGTTGCGTTGGGCGGCTGCTTCAGTCCCAGGCGGTGAATCATGTCCTGGAAGCGCTCGCGGTCCTCGGCCAGGTCAATCGAATCGGGGCTGGTCCCGATAATCGGTGCACCGGCCTTTTCGAGATCCCGCGCCAGCTTCAGCGGCGTCTGCCCGCCAAACTGGACAATCACGCCCCGCGGCTTCTCGACCGCGATGATCTCCAGCACGTCCTCAAGCGTCAGCGGCTCGAAATACAGCCGGTCGGAGGTGTCGTAGTCGGTGGAGACCGTCTCGGGATTGCAGTTGACCATCAAGGTCTCGTAGCCATCCTCGCGCAGGGCAAAGGCGGCATGGACGCAGCAGTAGTCAAACTCGATGCCCTGGCCGATCCGGTTCGGTCCACCACCCAGAATCATGATCTTGTTGCGGGCGGTCGGTTCGGCCTCGCACTCTTCCTCGTAGGTGGAGTAGAGGTAGGCGGTGGCGGTCGGGAATTCCGCCGCGCAGGTGTCGACCCGCTTGTACACCGGCCGCACGTCAAGCGCGTGACGGTGGCGGCGCACGGTGGTTTCGGTTTCGTCGAGCAGGCGCGCCAGTCGACGGTCGGAAAAGCCCATGCGCTTGAGAGCGAACATCTCCTCGGCATCCACGCTACCCAGCGCTCGACCGCGCAGCGCGCATTCGGTCTCGACAATGTGGCCGATCTGGTCGAGAAACCAGGGGTCGATCCGCGAAAGCTCGTGAATCTGCGCCACGTCCATGCCGCGACGGAAGGCGTCGGCCAGAAACCACAGCCGCTGCGCCCCGGGCTGGCGAATTTCGCGGGTCAGCACCGTGCGCGCCTCGTCCTCGTCCAGGGCGGCATCGAGCACTTCGTCCAGCCCGTCCATCCCAGTCTCCAGTCCGCGCAGGGCCTTCTGCAGCGACTCGGAGAAGGTCCGCCCCATGGCCATGACTTCGCCGACGGACTTCATCTGCGTCGTCAGGCGGTCGTTGGCTTGCGGAAACTTCTCGAAGGTAAACCGCGGCACCTTGGTGACCACGTAGTCGATGGTCGGCTCGAATGCCGCCGGGGTGATACCCCCGGTAATGTCGTTGCGCAGCTCGTCCAGCGTGTAGCCAATGGCCAGCTTGGCGGCGATCTTGGCGATCGGGAAGCCGGTAGCCTTGGAGGCCAGCGCCGAGGACCGCGACACGCGGGGATTCATTTCGATGACGATCATCCGGCCATTGTCCGGGTTGATCGCAAACTGGACGTTGGAGCCGCCGGTTTCGACACCGATCTTGCGCAGCACGGCCATCGAGGCGTTGCGCATGATCTGGTATTCCTTGTCCGTCAGCGTCTGGGCCGGGGCGACGGTGATCGAGTCCCCGGTATGGACCCCCATCGGGTCCAGGTTTTCGATCGAGCAGATAATGATGCAGTTGTCGCTGCGATCGCGCACCACCTCCATCTCGAATTCCTTCCACCCGAGCACCGATTCCTCGATCAGCAGCTCGCGGGTCGGCGAAAGGTCCAGCCCTCGCCGCACAATGTCCTCGTACTCTTCCCGGTTGTAGGCAATTCCGCCGCCGGTGCCACCGAGCGTGAAGGAGGGCCGGATAATCACCGGGAACCCGATCTCCGGCTGGATCTCCATCGCCTCGGCTTCGCTGTGGACGATAAAGGACTTGGGCGTATCCAGGCCGATCTCCGTCATGGCCTCGCGGAACCGCTCGCGGTCCTCGGCCATGTCGATGGCGTCTTCGTTGGCGCCGATCAGTTCGCAGCCGAATTTCGACAACACGCCTTCGCGGGCCAAGTCCAGCGCGCAGTTGAGCGCGGTCTGACCGCCCATGGTCGGCAAAAGCGCGTCGGGGCGTTCCTGCTCGATGATCTTGGCGACCGATTGCCAGGTGATCGGCTCGATGTAGGTGGCATCCGCCATCTCCGGGTCGGTCATGATGGTGGCCGGATTGGAGTTGACCAGGATCACCCGGTACCCCTCCTCGCGCAGGGCCTTGCAAGCCTGGGCCCCGGAGTAGTCGAACTCGCAGGCCTGGCCGATGATGATCGGCCCGGCGCCAATCAGGAGGATGCTCTGTATGTCGGTGCGTTTGGGCATGTTGGTTCAGCCTGAGGCGATGAATGCGGCAGCAGCTGCCCTGGGCGGGCGTATCGAGGAAATTCCCCACGATTTTTTTAGTTCAATTCGCACAGGCACGCCCGGATCGCTGCCGATCCGGGCGTGCCCGCACAAACGCCCCGGGAAAACTCTGCAATCATGCAGAGGTTATCTCGCAAGGCTTTGTGCAGCGTTTCCCGAGAAGGTTTGCCGGGCAAATTCAACCGCGGCGGGCGTCCATCGACGAGACGAACTCGTCGAACAGCCCGCTCACGTCGTGCGGCCCGGGACTGGCTTCCGGGTGGCCCTGGAAGCTGAATGCCGGCACGTCACGGCGGCGAATTCCCTGGAGACTGCCATCGAACAGCGAGCGGTGCGTGGACTCGAGCACGTCAGGCAGGCTGTCCTCGTCTACCGCGAAACCGTGGTTCTGACTTGAGATCATCACCTGCCCGGTACGCAGATCCTGCACCGGGTGGTTCGCACCGTGATGCCCGAACTTCATCTTGATCGTCCGGGCCCCGCTGGCCAGGCCGAGCAGCTGATGACCGAGGCAAATGCCGAAGATCGGGATACCCGAATCGAGCACCGCGCGGATGCTGTCGATGGCATAGTCGCAGGCGGCCGGATCACCCGGGCCATTGGACAGGAAGATGCCGTCCGGCTTCATGGCCAGCACCTCGGCAGCCGGCGTGCGCGCCGGAAGGAGGGTCACGCGGCAGCCGCGATCGACCAGCATCCGCAGGATATTGCGCTTGCAGCCATAGTCCCAGGCCACCACGTGCCGATCGAACTGCGCGCGCGGCTCGGGCAGTCCGTCGATGAGCGTCCAGCTGCCCTGATCCCAGGTCACGGGGCTTTCGACACCCACTTCCCGGACCAGGTCCATACCGGCCAGCCCAGCGAAGGCGCTGGCCTTTTCCACGGCGACTTGGGGATCGATGTTGTCCCCCGCCATCAGGCAACCGTTCTGGGCGCCTTTCTCGCGCAGGATGCGCGTGAGCTTTCGGGTATCAATCTGGGCGATGCCAATGGTCTCGTGGCGAGCCAGATACTCGTCCAGCCCTTCTTCAGACCGCCAGTTGCTGTGACGTACCGGCAAATCACGGATCACCAGACCCGCCGCATGAACGGCACTGGCCTCCTCGTCTTCGGCATTCACCCCGGTGTTGCCGATGTGCGGGTAGGTCAGTGTCACGATCTGCTTGCGGTAAGACGGGTCAGTCAGGATTTCCTGGTAACCGGTCATGGCCGTGTTGAACACGACCTCCCCGACTGCCTCGCCCGTGGCGCCCAGGCCGATTCCGTGGAAGACGGTCCCGTCTTCAAGAGCAAGAAGCGCCTTGTGTGTCAATTGTGCCTCCGTACCAAACCTGGGCACGCCGAAAAGTTTCCGGGGTGCGTGACGAGCGCCCGTCAGCGCGCGATTGCCGGTGATGACCGACTCGGCAGAGCGTCGGGGCGCAGGCACCAAAACGGGATGCCTCGAGCCTCTGACTGCGGTCGGGGCACCCCGTCTGGTTGCATCTTCGACTGTTCGGCCCGCCCGGGCTGCCCCGAGTCGCGGGGTATGCCGCGCATGAACCGGGCGAGCCGCATGCTCATGGGGCATAAAGGTTACCGAATCATGATATTCCTGTCCATCTGAAGCGCGTGCACGAGCGCGACCGTGGCAGCGCAAGACGCCGTTCTCCCCTCCTTGCCTTGACCGGCGATGTCGGCCGCAACCGAAAGCGGCGCAAAAGCCACGAGCCATGATCCTGAAAGGCGAACCTCGAAAAGTTTTTCGAGGCTCCCAAAGTCCAGGGCCGCGCACTGGTCTGACGCAGCCCTGCCACAGGATGGCGTGTCGTGAACCTCGAAGTCCGAGAAGGCAGGACTGCGCAGAAAACCTTGAAAAGCATTACATTCGCTGTTTCGGATGTAATAATTTCTCAACAACCGCCGGCTAAAGTGGCGGGTTGGACAAGCGCCGGCAGATTCATGCTGGTGCTGCAGGGCCGGCAGCACCGGCGCCATCAACAGCGGAGAACGAATACATGCCGATCAAGTACGCCATCAACGGTTTCGGGCGGATGGGCCGCCTCGGCCTGCGGGCTGCCTGGGAAAACCCTGAGCTCGAGCTCGTCCACATCAACGAGACGGCGGGCGATGCCCACTGCATGGCGCATCTGCTCAAGTTCGACTCGGTCCACGGTCGCTGGGATCGAGAGGTCACCGCCACAGACGAGGCTATCGTGACTGACGGCCGCGCAATTCCCTTCACCCGCGAGGCAGACCCCGCCGCGGTCGACTGGAAGTCCAGCGGCGCCGAGATCATGATCGAGGCCACCGGGGCATTCCGAACGGTGTCGAAGCTTGAGCCCTATTTCGCACAGGGCCTGCGCAAGGTCGTGGTGGCCGCCCCCGTGAAGGACCCGTCCGTGCTGAACGTGGTCATGGGTGTCAACGATCATCTCTACGACCCCGAGAATCACCGCATTGTCACGGCCGCCTCCTGCACTACCAACTGCCTTGCACCGGTGGTGAAGGTACTTCAGGAAACAGTCGGCATCGAGCGCGGCACCATGACCACCATGCACGACCTGACCAATACCCAGGTCGTGGTCGACAAGGGGGACAAGGACTGGCGCCGGGCCCGCGCCTCGAGCATGTCGCTCTCCCCGACCACCACCGGGTCGGCCAAGGCGATTGGAGACATCTTCCCCGAGCTCGACGGCAAGCTCAACGGCCTGGCCGTGCGAGTACCGCTGCTCAATGCCTCGCTCACCGACTTCGTGTTCGTGCCCTCTCGCCCGGCATCGGCCGAGCAGATCAACGAATACCTGCGCGAAGCGGCCGAAGGGTCGCTGAAGGGGATCCTCGGCTACGAAGAGCTGCCGCTGGTTTCCATCGACTACGTGGATGACCCGCGTTCGTCGATCGTTGATGCGCCCTCGACCATGGTGATCGACGGCGGCCTGATCAAGGTGCTTGCCTGGTATGACAACGAGTGGGGCTATGCCAACCGGATGATGGAACTGGCCGACAAGGTTGCCCGCGCACTCTGAGCCGGTTGTCCCGGTCAGGCGGCAGCAGGCCATTGCCAGGCTTGATGCCGCCACGACATGATCAGACCCGCCGGATGGTTCTCCGCCTGCCTTGATGGTGGCGGACCCGTGTTTCGGCCAAGTTGGCAAATCACCCGCAGCGCGGACACCCACGCCGCCACACCTGCCCCGAATCCCCAAGCGGAGATCCCAAGATGATTCCCCTCGCCCTGCGGCAATACCTGGTCATCACCGGTAACTACTGGGCCTTCACCGTCACTGACGGGGCAATCCGCATGCTGGTGGTGCTGCACTTCTACCAGCTCGGCTACAGCCCCTTCGAAATCGCCCTGCTGTTTCTGTTCTACGAGTTCTTCGGCATCGTCACCAACCTGGTGGGCGGCTGGCTGGCAGCGCGCATGGGGCTTAACCTGACCATGCAGGTCGGCACGGCGCTGCAGGTGTTCGCCCTGCTGATGTTGACCGTGCCCGAGGCCTGGCTGACCGTTGCCTACGTGATGTTCGCCCAGGCCTTGTCGGGCATTGCCAAGGACCTGAACAAGATGAGCGCCAAGGCGGGCGTGAAGATGGTCTCCGGCGAGGGCGACCAGAAGCTGTTCCGGTGGGTCGCCTGGATTACCGGTTCGAAGAATGCACTCAAGGGCGTGGGCTTTTTCGTGGGTGCCGCTCTGCTCGCCTCGGTGGGCTTTCAGTGGGCGCTGGTGATCCTGGCGGGGATGCTGTTTCTGTCGCTGCTGATGACCCTGCGCCTGCCGCGCGGAATGGGCAAGACCAAGGAGAAAGCGAAGTTCTCGGGCATCTTCGCACGCGAGCCGGCCATCAACTGGCTCTCGGGTGCGCGGGTGTTCCTGTTCGGAGCGCGGGATGTGTGGTTCGTGGTCGCCCTGCCCGTGTTCCTCGTGTCCATTGGCTGGAACTTCGAGCACGTGGGCGCCTATCTTGCACTGTGGGTCATCGGCTATGGACTCGTGCAGGCGCTGGCACCGAAGCTGCTCAAGGCGAAGGAGCGGGATATCGGCGCGCCCACCGTCGCCGGCTGGACCACGGCCCTCACGGCCGTGCCCCTGCTGATCTGGGGCGGCCTGGCCCTGGACCTGAACCCGTCAGTCGTCCTGGTGGCGGGGCTGGCCCTGTTCGGCGTGGTATTCGCGCTGAACTCCGCCCTGCACTCCTACCTGATCCTGAAGTACTCGGACTTTGACAAGGCCGCCATGAATGTCGGCTTTTACTACGCGGCCAATGCCGGTGGCCGGCTGGTGGGTACCGTCCTGTCCGGCCTGGCCTACCAGAAAATCGGCATCGAGGGCTGCCTGATTATCAGCGCGGTATTTATCGGCCTGGCCGCGCTGGTCACCGTCAAGCTGGCGGCGAAGGAAAAAGGACTTTTGCCCGATGCCTGAACCACCACCAGGGTTGTAAAAGCTCTGCGGCGGTTAACTCGAGCAGGTGAGCCTGCCTAAATGCGCATGACAGTTCATCAGTCAGCTGCTCGGGATCACTTCCCGCCAGGTCGAAACATCAAAGGCGCCGAAGAGATTTGAGACGTTATCCAGAGCTTCACTGCTAAAACGCACCGAAGGCGTTCCGTTGCCGGCAAAGGCATCATAGTCAGCCGGACATCCGGTACTGTCGATCACAATCGCCCCGTAGACAATCGGCGTCCCTCCCATACTGAGAGAACCGCAACCCTTGATCACGACCAAGCCCTCAAAAATCACGGTCCCAGTGAATTCAAAGTCTGCACCGTCAATAATAAAAAGCCCGGCGTAGTTGCTATTACCCGAATCTTTCGTGTCCTCGTTCACATAGGTGATTTTCGGATCAGCACGATCGCCAAACTCGTATGCACCAGAGTTGATCTGACCGACGCCGTCATCCCCGAAAAAGGCTCCTCCGTCAGGCACATCACTATCCAGGGCCGTATAGTCGTCCGGCTCCCATACGGAAAAATCGCTATCGTCGGTCGTTTCCGTGCCATTTTGATGCAAGCCGCGATAAGCGCCTCCATCCCCCGTATCACCATCCAGTGTGCCACCGCTCTCGAGGTAGACCGAAGGTTTGGCAAGATCAGGATTCGTTTCATCAATCGGATTCATCCGACAGGTGCCCCCATTACAGGTCGCGGAAGGCAATGCATGATCGCGGCCGTCAATTTGATTGTGTCCACCCGTTCCAGACCTGATATCGCAGGCACCGCCGAAACAGCTGATGGCTGCAGGTGCATCATTGGCAAAATCGCTTCCGGAACTGTATTCGATCCTGATCGTCGTGCTCGCGAGCTCGGGGGCATCGACCGCTGTCTTGGAGACACCCTCAATTTCCACCCATCTCTCGGTCGAATCAATATCTGCGACCCGGTAAAACCCCTGAGAGCCACCTGAGACCTGAGTGTCGGAAGAAAAAGCACTTGTTATTTCGGACTCGATATTCGCCATGTCTACACTGGAGTCCGGGTCATTGGCCCAAGCGATTATCGCGCTCGCTCCCGCCTCGGCCGCCATAAGGGAAATCGTCTTGTTGTGCTGGTTGGCGGTCATTTTCTCCTGCATGGTGCCACCGCGCATTGAAGCGACCGTCACAATGGTGGCCACCGTCAGCAGGATCATGCTGACAATCAGCGCAGCCCCCTTTTCCTTGACTCTATTCATAATCACCCTCACCGCCATCCTTCGTTCAAATCCCGAAAAAACCGAGCAAGATTGGCGCATCAATGACGCCAATCAGGCTGCTAAAACAATAGCCTTCACCATACAGAGGCCCTTTCTGATCATCTCAGCTTCACCTTGCCGCCCTGAACCACCTGACTTTATATATTTTTTTACTTATCTTTGCCTTTGCCTTTGCCTTTGCCTTTGTCGTTTTCCTTTTCAGTGTCTTCATCGGCTCCGGCATCCTCGGTATCTTCCTCTCCGGCACCACCATCACCGCCCCCGGTACCGCCGCCCCCAGATCCACCGGCACTGCCGCCCGCACCGCTCTAACTCGCTTGTGCCAGCACCACCTGCCTTGAAGTGGCCGTAAAGACGGATGACAGGCCCGGCTCCGTGCGCATGTGGACGCGCACGGCAATCACATCGTCCCATTCATCACTCGCGAGCGCACCGTGCGTCACGTAATCGCTGTCGGAAATCCAGTTGCTCGCCGCATCGGGCAAGGCAAACGTGAAACCCGTCTGGGTCAGGTCGAAACCCTCGACCAGAATTTCATCGCCGTCTAGATTCCCGTCCTCGTCATAGCTCGCGCAACGCAATACCCCAACGCCGTTTTCCGACGTAAAGTAGAATTCATTACGTGGATCGGGGTCGCCCGGGTCGCCTTTCTCTGTACTATAACCAAGGCAGTCTGGCATCTCCGGATTCCGATTGATCGACACAACCAGCTTGTCATCATCGATGGGATCCAAAAACCCGGAACTGTTGCGTACCACTCGTGAAATCGTGTACGCGGAATACCGAAACGCCTCCTGCGTATTGTCCAGCCCGCGCTTTTCCGCGGCCGACTGTTGGTTGGCCACAAAGATTCCGATCACCCCGCCCACGATAAACAATCCAAGCACCATGCCGATCATCAGTTCGATCAGCGTGACGCCCGTTTGTCGCGGTTTGTGATACCTGCCTGTCATCTGGCCCTTCCTCTGACTTTTCAGAAACGCACCGACATCCACTGCATCAAGCCTCAGGAGCCGCAGTCAATTTCGGGGATAATCGTGGTGTAGACAAACTCTGTCTTGATCGGGTTGCCGTCTGCATCAAGATCAAGGCGAGGATCTTCCCATTCGATGGTGATCTCGTAAGCGGGCGGTGTGCCGCCGGAAGCCTCGATGGTTCCGTCCCATTCCGCCATGCCGTCGGTATTGCCTCGGTGCGCGGCCTTCCAGTCTTCTTCGATGTCGTCCAGAACACCGGCATCGGAAAGGCCACAGACCCCGGCCCAGAGTCGTTCGACGGCATCGTTGGCCTGGTTGATGGCCACGCTGCGCTGGTAGCTGTTGTGGGAGTATTGCAGGGACTTGACCTGCAAGGCCGCAATGGAGAGCAGGCCAAACGACAGGATGACCACGGAAATCATGGCCTCGAGCAGGCTGAACCCCCGCTGGGAGCGTAATGGCCAATCCATGAACTTGCCTTGGTTCAGGTGCATGCCTCTTCCTCCACGCGCGAATTGCCGACACCACGCACACAAACCCAGCGGGACTTGCTGCCCGACTGAACCACCAGGGAAATCGGTGTGCCGCCGCCATCAATCGTACCCGTGGCCGCGAAATCAACTTGGGTAATGGCGCTTCCACCGGAGTCGAGCACCGACACCGTCGCATTCGACGGGGCGTTGGCCGCGGCAACCTGTTCGCTGTCGTCGACGTCCAGGACCTGCCAGCCGTCGGCCCAATCATCACCGCAACTGGTGGCGTCGTCCGGATCTCGGGGACAGAAACGGAACACCCGCGCCTTTTCAACGGCGGCGCTGCGGGTCATCTTCAGGTGATAGAGCAGATCGTTGGCCGTGCTGACCGCCCGGTTCTCCTGGATTGTGCCCACAAAGCTCGGGACACCCACACCCAGCAGGACGACAAGCACCGCGATGGTGAACATCAGCTCCAGCAGGGTGAGGCCCCGTTGATCACGCATCAAGGAATTGCCTCGCCTCATCATTGGATTGGACCGTCCATCAGTTCCAGCACTCGGCCGGCATTTCCGGCGTACCCAGCCCCAGGTGGTTGTAGGTCATGGTGCCGCAGGCATCCTGGTCCTGACCGCCCACCGTATTCGGCGTCGCGGTGATCGTGTAACTGTTCGCGGTCACCCCGAGGGTTATGACGTATCGATCTGTGTTTTCCGCATTCCCGCACCCCGTGTAGGCACTACTCTGGATGTAGCACCGCTCCATCTCCTGCGCCAGCTCCAGCATCTTGGCCTTGGCATCGGCCCGGTGCGTCTTGCGCACATAGTCGCTGTAGGCGGGAAAAGCGATGGCGGCGAGGATGCCGACGATCACCACCACGATCATCACTTCAATCAGCGTGAACCCTTTCGCTTGGCTGCGCGATACCACGGACGGTTGCTCCTGGTTTGTTGAATGCACAATGCAGGTCCTGCGTGACGCCTTCGGACACTTCGCCCGG
>JBNGDJ010000032.1:0-8809 GCA_049974825.1 Halothiobacillaceae bacterium | reverse complement strand
ACAGCCCGGGTTGCACAACGAGACCCGCACCAGTGGTCGGTTTCTCGGGATAAACGGTCGATGAGACCAGATCCGGTCGGACGATCCAGCCATGAACGGGATTGATCCGGCGCAACAATCTTTCATTTAACAGCCGGGTCTGTACTGCCGCACAATTTATTAGCCGCCTAACCATTTCGGCGGGCGACAGTCGCCGCGTCCCTGACCCGCGGGCGCGGCGTGACCGGGCGAGATCGACCGGAACACCATTCGACGACCTGGCGGCTGCACGCAGGCCCGGCAGGTCCAAGGCAAAACGCAGGAGCACGTACATGAAGACAGGCAAGATGATTCTGATGATCCTGGCCGGATTTTTCTGGCTTGGCGCCGGCCCGCTGCAGGCGAGCGACCCAACGGTTTACGACGACACGGCGGCCCTGCAGGGCGTTGAGGAAGCCCGGGGCGTCTTCCTGATCGACTTTACCGATCCCGAAACGACCGCCTTTTATCTGAACATCATCCGCGGAACCCATGCGAACTTTGTCCGTCAGGGCCTGGAGCCGGAGCTGGTGCTCGTGTTTATCGGGCCGACGGTGAAGTTTTTGACCACCGACCCGAGCGATGACCTGGCCTTCAACCACACGGATGCGCTGGCCCGCATCGGTGACGAGATCCGGGAACTGGATCGGCTGGGTGTGCGGATGGAAGTCTGCGCCGTGGCCACGGAGGTCTTCGGCATCGACAACGACAGCCTGCACGAAGGGCTGGAAATGACCGGGGATGGCTTCGTCTCGCTGATCGGCTGGCAAACCCAGGGCTACAAGCTGATCCCGCTGTTCTCGTTCAATTGATCAAGCGCATGTCGACACGAACGCATTGACTTTCTGTTCAGCGCGCCAGCCGCGATGTCTCGCGGTGCCGGGAAGGAGCATATGCCCCCGGCAGGCTGAGCCTCTGCCGGGACAGAGATGCGCTGCGTTTTCCGGGCGTCTGCCCGCTTGACGCCCGCCGTTTGCCGCACTCAGCCCCAACTCATAATTAAACCTGATGCATGCCTTGAATCGCTCAATGGATTAGTGGAAAATCAGAATGATCGAATTTACTGATACCAAGGAGAGCAATTCAATGCGCAAGATGATGCTGGCCGCCGTTCTTGGCCTTTTCCTGTTGTCACCGGTCCATGCGAGCGACAACATCGGCGTGACGCCGCAGGAAGCCCGGGAAATGGTGCAGGAGCAGGGAGACGAGTTCCTCTTTATTGACGTGCGTGACCCGGTCGAAATCATGTTCGTGGGCAACACCGACGCCGTGCACGCCAATATCCCGTTCCTGATCGTGAATCGTGACAAGTGGGATTCAAAAAAGAACCGCTTTGACCCCGAACGCAACCCGAACTTCGTGAAGGAAGTCGAAGCGGCGCTTGAAGCGCGTGGCCTGTCCCGTGATGCGGTGATCGTCACCATGTGCCGCTCCGGCAGCGAGCGCGGTGAGCCTTCCGCCAGGTTCCTGCGCGAGAACGGCTTCCCGAACGCCAAGTACGTGATCAACGGCTTTCAGGGTGGGACGATCAAGGAAGGCGAACGTGCTGGCTTCCGCCTGAAGAACGGCTGGCAGAACAGCGGCCTGCCGTGGAGCACCAAGATGAATCCGGAAAAGATCTACCGCACGGATCGCTGATCGCGCCCCGATCGGCCAAACCTGATCCCGACCCCGCCACCCGGCGGGGTTTTTCATGCGCAACAAAACGCTGCAAGTCGCGTGCCTCAGCCGGGCACAAGCAGCAGGGCAACCACCAGTAGCAGGGCCGCCCAGATCAGGATAAAGTGGTGCCACAGGCGCATGTTGCGCTCCTGCGCCAGCAGCCGGACAAGCAGACCGCTCAGCGCCTCGGCATGGCGGCAAATCCCGGCCCAACCCTGCTGTTGTCCCCGGTCAAAACCCGCGCCCAAAAGGCGGATGCCCCGAACCGCTCTCTGCCAGATCCGCTCAAACCCAGCCAGCACGTCCCCTTCCGGCCAGGCGGGGAGCAAGTGACGCGGCAGACGCCCGATGCGATCCAGCCAAAAGTAGATGACCAGCGCCAGCGCTGCCGGCCAGAGTGACGAGAGTAGCTTGCCGGCCTCAAGTTGCGCCCGGGCAAGCTCAGGCTGCGGCCACCACCAGAACAGCCCCTGCCCGACGAGAACCAGCAGGATCCAGCTTCCGAGCAGCCAGGGATCGACCTGGAAACGGGATGCCGATTTCTGCTTGGGCAGTTGCGCGAAGAAGTGCAGCATCAGCCAGAAGGTTCCCATCCCCGCCAGGATCAGCAGGACGTCCAGGGCCGGGCCACCCACCATGAACTGCCCCTTGAGCGCGGCCTTGGCGACCATGCCGCTGGTCATCGGCAGGGCGGCCAGGGCCAGGGCCGGCAGCCAGGCCAGCAGGCGCAACCCGGGGGTGAGTCGGCCACCCGGGACCAGGCCAAGGCTCAGAAACAGCGCGCTCTTGGCCAGGCCATGATGGAGGGCAAAAAGCAGAACGGCCGCGAGCAGCGCCTCGGACGGGCCTTCGGCAGCGAGCCACAGTCCGACGCCTGCGGTCAACCAGCCCATCTGGCTGATGCTTGAGTAGGCCAGAATGGTCTTGGGCCGCGACTGGGCCAGGCCGACCACCACGCCAAGGAACATGGCGAGGATTCCAACGACAATCAGCACCACGCCCCATTCCGGCATGGCCACGGCACCGGGCAGAAAACGCAGCCAGCCGGCAATGCCCGCCTTGAGCATCACCCCGGAGAGTACCGCGCTGGCGGGAACCGGCGCCGCCGGATGCGCCAGCGGCAGCCACATGTGCAGCAGCGGAACACCGATCTTGATTCCGAACCCGAGAAACAGCAGCAGGACCGTGACCAGGTCCACCGGATGGGTTGCCAATGTCTGAAAGTCCGCCGATCCAGCCGCTGCTACCCGCATCATCAGCCCGGCAAGAATCGCCATCTCGCCCGCCAACGCCATCACCAGGTACACCCTGCCCGCGCGCAATGCCGGTGGCTGACCCGAATGCACAACCAGACCCCAGGCGGCCAGGCTCATGAGCGTGAAACCGAGGTAGAAGCTCACGGCATCACCCGCCAGCACCCAGGTCAGGTTGCCGGCCAGCGTCAGCAGCCAGAACAGAACGAACCGCCAGCGGTTGTCAGCCACCATGCCCCGCCACAGCCCGATTGATGCGGCAAGCCAGGCCAGAGCGGTCAGGGCAAGAAAAACACGGCCGGGGGCATCCAGCGCAAGGGTCACCCCTGTCAGCACGCCGGGCAGCTGCAGGCTCGCGTCGATCGGGCCGGCCAGCCAGAGCCACAACGCAGGCAGCACACCCAGAGGCGCCAGCATACCGGCCCGCTCTCGCAGCACCGGTATGCTGGCAAGCGCCGCCAGAAACAGTGGCCAGAGAATGACGGCAATCAGCGTCATGGCCAGAACTCCCGCTGAACGATCAACTGCGCCCAGGTCTGCGGACTGAAAGCCATGCCGGCGAAAAGCCCCACGAGCAACGAGGCCAGGGCGGTAAACAGCATGGGCGCGATGAGTGCAAGGGGCCAGCACAGCCGTCGCGGCTGCGGCCACTTCTCGGGGGGCGTTCCAAACCAGCCGGCGTAAATCAAGGGCAGAAAGTACGCCGCATTGAGCAGGCTGGAAATCACGAGCACACCGAGTATCCAGTCCGCCCCGACTTCCATCGCCCCGGTGCCCAGGTACCACTTGGTCATGAATCCGGCCATCGGGGGCAGACCGATCATTCCCATGGCCGCGATGGTAAAGGCCAGCATGGTACCCGGCAGTACCCGCCCGATCCCCTGCATCTGGTCAACGCGATGCACGCCCAGGCGCTCGGCCATGACCCCGGCGGCGAAGAACAGCGTGATCTTCATGAGCCCCTGATGCACCAGGTGCACCAGCCCGCCGACGGCGGCGACCGGGCCGGCCAGCGCGACACCCAGCGTGATGTAGGAAACCTGGCTCACGGTCGAGTAGGCCAGACGTTGCTTGATACCCTGCGCGGCCAGCGCCCGGACCGAACCGTAGATAATCGTCAACACCGCCAGGCCCAGCAGCACCGAATCCATGCCCAGCGCAACCGTCAGGTCGATGCCGAAAACCTCGTACACCACGCGCACGATGCCGTAAGCCCCGGCCTTGACCACCGCGACCGCATGCAGGAGGGCCGATACGGGGGCCGGGGCGACCATGGCCCGCGGCAGCCAGGAATGAAGCGGCACCAGGGCGGCCTTGACACCCATCCCGACCATCAACAGCAGGAAAATGGCGATCAGCACAGCCTCCGCCAGACCTGACACCTGCAGGTATCCCCCGGGCTGGAAGTCGGGACTGCCGACAAGCAGATGCAGGAAAATCACCGCGGGCAGCAGCAATGCCCCCCCGGCCAGGGTATAGGCCAGATACACCCGCCCGCCAGCCAACGCCCTGGCCGTGCCCCGGTGAACCACCAGCGGCCAGGTCGCCAGCGTCAGCAACTCGTAGAACAGCACGAAGGTAAACAGGTTGCCCGACAGCGCGATGCCGGCCGTGGCACTGACACAGAGACTGAAGAACCCGAAGAAGCGACTGCGATCCGGGGCATGTTCCAGATAGCCGATGGCGTAGATGGTTGTCACCAACCACAGGACGGCGGAAAGGGTAAGAAACAGCAGCGCCAGTTCATCCACCACCAGCACCAGATCCAGCCCCGGCAGGATCGACAGGGCAAACCGATAGTCCAGACCCTCGCGCACCTGGCCGACCAGGTGCAGTACCAGCAGCAGCTTGAGCGTCGCCCCGCCGAGGTTGAGCGCCGTGCGCGTGACCATCCACGACTCGGGCAGGAAAAAGATCGCCACGGCGGTTGCCAGTGAGATGCCCAGAAGGATCGGCGGAAGAAGCTCAGTCATCGACGCCCAACCCCGCATCAAGCCCCGCCAGCTCCGATCCCAGGCCCAGCCCCAGGGCCACTGTCACCAGCGCCAGCACAAGAGTGGCCCAGCGCATCAGGGCCGGTACCGGCTCGATTTTCGGATCAGGCTGATCATGGGTGGCGACCGCAAAGCCTGTGGATACGACCCGCAGGGTGTACGCCGCGGTGATCAACCCGCCAAGCAACACCACGACGACGACCCAGGAGGAATCCAGGGAAAACGCAGCATCCAGCATCAGCCACTTGGCAAGAAACCCGCCCGTGATCGGCAAGCCGGCAAGGCTGGCCCCGGCGATACCGAAGGCGAACAGGCTCATGCGGTCACGATCGATAGCCGGGCCGATTGCCGTGATTTCATCACGCCCGCCGGCGGCCCGCTGAAAATTGCCGGCCGCAAGGAACATCGTGGCCTTGGCGGTGGCATGGGCAATGAGAAAAAGCAGCAGGGCCGAGCGGATCACCGGCTGGTCGCCGTGGCGGGCAAGCAGGCCAAGCAGCAGCGCAAGGTATCCAAGCTGCGCGACGGTGGACCAGGCGACCAGCAGCTTCAGTCGCGGTGTCGCCAGCGCCTGCAACCCGCCCCAGAACACGGCGGCGGCCCCAACCAGCAGGAACAGGCCACCGGCCGCGGTCATCGGCAGCACAGAAAAGACCTCGGCCCACAGGCGCCAAAGCAGATAGAACGAGGCCTTGACCACCAGCGCCGACAACAGGGCACTGACCGCCGCCGGCGCCGAAGCATGAGCCGGCGGCAGCCAGGCATGCAGCGGAAACAGCGCGGTCTTCGCCAGCAGGCCCGCCGTCATCAGCGCCAGCGCCATCGCGGCCGCCCAGTTGGCAGAGAGAGCCTCGGCCAGTTGGGTCATGTCCAGCGTGCCGCTCAGTCCGTAGACAATCGCCACGCCCATCAGATAAGCCAGCGACCCGGTCAGGCTGACCAGCAGGTAGCGCATGGCGCCACGCATGGCGACCGGCTTGCCGGAAAGGGTGACCAGCGCCACTGCAGACAGGCCGATGATTTCCAGCCCCACGTAGAGATTGAAAAGATCCCGGGAAAGGTACAGCGCGTTCATCCCGGCCCACAACAACAGCCAGACGGGCCAGAACGGGCCGTGATCCAGATTCCGGTCGGCCGCCGCGTACAGGCTGACCACCGCACCCACCACCGCGGTCATCAGCAGCATGACCCGGGACAGGGTATCCATCGACAGCACGATCCCCAGAGGGGCCGGCCAGCCGCCCAGGGCCTGCTGCCATTGCGGGCCAGTGCAAACAATCAGCGCCGCAACCAGCGTCAGCAGCGCGCCCAGCAAGCCCCAGAAGCGGCGACGGGCACGATCCGCCACGGCGATCGACGCGGCCAGCAGCGGGATGGCCGCCAACCAGACCGGGTTCATGAGCTGCCCTCTTCCGGCTCGTCATCCACGGATGCCTGGCCGGTTGCCGAGGCAAGCCGCCGCATCAGGGCCAGAGCGAAGGCCGTCGCGCTCACGGCCACTACGATCCCGGTGAGGACCATGGCCTGCGGGACCGGATCCGGCGAGTCCGACCGTGCCGCGACGACAAGCAGCACCATGAACACGCCGGCCCCCATCACGTTCAGGGCCAGAATCTGGCGCAACAAGTGACGCGAACGGCCAAGGGCGACCACCCCGAAGACAAACAGGAGCCCCCCGGTCAGCAGGTACAGGACAAGCGATGCACTCACGGACGCATACTCCCCGGGCCGGCGAACAGGCCCGCAAGCGCAATGGCAATCGAGAGCGTGGCGAAAACCTCGATCAGCAGGATGAGCGTGCCCGCCCAGGCAGCCGGCCAGTCGAGAAAGGCCAGGCCCAGGCCCGTCATGGCAAGCCCAAGCGTCAGGAAAACCAGCACCCCAGCAACCAACAACCAGTGCTTGAGCGCCCCGGGAAGCCGCCCGAGCAGATCATGACCGGCCAGTCGCAGCATCACCAACGCCGCGGCGAGCACCGCACCGGCCTGAAACGCGCCGCCCGGCGCATGGGAACCCAGCCAGAGCAGGTAGGCAGAAACCAGGATCAGCAGGGGCAGCAAGAGCGCAACGCTGCTGCCCAGAACGGGCCCCTGCACCGCCTTGACCGGCAATAGTGGTGTCTGGTCCCGAAGACCAAGCGCAGCGATGACCACCAGCATGACCACCGCCAGTTCCAGCAGGGTGTCCCAGGCACGAAAATCAAGCAGCACCGCGGTAACCGGATGGACAACACCCGTTTCGGACAGCTGTGCCGAAACCAGCGGCTCCAGGCTCGAACCGGCATTACGCAGCTCCCAAAGGGCCAGCAGAAGCCCCGGCGCGAGCAGACCAAGCACCGCGATGATCTGAATAACCGCGCGCCAGTCGACACGTTGCGCCGGCCCACTGCCCCCGAACGACCGAGAGAGTCCGCATCGCCCGCCCGACCCGGCTGCCACGCCCGTTCTGCGCAGCTGTGCCAATGCCGCGAGCAGCAGGGCACCGGCCAGGCCCGACCCGATGGCTACCTCCGCCAACGCAGCATCCGGCGCCGACAGGCGAACCCAGGCCAGGGCAACCAGGATCCCGAACACGATAAACAGCACCACCGCCTGGAACAGGTCGCGCACGGCCAGCAGCCGCCAGGCCAGGGCCAGCAACCCAAGACACAAAAGCGCATCCAGAACCAACCAAGTCGTGTTCACGAGCCGCCCTCCCCGCCACGGTCGGGACGGTCGGCCCGCTGCCCCACCAGGTGACTGGCCGTGGCGCCGGCCACAAGCACCAGCAGCCAGATCAGCAACAACCGCAGGACTTCACCCGGCGAATCGGCCAGAAACATCAGGCCAAGCACCACCAGCCCCAGTCCCAAGTTGTCGGCCTTGGTCAGCGCGTGCAAGCGGGACAGCGTATCCGGAAAACGCAACAGCCCCACGGTGCCGGCCACGAAGAACAGAACCCCGAAACTGATCAGCAGCAGCGCGATCATCTCAGCGATCATCGGCCGCTTCCTGTCCGCCCGGGTCGGTCAATCCACGCTGGCGCACAAAGGCAAGGCTGGCCACCATCGCCAGCAGAGCAAGCACCAGCGCCACGTCCTGAAAGGCCGGCACCTGCATCACCTGGGCCAGTACAAGCAGGAGCGCCACGCCGGTAGTTCCCATCAGCTGGGCAGCCAGCATTCGGTCCGCCGGCCGCGGTCCAACGGCCACACGCCAGAGACCGACCAGCACGGTAAGCAGCAGCACCAGGACACAAACCAGCAGCCAGCCGTTCATGCCTCCTCCCGGCGCAACGCGCGAATCGATGCCTCCAGCGCGGATACGTCTGCACGCGCCGCCATGCGCTCATCCAAAACATGGATGCGCAGCCGATTGCCGCGCACGCCCACCACCAGGGTACCGGGCAACAGGCCGATGCAGGCGATAAACAGGGTTCGTCGGGGTCCGGCAGGCAGGTCGGTCTGGTATTCGAGAAAGCCCGGGCGAACCCGGCGGCCGGGCAGAAGGGCGCGCGCGGCCACGTCGAGGCCCCCAAGCACCGACCGGGCGAGAAAAAACCACAGAAAAGCCGGAACGGCCGGCCAGTGGAAATCGGCCCCGGGCGGCGCATTGCGCGCCGCCCACAGCAGACCGACCCCAAGGGCAATGACAATGCCGAAAACCCCGGCGACAACCGGGTCGCCACCCCGGTCGGAAATCAGGATGGTCCACAGGAGGAGCATCAGCAGGATGCCCGGAATTGCTCGGCGAACGAGGCGCATGGTTTTTACCCTCGGCGCGGACGCCGATCGACTTTGGGGAAGGTTCGCAGCCACTCGAGACCTTCTCCGCGCGGGGAAACTCTACACTCGTACAGACCTTCCCTTAGGAAACTCTGCACAAATCCATCCATGGACTTGTG
>JBNGDJ010000031.1:0-23421 GCA_049974825.1 Halothiobacillaceae bacterium | reverse complement strand
ACGCCATTGTGCGGCAGGGCATCCATGCCCTGCGCGGGAATCTGAAGCATTCGTGCAGAGATTCCCTAACCACCCAAAGCCCCGCCACATTTTTGGGGCCCCGCCCAGGGTTGGGATCGACTCTTTTCAGGAGAAGCCACTTGCCCGAGCATTCACCCATCGCTCGCACCGTGCACTGGGTTTTCCGGATCACCTGCCTGATGATCCTGCTGACCCAGGCTTCCCCGGCAGCAGAAGAAATGGGTGCCGAAAACCTGCCCGAACCCACAGTCACCATTGGCGTGCTCGCCCTGCGCGGCGAGGACAAGGCCCGAACCTTCTGGGATCCGACGGCAGCGTACCTCGACGAGCATGTGGCCGGTTATCGATTCGTGATCGAGCCGCTGGATTTCGACGAAATTCATCTGGCCGCCCGCAGCCAGCGCATCGACTTCGTGCTGGCAAACTCCGCCTACTTCGTGGCCCTGGAGATGCTTTACGGCGCAAGGCCAGTGGCAACCCTGCGCACGCAAATCGCGGACGGGCCCGCCGTGGGCGTGTTTGGCGGAACAATCCTCACCCGTGCGGACCGGCGGGACATTCACGACCTTGAGGACCTGGTCGGCAAGCGTTTTGCCGCGGTCGACCCCCAGTCCTTCGGGGGCTGGCATGTCGGCTGGCGGGAACTACTGGACGCGGACATCAACCCGGAGCGTGATTTCGAGGAAATCGTCTTTCTTGGCACCCATGATGCGGTCGTGGAAGCGGTTCGGACCGGGATGGTCGATGCGGGCATTGCCCGCACCGGGACAATCGAGCAAATGGCCCGGGAAAGCAGTATCTCGCCCGAAACCTTCCACGTGCTCAACCCGACCCGGCCTGCGGGATACCCCTACGTCGTCAGCACCCGACTCTACCCGGAGTGGCCCCTGGCGCGCATGCCGGGGGTGTCCGAGAACCTGGCCAAGGCGGTCGCCATTGCCCTGCTGGAAATGGCGCCGGACGACCCGGCTGCAAGGGCGGCCCACGCTGCCGGCTGGACCCTGCCCATGAACTATCAGCCGGTGCATGAGACGCTGAAGATTCTGCAGATCGGCCCCTACGCCTTCCTTCGGGAAATCCACCTGCGTGACATCATCGACCGCTACGCGCCCCAGGCGATAGCCTCGGCGCTCGGGCTGATTCTGGTCCTGGTGCTGGCGCTCTGGTCGCTTCAGAACAATCGGCGACTGCGCTTTCATCGGCGCGAACTGAACCGGCTCAACGAGAATCTTGAGCAACGGGTGGCCGAACGCACCACCGAGATTGAAGGACTGCTTGGTCAGGCCCAAAGGCTGAACCACATCATCAAGGCCGTGGCGGACATCAACCAGATCATCATCACCACCAATCAGCCCGACCAGCTGCTCAAGTCCTGCTGCGACCGACTGGTGGCCCACCCCGATTACGCCTTTGCCTGGGTAGCGCTCGAGGGCGAGGATGGCACGCTCCAGGCCGCCGCCCAGGCCTACGGATCGGTGGAACACCAGCGCCAGCTGCTCAATCTCGAGGAAAGCTGCCTGGCACGAAACGCCATGCAGGAAAATCGCAGCCTGAAGCTGCCGGACCCCGAGGACCGTTGCGGCCAGCCTCTGCCGGAAGACGTCACCGGAGCCCTGGCCCTGCCCCTGCGCCCCGACGCCTTCGCCGCGCCGCATGGCGTGCTCTGCCTGTACAGCCGACGGGAAGGCGGCTTCGAGATACAGGAGGTCGCCATGCTTGAACAGCTCTCCGGGGATCTCGGCTTTGCCCTGAGCGCCTATCACACGCGGCAGGCGAATCAGCAGCTTCAGGAATCACGCCTGGCCAACTACGAGCAGACCGTTCTGTCCCTGGTCGACATGATCGAAAAACGCGACACCTACACGGCAGGTCACAGCCGGCGGGTGGCACACTACTGCCGGCTGCTGGCCGAGGGGCTGGATCTGCCCGCCGACGAGGTGGCCCGTCTGGAAAAGGCCGCCATTCTGCACGACATCGGCAAGATCGTGATCCCGGATGCCATCCTCCTCAAGCCCGGTCGGCTCACCGAGCTGGAGTACAGTCTGATCAAGCAGCATGTCGAGGTGGGCTATGAGACCCTGGCAGCCATTGAGATGTACGCCGAGCTGGCGGAGATGATGCGCGATCATCACGAGTGGCTGGATGGCACGGGCTATCCCCGCGGGCTTAAGGGCGACGACATTCCCATGGCCGGACGGATCATGGCAGTGGCCGATGCCTTCGACGCCATGACCTCCAACCGCATCTACAAGCCACGCAAGACTACGGCCGAAGCGCTGGCCGAACTCGAATCACTGGCTGGCCGGCACTACGACCCGAACGTGGTCTCGGTGGCGCAAGAAGTACTTTGCGACATCACGCCGCCCTCCGCCGTAGACCAGCTGCCGCGCAATGCCATCGAGCACCAGCGTTTCGCCTATTTCTTCAACGACCAGCTGACCGGCGTGCACAACGCGGCCTATCTGGAGTTCATTCTCCACTCGGCCCATCGCCGACTGTTTACCGTGGCCCTGGTCATCTATCTGCGCCACTTCGCCCGGTACAACGAGGAACAGGGCTGGACCGCCGGGGACGAGCTGCTTCGGGATTTTGCCGGCTATCTTCAGGAGTGCTGCCCGGACAGTCAGATATTCCGGGTCATGGGAGACGACTTCGTACTGCTCAACCCCGGTGACTACCTGCCGAACATCGAGAGGGTCAACCGGGAGTCACCCCTGGCCGAGACAGGGGTGCGGGCAGAAATGAACCGGCTGCCGCTGGAAACCGACGACATTGAGGCCCTGATGAGGCAGGTACGCCCGGGGGGAGCTGTTCGGTAAGCGGGGGCCTGACGTTGTCAGGCGAAAGCTTGTTGCAGTGCTTATCGCACCGCGGCCTTGGCGCGGACTTCCTCCACCAGTTGCGTGGTGGCCCGCTGAACGGCCCGGTTGGCAGCCCTTGCAAAGCCCTCGGCATCGGTTTGATCCACCGGCTCGGTCAGGTCGAGCCGAATCACCGCCACCACATCCCGGTCTGGCAGCGAGCGCAGCACCCCCCGCAGGGACAGGCGCGCCACCGAACCACCCTCAACGAACTCGTGCAGCAGTGCGCCCAGCTCCACGCGCAGACTCAGATCTGCCGGGGATCTGGGCTCCGACCCGGTAACCAGCGCAAAGGTACCCGACTGTTCGAAGGCATCGCGCAGCACCTCGGTCATCAGCTCGGCCACCGGGGCTACCCACTGGCTGCGCGTATAGTAGGCCAGCTCGGCCGGCTCCCGGCTGTAGGCCATGCGGGCGGTGTCGTAAGCGGCCGCCGGCTGCACGGATTCTACCCTCAACCGAAGATCCAACGGCGCCACGTCCGCTGATGGCAGGGGCACCGACACGAGTCGATAAGTCATGACTTGGTCCGGCTCATCGAAGATCGTCGCACAGCCGGACAACAGCAGGGTGGCCAGAAACAAACCGGGCCAACGGACAATTCGCGTCATCAGTCAAATTTCTCCCTTCGGGGAATCCCTGCGCGATTGCAGCGATTCCCTAAAAATTCACTCTCCCGGCCCCGCGGGCTGGCGCGGCCCGCCGGTAATCAAACGCCGCGGATCGTCGCGCAACTCGTTCACCAGCAGCGTCATTTCCCGGCTCAGGCTGTTGACCTGCACCAGCAGTTGCTCAAACTCGGGCAGTGTTTGCGCCCTGACCTGCTCAAGCGTCTCTCGGCCAGTCTCACTCAGGCGGGTGGCCGCGTCCCCGGCTTCCCGGGCGCTGGTCGAGGCGGACTCGACCCGCAGCAAAGTTTCGTTGGCACGCTGCGCGACCTGCGTCAGGGCCTGGGCCGCCTCCCGGCCGTCGGAAATCAGCGATTCGCTGCGGGTCATCAGCGTCTCGGCCCGGGCCGTGAGGGTCGCCGTGTTTTCTGCCGTGCTCCGGCCTGCCTCGATAAAGGCGGCCAAGTCCTCCCGGTGATCTGCCAGCGTATCGGTCAGCGACGCGACGTTGCGCAGGGCACGGTCCAGGTGTTGTATGTTTTCTTCGCTGAACAGCCGCTCTAGACGATCCCCCAGGTTGTTCAGCGTCACCAGCGCCCCCGTGATCCCGTCGTCGAGCTTGGAAAGCAACGTGTGCTCGTAGGGAATGACCGGATATTCCTCGTCCGGGCCCGCCTCCAGGGGCGTGGCATCCGGTCCCTTGGCCGAAAGATCGATGATCAGCAACCCGGTAATTCCCTGCATCTGCAGACTGGCCACCGTATCCCGGGTGATGGGCACGCCCTGCTCGATCGCAAGGTACAGCCTGACCCGCTCCGGGTTGCTCCGGTCCAGCTCGATCCGGGAAACATGACCGACATCAACACCGCGGAATTTCACCGAGGCATTCGGATTGAGCCCGGTGACGCTGTCAAGCGCATAGACAAGATAGGTGTCGTAGACCTTGCGCGTGACGCCCTCGGTCAGGTAGAAAATCGCAGCCACGGTCAGCGCACCGAGAAGAAGCACGAACACGCCGACTGCCGTATAGCTAACCCTTGATTCCATCCCCTCTCCCGTCGACCCACCCCGTCAGGGAAGGTCCGCACAAATGATGGCCTTCCCGCACAGGGCCTGTGTGCCCTGCACGGGCATTCGCCCGGCTTTGGCCTGTCCCGTTGCCTTGGTTCATCCAGCCTCGGTGCTTGAGTCCTCTGCGGCCGCTTTCACCATGCTCGCCGCATAGGCGCTCGAACGCCGCCCCCGGAAATAGGCGACCAGTTCCGGTTCCTCCCGGGCCGCCAGTTCGGCAGCCGTCCCCACCGCCAGTACCCGCTTGCGGCCCAGAAAGGCGACCCGGTCAGACCCGCGCCAGATCGAATCCAGGTCGTGCGTGACCTGAAGGACGGTCAGGCCGAGCAGATCACGCAACTCCCGAATCAGGTCGTCAAAGGCCGCCGCGCTGATCGGATCGAGGCCCGAGGTCGGCTCGTCAACGACCAGCAGTTCAGGATCCAGGGCCAGCGCCCGGGCCAGCGCCGCCCGCTTGACCATGCCGCCGGACAGCTCGCTGGGATATCGGTTCTCCGCCTCGAGCGGCAACCCGGCCAAAGTCACCTTCAGCCGGGCGATCTCCCGAATATCCCCGGAGCCGAGCCGCGTGTGCTCGCGCAGCGGCATCATGACGTTTTCCAGCACGGTCAGCGAGGTAAACAGCGCCCCGCCCTGAAACAGCACGCCGATGCGCTCGCGCAGACGCTGGCGTTCGTCAAAGCCCATGGACTCGACCGGCTCGCCGAACAGCACCAGGCGTCCGGCCTGCGGCTGACGCAGCATGATCAGCGTGCGCACCAATACGGTCTTGCCCGTTCCGGACCCACCGACCAGCGCCGTGATCGTGCCGCGTTCAAGCGACAGATCAAGCGAATCGTGGACCACGTGGTTCCCGAACCGGTTGACGATGCCCCGTGCTTCAAGAATCGTGTCCATCCGTTCAGATGCCCATGAGATTGAACAACACGGAGAACAGCGCGTCGAGCACGATCACGGTAAAGATCGCCTGTACCACGCTCACCGTAGTCGCCTTGCCGACCGCCGCAGCGCTGCCCGAAACCTTCATGCCCGCATGGCAGCCGATCAGGGCGATCACCACCGCGAACACCGGGGCCTTCACCAGCCCGACCAGAAACGTCGACAGGGTGACCACCTCGGCCAGACGATCCGTGAATGTCCGCGTGGATACGCCGAAAATCAGATCCGCCACCACCGCCCCGCCGAGTAGCCCCATCAGGTCGGCATAGACGAACAAAAGCGGCATGACCAGGATCAGGGCGATCACCTTGGGCACCACCAGCATGTCCATGGGATGGATGCCCAGAGCGCGCAGGGCGTCGACTTCCTCGGTGATCTTCATGGTGCCGATCTGGGCGGCATAGGACGAGCCCGTCCGCCCGGCGACCAGGATGGAGGTGATCAGCGGCGCCATCTCCCGCAGGGTCACCACGGCCACCATGTTCACGATCAGGATATTGGCGCCGTACTGCTCCAGCGTCGCCCCGCCCTGGTAAGCCAGGACCATGCCGATCAGGAAGGAAAGCAGGCCCACGATAAACAGGGCCTGTATTCCGGCCAGGTGCATTTCGTGCACCACCTCGCGCCAGCGGATGGTCCACGGACGCAGCAGGGCAGGCAGCAGCCTCAGCGTCAGCTCGCCCAGAAACGCCAGGTGACTGCGAAACTCGGCCAGCACAGACAAGCTGCGCCGACCCAGCGCAGCAAGCAGGGCATCCTGCGCCGGTGCCTCGAAGGGGCTGTCGGCCCGCCGACGGACCACCAGCGCCAGAAGCGAACGCAGATGTCCAGACAGATCCGCGGCATCGATCTGCCCGCCGCCGGACTGCAGGCGATCAACCAGCCGCAGGTAAAGCAACGCCCCACTGGTGTCCATCCGCCCCAAGGCAGAGGCATCGAGCCGCAGACAGGTCTGTGGCGCCAAGACCGGGGCGCGCTCCACCCGCAGACCCGAGAGACCCTGGACGGTCCAGTCACCGACCAGCCGCAAGCAGGCTTGCGCCTGGTCAATCTCGAAACGGGCCGGGGTGGGGGTCATGGCGGGCGGAATTACCTCGTGTCGACGGCTGGAACGATTCGTCTGCTAACATTATCAGAATTCTGCGCGCCCCGCCGGGGCGCCAATCACCCGCGCCTCGCCCGGCCCGAATCCGTGGCCGGAACGGACAGCCGCCCGATGGGCAGGAATCGCGACATGGCGAAGGAAAGACTTCAAAAACTGCTGGCCGCCGCGGGAATGGGCTCGCGCCGCCAGATTGACCAGTGGATCGTCGACGGAGAAATCCGGGTCAACGGCGAGGTAGCCACGCCCGGCACTCGTGCGGATGCCGATGACCGGATTGAGGTCCGCGGCCAGCGGGTCGATCTCGCCCCCCGACCGCCACGCCGCAAGGTGCTGCTCTACCACAAGCCCGAGGGCGAGCTGACGACCCGCCACGATCCGGAAGGCCGACCCACGGTTTTCGAGCACCTGCCTGCGGCACGCGAGGGACGCTGGATTACCGTCGGTCGACTGGACCTGAACACCTCCGGCCTGCTGCTGGTAACCAACGACGGCGAGCTGGCCAACCGCCTGATGCACCCGTCCTACGAAATCGAAAGACGATACGCGGTGCGCGTGCTCGGGGGCCTGGACGAACAGCAGCAGGCGGCCCTGCTCGAAGGGGTCATGCTGGAGGACGGGCCCGCCCGATTCGTCGATCTGGCGGACGCTGGCGGAAGCGGCGCGAATCACTGGTATCACGTCACGTTGCGCGAGGGACGCAATCGCGAAGTCCGCCGTCTGATTGAATCCCAGGGCGTCACCGTCAGCCGGCTGATTCGCATCGGCTACGGCGGCATTGCCCTGCCCCCGCGCCTGAGGCCCGGCCGCGTGGAAGTCCTGGAAACCGAGGCGGCCAATGCCCTGGCAGAATCCGTTGGACTGCCCCCCGAAGCGCCGGCCCCGACCTCGGCAGACCGCCATCGCCAGCGGCGGCAGGACCGTCCATTCCGCGTCCGGGGTCGGGGAGGACGTCGGCCGACCGGCAAGAGTCGCCGCGATTGAACCTTCTTGCGGCCGGCGGCGCAGGCCGCTGGCCCGGTTCCTGTCTCTACCCGCATGAAGGGGCCTTCGGCTTTGCACTCGGTTGGGTGTAAACTGCGGCCATGAGCGAAAACCTTGATCTGACCGACCACCTGCTGATCGCCATGCCAAGCATGGGTGATGAAAACTTCACCCACGCGGTGGCGTACATCTGCGAGCACAACGAGCGCGGTGCCATGGGGCTGGTCATCAATCACCCGATGGATCTGAACATGGGTGAGATCTTCGATCACATGGAGATTACCTGCACCCTTGAGTCGGTTCGCTCGCGTCCCGTTTTCTCGGGCGGGCCGGTCCAGGTGGAACGCGGCTTTGTCCTGCATACGCCGAACGGGGACTGGGACAGCAGCATGTCCATCACCGACGAGATCGGCCTGACCACCTCGCGAGACATTCTGCAGGCCATGGCGGATGGCGCCGGGCCGAAGCTGAACCTGATCGCGCTCGGCTACGCCGGCTGGGGCGAGGGGCAGCTGGAGCGGGAAATCCAGGACAACGTCTGGCTCTCCACCCCGGCCACCCGGGAGATTCTGTTCGACATTCCGATTGAGCAACGCTGGCAGGCGGCTGCAGGCGCACTGGGCATTGACATCAACCTGCTGACCTCGGAAGCAGGTCACGCCTGAGAAACCAGTGAAGGCACCACCGAGTACCCTGCTCGGGTTTGACTACGGCGAGTGGCGCATCGGCGTTGCCACGGGACAGTGGGTAACCGCGACCGCTCAGCCCCTTGAGACCTTGCACAACCGGGAACGTCATGCCGTGGACTGGACGGCAGTCGGAGCGCTGATCAAGGCATGGCAGCCGGATGCCGTGGTCGTGGGCTACCCCACCGAGGATGACGGCACGCCCTACCCCGTGGCCCGGGCGGCCCGAAAATTCGCAAACCGCATTCACGGCCGCTACGGCCTGCCAGTCCATCTGGCCGACGAGCGCCTGACCTCGGACGAGGCGAGACGCCTGGCACGCGAGGCCGGGCAGTCCGACGACAAACCGATTGATGCCCTGGCGGCGGCCATTATCCTGGAAACCTGGATTCAGGTGCAGGCCCGGGGCTAGGGAAGGTCTGCACAAATGCAGACCTTCCCGTGCCGGTCTCGGATGCCCTGCCGCACAATGGCGCAAGCCATTGAATTGCGGAGCCCAGGCCGGGCATGGATCGGCCCGGGCGCTCATGCAGGGATGGCCCGAAAAAGACCGCGTACGCCGATTCGCACCGAGGCCAAGGCCGCCTCGCTCCACCGACCCAGCCCTGCGGAGGGTTTCCCAATGACGATCGAACCGATCGAACGACTCATCGAGAATCTTGCCGACGCGCTGCAGGCCCGGCTGGACGATGGCACGTTGAAAAATCCGGTCATGGTGGGCATTCACACCGGCGGTGTCTGGGTAGCCGAACGTCTGCACGGCGAACTGGACCTGACGGAGCCGCTGGGCAAACTCAACATTGCCTTTTATCGCGATGATTTCACCACCATCGGGCTGCACCCGCAGGTGTCTCCCTCCAACCTCCCCTTCGAAATCGAGGGTCGGGACGTGATCCTGGTCGATGACGTATTGCTGACGGGCCGCACCATTCGGGCCGCGCTCAACGAGTTGTTCGACTATGGGCGTCCGCGTCGTGTTCTGCTGGCGGTGCTGTTCGACCGGGATGGCCGGGAACTCCCCATTCAACCCGATCTGTTCGGCCAGCGTCTCGACTTGGCGCCCAATCAGCAGGTCAAGCTGGCCGGCCCGCAACCGCTGACCGCCAGCATCGTCACCCGCGAGGAGGAGTGACAGTCCATGGCCGTGCACTTTGTCCGCCCCAAGGTTCCCAAGCTGGCGCCGGACCCCTGGGCCATCCAGTTCGACGAGGACGGCAGCCTCAAGCACCTGCTCACCATCGAGGGGCTCGGGCCGCAGTGGGTGCAGCGCATTCTCGACACGGCCGAGGGCTTCGTGTCCGTGACCGACCGGGAAATCAAGAAGGTGCCGCTCTTGCGCGGCCGGACGGTCGTGAACCTGTTCTTCGAGTCCTCGACCCGCACCCGAACCACCTTCGAGCTGGCGGCCAAGCGGCTCTCGGCCGACGTGCTGAACATCAATCTGTCCACCTCGGCAACCAACAAGGGCGAAACCCTGCTCGACACCCTGCGCAATATCGAGGCAATGCAGGCGGACATGTTCGTGGTGCGTCACGATCAGTCCGGCGCCGCGCACTTCATTGCACGCCATGTCGCCCCGCATGTTTCCGTCCTCAATGCCGGTGACGGCCGGCACGCCCACCCCACCCAGGCATTGCTGGACGCTTTCACCATCCGGCGAATCAAGGGCGACTTCGCCCCGCTGCGGGTGGCCATTGTCGGGGACATCCTGCACTCGCGGGTGGCCCGCTCGCAAATTCACGCCCTGAACACCCTGAATACGGGTGAGGTTCGGGTGATCGCTCCGCGAACCCTGCTGCCGAACGACGTCGAAAAACTCGGCGTGCGCGTCTTTCACGACATGAAAACGGGCCTGAAGGACGTGGATGTCATCATCATGCTGCGCCTGCAGCGCGAGCGGATGGAAGGCGGGCTGCTCCCTTCGGAGCAGGAGTTCTACCGGCTGTACGGGCTGACCGAGGAAAAGCTGGCCTGGGCCAGGCCGGACGCGATCGTGATGCATCCGGGCCCGGCCAACCGCGGCGTGGAAATCGACTCGCGGGTGGCGGACGGCCCCCAGTCGGTGATCCTGCAGCAGGTATCCAACGGCATTGGGGTGCGCATGGCCGTCATGGCCCTGTGCATGGGTGCCCGGAGTGAAGACTGAGACCATGATCGAAACGCCTCCCAACCTTGGTATCGACCTTGACCCGGTGCGCCACCCGGAGGGATGCCGGCCCGGAATCGACTGCGAAGGCTGGCTGATTCGCCGGGCACGCATCCTGGACCCGGCCTCGGGTCGGGACGAGGTTGCGGACCTGCGCATCGAGGAAGGCAGGATCGCGGCCATCGGCACCGATTTGGACGCCGCCGGACTGCCGGTGGTTGAAGGGCAGGCGCGCTGGCTGATCCCCGGCGCAATCGATGGCTGGGCCCGTCTGCGCGAACCGGGCCTTGAACACAAGGCAACCGTCGCATCCGAGTCGGCCGCCGCCGTTCGTGGCGGGATCACCACGATCTGTCAGCCGCCGGATACCGACCCGGTGCTGGACACGGTGGCCGTGGCCCGATTCATCAAGCGCCGGGCCCAGCTGGCCGGGCGGGCCCGCGTGCTCTGCATCGGGGCGCTGACCCAGGGCCTCGCCGGCGAGCTGCTCTCGGAGATGTCTGCCCTGCAGGAAGGGGGCTGTATTGCGGTTTCCAACGCCCACTATCCGCTGCGCGACCTGCGGCTGTTCAAGCGAGCGCTGGAATATGCGGCCACCTTCGGCATTCCGGTAATCATTCAGCCGCAGGACCCCGCACTGTCCCGCGGCGGCTGTGCCCATGACGGCCAGATCGCCGCCCGGCTCGGTCTGCCGGCCATTCCCGTGGCTGCCGAGACCGCAGTATTGGCCCAGGCCCTGGCCATGGTCGAGGAGACCGGGGCTGCCGTCCACTTCTGCAATCTCTCCGCGGCCTCCAGCGTCCGCCGGCTGGCGCGAGCGCGACGGGACGGGCTGCCGGTCAGTGCCTCGGTCAGCGCGCATCAACTCTGGCTTTCGGAAATGGACACCGACGCCTTCTGCGGCAATACCCACGTGGTTCCTCCCCTGCGCAGCCTGCGGGATCGGGACGCCCTGCGCGAAGCGGTGGCCGACGGGGTCATCGAGGGCATCGTCTCCGATCACCAGCCGCACGAACGGGATGCCAAGCAGGCCCCCTTCCCGGAGACCGAACCGGGCATCAGCGCGCTGGAAACCCTGCTCCCGCTCACGCTGAAGCTGGTCGACGAGGGCATCCTGGACCTGGGCACCGCGCTGGCCTGTCTGACCTGCAACCCCGCACAGCGGCTGGGCATCGAGGGCGGGCGCATTGAAATCGGCGCCCGAGCGGATCTTGCGCTGATCGATCCGGACACCATGTGGACACTGGCGGACGACACCCTGCGCAGTGCCGGGCGCGACACGCCATTCATGGGCTGGGACTTCGCACACCAGGTAACACACACCTGGGTCAATGGCAGGCGGGTATTCAATCTCGAAGAGGAAGGCTGACCCGCGACCTCGCAGCGCGTCCGGCATGGGGCAGCGGTGAAGTTCTCCATGCACTGGCAGCAAGCCAGGTCGCGGATTTTCACCTGCCCCCCCCCGCATCAGGACGAGCGGTCCTGATGCTCATCCGGTTTAATGCTAAAGTTCTAGAAAAGGTGGCCGATACCCATCTTGAGCGATGCCGACCCGTCGGAATCGACATTCACGAGAAGACAAGGGGAGCAATCTCATGTCCATCGGACTCAGCCAGAGTGATGCCGCACAGGCCAAGGCCACCCTCAGCCAAGGGCAGGTCATGCAGCAGGCGCAGATGAGCGTCATGAAAAAAGGCATGGAAATGCAGGAAAACACCATCGGATCGCTGGTCAACAGCGTGTCCAACACGGCTCCTGCAGCCAGCAATCCGCCGAACCTTGGCAACAATATTGACGTTCGGACCTGAGCCTGCAATCTTGGCCGTCGCTCCTTGAGCGGCGCATGCCGGGGTGAATTGCCCCTGCGGAGAACCAAAAAAAACCGCCCCTTCCGGGGCGGTTTTTGATTTTCGGCAGGGAAAACAGGCGCGGGCGCATCCTGCCGGAGCCACACTTTGGGCCCCGGCGCGGTGACTCAGGTCCGGAAGCGGGATACCTGAGCCTGCAGCTCCTCGGCCAGGCGCGCCAGTTCGTTGCTGGCGACCTTGGTCTGATCCGAGGCCTGGATGCTCTCCTCGCCGGCTTGGCTGATATTGGCGATATTGCGGTTGATTTCTTCGGCCACCGCGCTTTGTTCCTCCGCCGCACTGGCGATCTGGAAGTTCATGTCGCTGATCCGCGCCACCGCCTCGGAAATGCTGTTGAGCGCCTCGGTGGTCTTCGCCATTTCCTCGTTTCCGTGCGTTGCACCGGACTGGGAGCGCTCCATGGCCGACACGGCCCGGGCGGCCCCGGTCTGCAGACGCTCGATCATGTCCTGGATCTCGGTGGTGGAGGTCTGGGTCCGGGAGGCCAGCGAACGGACCTCCTCGGCCACCACCGCAAAGCCGCGGCCATGTTCGCCGGCCCGAGCCGCCTCGATCGCGGCATTCAGCGCCAGCAGGTTCGTCTGCTCTGCGATCCCGCGGATCACGTCAATCACGGTGCCGATCTGCTCGGATTCCTTCTCAAGCTCGTGAATCACGCCAGCCGCTTCTTCGACCTCGCTCACCAGCTCGCGGATGGCTGCCTGCGAGCTGTCCACTACCTCGCGCCCCTGGCGGGCACGCTCGTTGGCCTCGTTGGCCGACTCGGCTGCCTGGGAGGCATTGCGGGCCACGTCCTGAACGGTTGCGCTCATCTCGTTCATCGACGAGGCCACCATGTCCGTTTCCGACTGCTGATTGCGCACGCCGGCATCGGCCTGCGCCGAAACCGCCGAGGTTTCCTCGGCCGCCGCGGAGAGCTGCACGGAAGCGCCACTGATGGTTCTGATGGTCTCGCTCAGCTGCTCACGCATGCGGTTGAATGCCTGTACCACCCGGCCCAGCTCGTCCCGGCCCCGATAGTCGGCGGACACGGTCAGATCCCCTTCGGACATCGCAGCGGCGACCTTTTCAAGCTGACGTACACCCCGGTCGATGCCGACGATCACCGCATAGGCCAGACCAAGCAACACGCCCAGAATAATGATCGAGAGCACGATGTCGGTAATCAGATTGGTGGTGAAGTCCTTCGCCTGACGCTCGACCTGCCCCTGGGCGTTTTCCATCAGGATGCCCTGGTAGCGCTCGGCGGCCTGCTGAAAGGACACCAGCGCCGGGCCAATCTTTTGGGTGACGATCGCGGCAGTCTGATCGAAGCGTCCGCTGTCCAGCGCCCGCAGTGCCGGGATGATGCCGTCGTCCACCAGCACCCGGCGGGCCTGGAGGAAGGCCGTTCTCGCCTGCTCGGACCGCTCAAGCCGGTGGGTGGTGTTTTCGATCATCGCAAGGCTGGACTCGACGCGCTTCATGTCCTCGGCAACCCGGTCCAGGTGCAACTCGATCGGGTGGTCATGCAGCGAGAAGGCCGGGTTGGCCGGATCGTGCTGCAGAGCCAGAAGGACCTGCACGGACATGTACTGCGTCAGGCTCTGGATTTCCCCGATGGTGACGATCGGCTTCATGCGCAGCTCGAAATTGAGCTGAAATTCCTCGTTCGCGGTCGCGGACCGGTTCAGCCCGTTGGTGGTGATCGCCACCAGGGCGATCACGAAAATTGCCACCACCAGGCCCAGTCGCGCCTTGATCGACAAGTTGCCCATTTGTGTTCTCCCCTGTTTTTCAATCGGCGCCGGCAAGCCGACGATCCGGGATCGGCCTCCCACCGATCCGCTCGCCATCCGTTTGACACGGCCGCGTCACGATTCCGACGCATTGCCGGCGTCAGCCGGTCAAACCGATGCTTGCCAGGCAGTCAAGCAGCTTCCATGCCAGCTATGCTTTTGCCACCAAGCCCCCAGGACAGCCCGAGGACGAAAGGCGTGGGCATGCTATCATGCGCGGCCTGTTCACGACGCGGCGAGCAATTGGCGACACGGCATGGCGACCCCTCATCTGAATCCTCCGGAAGGCTGGCTCTATCACCTGTCCCACACGGACCTGGACGGCTACGGTGCCCAGTACATGATCCGGCAGGCCGGGATCCGGGCGAAGTTCTTCAATGCGGACTACCGCGACGTCCCCCAGGTTCTGGCGACCATTTTTGACGAGATCGACGCGGCCCGGGAGCCGGCCTCGGTGCTGATCACTGATCTGAACCTGACCATCGATCAGGCCAACTGGATGCTTCGTCGCCGACGCAAGCTCAAGCTGCCCGTGCAGTTGCAGCTGCTCGATCACCATGCGACCGGAGCCGAGTGTGCCGACAAGTTCGACTGGTACCACCTGGATACCGACCGTTGCGCCACCAAGCTGGCCTTTGAGTCAGTCAGCGCGCTGATGGCCGAGCCCCAGCGCGACTGGATGCGGCGGCGAGCCGACTTCGTGGATGTGGGTGACCGCTGGCTGAAGGAATCACCGGACTTCCGGCGCAGCATCTACCTGATCGGCCTGATCATGCAGGATGACCAGCTTGCGCCCCCGCTGGCCGATCTGAAGCGGATCTATCGTTTTCATCTGATTGAGGGATTCTTCAAGGCCCTGGAGGACGGGGCCACGCTGGAGGAGATCGAACGCGGGCTCTACGACCTGCGCAAGCAGTTCTTGAAGGGGCGGGTGGAAAAGCGGGTTTACGCCGACAGCGAACTGCCTCTGGCGGACAAGTTTCACAAACTCTCTGCCGAGGTACTCGACCCGGACAGCATTCCCATGCTGGAAATTGATGGTTACCGCGCCGGAGTCTTTCTCAACTGGCCACATGACGTCTGGCGCGGCGTGATCATGGAGCTGATGGAAAACCAGAAGCGCATGGACATGGCCATCGGGGTGCGTGGCAACGGCAAGCTGTCGCTGCGCGCCAACCCGGGCGTGGATGTCGGGCAGATCGCGGCGCGCTACTTCGGCGGCGGTGGCCATCCCGGCGCGGCGGGTGGGGAGCTGCGCGAAAGCCGGCTGCGCGACGTGCAGCATGCGCTCAAGGCCATTAACCAGCAGATCCAGTCGGTAAACGCCCCCAGCGCCTGAAGGCGCTGCCATACTGCGGCATAAAGGCCCCGAGCCGCCATGGCGCAAACCGTGGAACCGTGATGTCCGGGCAGGGCTGAATATTCTCAGGCCGATTCAAGCCCACGCCAGACGGTCTTGCCGTCGCTGGCCTTGTCCAGCACCTCCAGCCAGGCGGCGTGGGCCGCCAGCTCATCCTCGCTGGCTTCAATCACCGGCAGCGTCGGCCGGTCATCCGGCAGACGCCGGATCCGCTCGCCCGCCTGCTCGTCTTGCTCCGACGCGAGCACCAGGCTGGATTGCCCGCCGGTCAGGGCCAGGTAGACATCCGCCAGAATTTCGGAATCCAGCAACGCCCCGTGCAACTGACGACTGGAGTTGTCGATCCCGTATCGGCGACAGAGCGCATCCAGGCTGACCCGCTGACCCGGGTGTTTCTTGCGGGCCACCAGCAAGGTGTCGATGATCGAGGGAACATGGCGTTCCAGTCGGCCATAGTCGCCCCCCAGCATCCCGAGCTCGTGATTGATGAAACCAACATCGAACTCGGCATTGTGGATGATCAGCTCCGCACCGCGGACAAACTCGAGAAACCGGTCGACCTCCTCGGCGAAAGTGGGCTTGTCGGCCAGAAAGTCGTTGTCGATCCCGTGGACCTCCAGTGCCCCCTGGTCCACTTCCCGCTCGGGATTGATGTAGCAGTGGTAGTGGCTTCCCGTGACCCGCCGGTCGATCAGTTCCACCGCCCCGATTTCGATGATGCGGTGACCTTCAGCCGGATCCAGACCCGTGGTCTCGGTATCCAGCACGATCTGGCGCAGGGCATCGTTTGCTTGCAAAGCACTCATTCATTCGCTCCCGGTCGTTTCAGGAAGGTCTGCACAAATGGGTCCGCGCCTTTGTGCACAATGCCCGGCCGACCTCAATTGCCCGGGTGCGCGCCGCCACCGCGCATCTCGTCAATGCCGCGGTTGGCAAGCTGGTCAGCCAGCTCGTTCTCCGGGTGCCCCGCATGGCCCCGAACCCAGTGCCAGCGCACCTCGTGGCGGCCCGCGGCCTCGTCCAGGCGCTGCCAGAGCTCGGCGTTCTTGACCGGCTTCCCGCCCGCCGTGCGCCAGCCCTTGCGGCGCCAATTGTGAATCCACTCGGTGATTCCCTTGCGCACGTACTGCGAATCAGTGGTCAGCTCGACGCGACAGGGGCGCGACAGGGTCTCCAGCGCCCGAATCGCGGCCATCAGCTCCATGCGATTGTTGGTAGTCGCAGGCTCCCCCCCGTGCAGGGTCTTTTCATGTTCACCATAGCGCAGAACCACGCCCCAGCCACCCGGACCGGGATTGCCCCGGCAGGCGCCATCAGTCCAGGCGTGAACGGTTTGTGGGGACGATTCGGTCATGCTGGCCTCTTCTCGCGCCGGATTGGGTGCCCACGGGAACACCCCGGGGCAGAAGATCCCGCCACCGAAAGGCGGGGCGGACAATATGGGCATTGCTTACCCGGCGGGTGGCGGTGATCAGGTAGACGCCGCCAAGCAGCGGCAGAAAGCGGTTGACGAAGCGCCGCATTCCGGCCAGGCGCCGCCAGGTTCCGGGACGGCAGACCGGTGGCGCTGCGGCCAGGCGCTCCACTGCCTCGATCTCATAACCAAGCACGTGCAGCCACTCGACGATACGCCAGGGCGCGTTGCGGTGCCCGGCACGCAGCGCCCGGTTGCAGGGACGCCTGACTACCCGCGCCAGACTGAACAGGCTGATGGGATTGAATCCGATGACTACCAGCTTGCCCTCGGGACGCAGGCAGCGGTCGACCTCCCTTAAGATGGCAATCGGCGGCTCCTCACCTTCAAGGGCATGGGCCAAGGTCACCAGATCCAGCGACTCGGCCTCGAAGGGCAGCGCGTCCGGCCGCAGCCGGACCGCCATGCCCTCCTGCCGATCCGCCACCACACAGTGGCCGATGCGCACGGCCTCGTCGAGCGCCATCGGCGCACCGGCCGCCCCCAGCACCAGGGCATGATACCCGAAGGCCTCGGCGGTGTGCGCGCGGTACCGGCTGCGGATTTCCTCGCCCACCAGCCGGCCTACCGGCGCGTCGTACCACTCAGCCAGGCTCTGGCCAGACGGCCCTTCAGCGCTGTGTGCCATTTCCCTCTCCCGCTCCCGACGACTCGCCGACGCCCGCCAGCGCCCGGCGTTGTCCGATCAGCAGCGCCCCGGCCAGCATGCCCAGCACCGCCATGATGCTGAAGGACAGCTCGGCACCCAAGTGCGCCCAGAGATAACCCGCCGCGTACAGCCCCAGCGCGCCCCCGCCACCGTAAGCGAGGCTAGACAGCAAGGCCTGGCCGCGACTCTGGTTCCTGCCGACAAAGTACCGGTGCACGAAGGCGATCGCAATGGCGTGGGTCAGCCCGAAGCTGGCCGCGTGCAGCAGCTGGGCCAGCACAATCACAGCGGTCTGTTCCGGCAAAAAACCAATCACCAGAAAACGCAGCCCGGTCAGCCCCGCGGCAGCCAGGAACAACAGCCAGGCACCAAAGCGGCGCAGCAGCACCGGCATGGCCAGGAACAACACCACCTCGGCGGCTACGCCCAGCGCCCAGAGCAGTCCGATCAGCCAGTCGGCATAACCGTGCTCGGCCAGGTGGATACTGTAAAAAGCGTAGTAGGTGCCGTGCGAAGCGTTGATCAGAAAGCTCGCCAGCAAAAACAGCGGCACCACCGGCTGCCGGAACACCTGCCAGAATCCGGGCGCGGCGGCCTGCTGCGGAGCGACCGGTGCATCCGGCAGCGTGAGGGTCATGACCCACAGAATCGCCAGGGCGGCCCAGATCAGCAGCGGCACCACACCCAGACCAAAGGACTCCACCGCAGGACCGATCGCCAGGGCCGCCACGATAAAGCCGATGGACCCCCAGGCCCGCAGGGGCGCGTAAAGTTGCGATCGGGTGCCCAGGTGATTGAGCGTGACCACATCCAGCTGGGGCAGCATCCCGTTCCAGGCAATCCCGAAGACCAGCATCACGGCCGCCATCCCCGGAAAATCATCCACGCCCCAGACCAATGCGAACAGCCCGGCGGCGAGGGCACCTGCCCCCTGAACCCAGCGCATGGAGTGGCCGCTGTGGTCGGCCAGCCAGCCCATCAGCGGCGGCCCGAAGAGTTTGGTGCCCATCAGAACCGCCATCAGGGCACCGATCTGCTCGGCCGAAAATCCGCGCTCGGCCAGGTAGGGGCTCCAGAACGGAAGCAACACCCCCAGTGCGGCAAAGTAGGCGAAGTAGACGCCCCCAATCCGCCCGGAGGGGATACCGAGCAAGGACGATCTCATCGGCGCGCCGAACCCTCTTGGAAGGCCCGGCCCGGATCGAGGAGGCAAACCGGAGGACGGATCACCGCGTCAGCCCGAACCGGCCGGTATGACCGGCGTCTCACTTCGGACCGCCCCACACTGTCCACGGTGCATCATCAGGTGATCGATCAGGACCAAGGCCATCATGGCCTCGGCAATCGGCGTCGCCCGAATCCCCACGCAGGGATCGTGCCGGCCGGTGGTGATCACCTCGCAGGGCTCGCCCCGAAGATCCACGCTGCGCCCGGGCAACCGAATCGACGACGTGGGCTTGAGCGCCAAATGCACGACCAGGTCCTGCCCGGTGGTCAGTCCGCCCAGGACGCCGCCGGCGTGGTTCGACAGAAAGCCCTCGGGCGTGATCTCGTCGCGGAACTCGGTCCCGCGAGCTTCGATACAGCCAAACCCATCGCCGAGTTCCACGCCCTTGACCGCGTTGATTCCCATCATCGCGTGGGCCAGCGCCGCATCAATCCGGTCGAACACCGGCTGCCCCAGACCCGGCGGCACGTGACGGGCCACCACGGTGATCTTCGCGCCGATGGAATCGCCCGACTTGCGCAGCGCATCCATGAATTCTTCCAACTCCGGCACCTTGTCCGGGTCAGGGCAGAAGAACGGATTGTCGTCGACCGTATCCAGGTCGATCCGTTCCGGCCGAATCGGCCCGAGCTGCGAGAGATAGCCGCGGATCTCGATGCCCTGCAGGGCCAGCCACTTTTTTGCGATGCCGCCGGCCGCCACGCGCATGGCGGTCTCGCGGGCGGACGAGCGACCACCCCCCCGATAATCGCGAATACCGTACTTCTGCTGGTAGGTGTAGTCGGCATGGCCCGGCCGGAACTGCTCGGCAATCTTGCCGTAGTCCTTGCTGCGCTGGTCCACGTTCTCGATCAGCAGGCCGATGGGCGTGCCGGTAGTCTGTCCCTCGAACAATCCCGAGAGGATACGCACCTGGTCCGGCTCCCGGCGTTGCGTGGTATGGCGGGAAGTACCCGGACGACGCCGGTCGAGATCACGCTGCAAGTCCGCCTCCTCCAGCGCCAGCCCCGGGGGGCAGCCATCGACGATCGCGCCCAGCGCGGGGCCGTGGCTCTCGCCAAAGGTGGTGACAGTGAACAGCTTGCCGAAGGTATTGCCGGACATGATGGTTTCCAGGTGATTCCAAGCAGGTGTGGCATGGGGCCAGCGCTTTATCTTTTAGGGAATCTCTGCACGAATGCTTCAGATTCCCGATTGGGGCATGGATGCCCCGCCGGCCCCCGGCCCCGCCGAAAGGCTGCCGTAGGCCGGCAGCGCGCCGGGGCGCGTGATAGAATGCGCGACATTATATCAAGGTCGACCGCGAATGCCCGGATGCCTTCATCCTGCCTGATCGAATCCCTGCGCCAGGGAGCACAAACCCGCCCGAGTGCCCCCGCCCTCTCCTGCAGCCAGAACGCTCTGGATTACGCCACCCTGCTTGCGCGGGTGCGCTCTGCCGCCACCTGGTTTCAGGCAGGGCATACGGCGCCCGGTGACCGGGTCGCGGTATGGGGTCCGAAATCCTGTGACCAAGTGGTCGTGCTCCTGGGCATTCTGGCGGCCGGTCGAGTGGCGGTGCCAATCAACCCGCTTCTGCGTCCGGCGCAGGTCGGGCACATTCTGCGCGATTCAAGCGCCCGATGCCTGATCACGGACATCCAACGCGCCGGTCGGCTGGGCGATCACCTCCCGGAAGGGATGCCGGTCCATCCGCCCGATGCAATCGGCGCAGACGCCGGTCCCCTGCCGTCCCTGCCACCCGAAACGCTGGCCGCCTTGTTCTACACCTCCGGCAGTACGGGGCAACCCAAGGGCGTGATGATCACCCATGCCAACCTCGCGGCCGGGGCTGCCAGCGTGGTGGACTATCTCGGGCTGCGCGCCGATGACCGGCTTCTGGCCGTGCTGCCCCTGTCGTTCGATTACGGATTTTCGCAACTGACCACGGCGCTGCACGCCGGTGCCTCGGTCCACCTGCTCGACTACCTGTTGCCCGGTGATCTGAAGCGGGCGATTGCCGAGCGCGCCATCACCGTGCTGGCGGGCGTGCCCGGCCTGCTGATTCCCCTGGCGCGCCAGCGCTGGCTGACCGATGCGGACTCGCTGCGCCTGATCACCAATTCCGGCGGTGCCCTGCCGGTGGATTCGGTGCGAGCAATCCGCAAGGCCCTGCCGCAAACGGCTTTGGTACTGATGTACGGACTGACCGAAGCTTTCCGATCGACCTGGCTGCCCCCCGAGGAAGTGGACGAGCACCCCGATTCGATCGGCAGGCCTATTCCCGGCGCAACCGTTCGGGTGCTTCGACCCGACGGCAGTCCCTGTGCTCCCGGCGAATCCGGCGAGCTGGTCCATGGAGGCGCGCTGGTGGCCGCCGGCTACTGGAACGCGCCGGAGGCTACCGCTGCCCGATTTCGTCCGCCGCCGCCCGACTGGCCGGAGCCGGACCAGAGCCGGGTGGTGTACTCGGGTGACCAGGTGCGCAGCGACACCGAGGGGCGGCTGTATTTTCAAGGACGCTTCGATGCCCAGATCAAGACGGCCGGATACCGCGTAAGCCCCGAGGAAATCGAGGCGGCAGCCAGCATTTTTCCTGCAGTCAGGGAGGCGCTGGCCCGGGGAGAGGCCGATCCCCAGCTCGGCCAGCGCATTATCCTCGCCGTCGCCCCGGAAACCATCGACTCGCAGGCGCTGATGCATCATCTGGGCGAAACACTGCCGCGCTACATGCTTCCGACACGCATCGAAAGGCATGGCGCCCTGCCCCGCTCGCCCAACGGCAAGCTCGATCGAAGGGCACTCATGCTCCCGGAAACCGATACGGAATGTTGCCCATGAAAGTGGATGCCTGGCTGGAAAATGGCCGTCTGCTACTCGACACCCTGGGCAGTCGACTGAAAGTTCGTGAAGGCCGCCTCTGGATGGGTGACCGGTTTGTCCGCGACTGGGCCGAAGCCCTGGGCACACCCTGCTTTCTCTATGACTGCGCGATTCTCGATGCGGGCATCGACCGCCTGCGCGCCGCGCTGCCGGATGATCTGCGCCTGCATTATGCCGTGAAGGCCAACCCGCACCCGCCCCTGCTCGCTTACCTGAGCCACCGGGTGGACGGGTTTGATACCGCCTCGCTGGGAGAGCTGACCCGACTCGCCGAACAGGGCGTGGACCCCCGCCGCTGCTCACTTGCCGGCCCGGCCAAGTCCGACGCGGAGCTGGCCTGGGCATTGGCGCATCAGGTCCTGGTCAATGTCGAGTCTGCGGGTGAAGCGGCCCGGATGGCCGGACTGGCCCGCCAGTCGGGACTGACGGGCAGGATTGCCCTGCGACTGAACCCGCCCTTTGAACTCAAGGGGTCCGGCATGCGGATGGGCGGCGGCGCCAACCCCTTTGGCATTGATGCCGAGCAGGCCGGCGCAGTGATCGACGCACTGGATCACAAGGCACTGTCCCTGGAGGGTTTTCATCTCTACGCCGGATCGCAATGCCGGGACGCCGATGTCCTCGCAGAAGGGTTTGAACGCAGCCTCTCGCTGATTGCCGAGCTCTGCACCTCGCGCGGCTGGCTGCCGAAAATCGTCAATCTCGGTGGCGGCTTCGGCATCCCCTACGCCCCGGGCGATCCGCCCCTGGCGCTCGAGAATCTGGGTGCGGCGCTCAAGGCCATGCTGGCCAAGTGGCGGGGCCGATTTCCAGAAACCGAGTTCATCATCGAACTGGGGCGCTACCTTGTCGGCGAGGCCGGGATCTACGTGACCCGGGTGGTGGATGCCAAGCATTCTCGGGGCCGAGATTTTTTGCTCTGTGACGGCGGCATGCATCACCACCTTGCCCTGTCCGGCAACCTCGGGCAGGTCATCCGGCGCAACTGGCCGCTGCTGGTCGCAGATCGGATGGATGACCCGCTCACCGGCCGGTTCGATCTGGCCGGTCCGCTCTGCACCCCGCTGGACGTGCTCGGCCGCGACCAGCCACTGCCGGCTGATACCGGACCCGGGGATCTGATCGTGGTGATGCAATCCGGCGCCTACGCGGCCAGCGCCTCTCCAAAAGATTTTCTGTCGCGTCCGGCAGCGATCGAGCACCTTGTCGAATGAGCCAATGACAGGCTATCGGGACGATCCCTGCTGATACCGGGCACGTTTTGCGGGGTCTTGGCGGGCGGTCATCCGGCCAGGGGCTGTGCTAGGGTAAGCGACTCGAGCAAGCATGCAGGAACACGTGAATCATGAGGCTGAACCAGGACGACAATCCCGCCCGCTTCGTTATTCGGGCCCACGGGGCCGGGCATGTAATCGTCAACAACGAACGCTACGAAGGCAGCCTGGTCCTGACGCCTGAGCAGATCAGGACCGGATGGCCAGTTGCCGGCATGGAGGATCTGGACGATTCGGCGCTCGAATGGCTGCTTGAGGGTGAGCCCGAGGTAATCCTGCTGGGTACGGGCGAGCAGCAGACGTTTCCCTCGGCCCGGCTGGTGGCGCGGCTGGCCCAGCGCGGTGTGGGGATCGAGTGCATGGACACCGGCGCGGCCTGTCGTACCTATGCCGTGCTCTCCAGCGAGGGGCGACGCGTCGCCCTGGGCCTGATTCTCCAGATGCGCCACTGATCCTTTAGGGAATCTCTGCACGAATGCAGAGATTCCCGATTGGGGCATGGATGCCCCA
>JBNGDJ010000030.1:7525-23503 GCA_049974825.1 Halothiobacillaceae bacterium | reverse complement strand
GCGTTGATCCAGAACGCGATCCGCACCTCGGAAATCGAGGGTGAGCACCTGGATGTGGGCTCTGTGCGTTCTTCCGTTGCCCGTCAATTGGGAGTGGAGCAGGCCGGCGTACCGGCCAGGACCACGCCGGAATCTGAATCACTGGTGGCGTTGCTGCTGCAAGCCACGCGTGAGCCGGACGAGTCGCTCTCTCGCGACCGGCTGTGTCATTGGCAGGCGTTGCTGTTTCCCGAGGGGCCGGGATGGCTTGAGAAGGTGCGGGTCGGGGAGCTGCGCGGCGAGCAGGCCATGCAGGTGGTGTCCGGTCGGCTGGATCGTCCGACCGTGCACTTCGAGGCTCCGCCCCGGGATCGGCTGGAAGCGGAGTTGGACGCGTTCGTGGAGTGGTTCAATCACCCGCCGACCGGGCTGGACGGTCTGTTGCAGGCGGGTATTGCGCACTTGTGGCTGATCACCCTGCACCCGTTCGATGACGGCAACGGGCGGGTCACCCGCGCGGTGACCGACCGGGCGCTGGCGCAGGCGGAGCGCCAATCGGTGCGGTTCTATTCGCTGAGTGCCGCGATCATGGCGCGGCGGAATGCTTACTATGACCAGTTGGAACAGGCCCAACGCGGCGATCTGGAGATCACGCCCTGGCTGACGTGGTTTCTCGATACCCTGGAAGAAGCGTTGCGCCAGGCGCTGGAGCGGCTGGACCGGGTGCTGGCCAAGGCCCGCTTCTGGCACCAGCATGCCACCACCGTGCTCAGCGAGCGGCAGATCAAGGTGCTCAACCGCCTGCTGGATACGGCGGGAGAGGAGTTCGAGCACGGCATCAACGCCCGCAAGTACCAATCGATGGCGAAAGTGAGCAAGGCCACCGCCACGCGAGACCTCGCCGATCTGGTGGAAAAAGGCTGTCTACGGAAGCTGCCCGGTGGTGGTCGTAGCACTCGTTATGCGCTGGTCGGCGACGAGACACGCCACGAGTGAGTTAGCTTCTGGCAAGAGCCCTGAGCCGAACAGGCACTGTATTCGGCTCATTCGGGGAGAAAACGATACCCGCCCGGACCGCGGCTACCGGCGACTGCCGCCCCGCCAGGTCCGTGCCCATTCGCCGATCGGGTAGTAGGCTATCCCCTTTCACCGAAGGAAACACCAGACAGGGATCGTCATGTCCGACCAACAAGTCCGCCTCTTCACCTCCACCGATGGCCAGGCGCAGCTGGAAGTGGCGCTGGATCGGGAAACCGCGTGGCTCAGCCTGGATCAGATGACCAGGCTGTTTGACCGGAGCAAATCTGTCATTTCCCGGCATATAGGCAACGTATTCAAGGAAGGGGAGCTCGACCGGGATTCAGTTGTTGCAAAAAATGCAACAACTGCCGCTGACGGCAAAGTCTACCAGGTCGATTACTTCAACCTGGATGTGATTATCTCCGTCGGCTATCGGGTGAAATCCCAGCGTGGCGTGCAATTTCGCAAATGGGCCACCCAGGTGCTCAAGGACCATCTGGTTCAGGGCCACACCCTCAATCAGCGCCGCCTGGCCGAGCGCGGCATCGAATTCGAGCAGGCCGTTGATCTTCTCAGCCGCACCCTCACCAATCAGGGCCTGGTATCCAATGAAGGCGCAGCGGTCGCTCGGGTGATCAGCGATTACGCCCGCTCCTGGAGTTTGCTGCAGGGCTACGACGAGCAGCAGCTGGCCGAGGTCGGCATCAAGCAGCCGGACATGCAGCCGTTGGAGCTGGACGAGGCACTGAAAGCCATTGGCGAGCTCAAACAGACCCTGATGACGAAAGGCGAGGCCACCGAGCTGTTCGGTCACCGGCGAGGCGATGGCTTGGCTTCTGCCTTGGCGACTATCGAGCAGGGCTTCGGCGACGAGCTGTTCTATCCCAACGTGGCCAGTCGCGCCGCGCACCTTCTGTATTTCGTGATCAAGAACCACCCGCTGGCGGACGGCAACAAGCGCTGTGGTTCGTTCCTGTTCCTCTGGTACCTGCGACGCAACCAGGCATTGCTGGCTCGGCCCGTAGAACAACTGATCAACGACAACACGCTGGTGGCCCTGGCGCTTCTGGTCGCTGAAAGCCTGCCGGATCAGAAAACCCTGATGATCCGGCTGATCGAGCATTTCCTGCTGCTGAAGGAGCCCATCGGGGAATAAGGACTGAGGTATGACCGAAGACGAACTCGAGCAACAATGCCTGCACTGGTTCGCCGACGGCGGCTGGGAAACCGCCCATGGGCCGGATCTGGCGCCGGATGGCCCGATGCCGGAACGGGCGGATTACCGGCAGGTGCTGTTGCTGGCGGATCTGGAGGCGGCGGTGCGGCGGATCAATCCGCATCTGCCGGAGTCGGCGGTCGAGCAGGCGGTGGCCGCGGTGCGCACGCCGGAGAGCCCGGACGTGGTGTTCGCCAACCGGGCCTTTCATCGCCTGCTGCTCGACGGGGTGCCGGTGATCTACAAGCGCGACGACGAGCGGGTGCATGATCACGCCTTCCTGGTCGATTTTGCCGAGGTGTCGGCCAACCGCTTCCGGGCGATCAATCAGTTCACCATCGATGGCGGCAAGCAGTTGCGCCGCCCCGACGTGGTCTGTTTTATCAACGGCCTGCCGCTGGCGGTGCTGGAGCTGAAAAGCCCGGATGCGGAGAACGCGACCGTCTGGGATGCTTTCAACCAGATCCAGACGTACAAGGACGAGGTGCCGGATCTGTTCGTCACCAACGAGGCCGCCGTCATCAGCGACGGGTACACCGCCCGGGTGGGGTCGCTGACGGCCAACCCGGAGCGGTTCATGCCCTGGCGCACGCTGCGCCACGAAGACGACAAGCCACTGCTCGACTGGCAACTCGAGACTATGGTGCGCGGCTTCTTCGATCGCGAGCTGTTTCTCGATTACGTCCGGCACTTCGTGTTGTTCGAGTCGGATTCCGACCGTCTGGTGAAGAAGATCGCGGGCTATCACCAGTTCCACGCGGTGCGCGAGGCGGTGCGCGCGACGGTGATCGCCGCGCAGGCGGTGAACGACTCCGGGGCGCGCGAGAAGCGGGCGACCTATGGCGACGAGGTGGAGGCTGGCAGCAAGAAGGCCGGGGTGGTCTGGCACACCCAGGGCTCCGGCAAGAGCATTTCCATGTGCTGCTACGCGGGCAAGCTGCTGCAGCAGCCGGAGATGAACAACCCGACGCTGGTGGTGGTTACCGATCGCAACGATCTGGATGGCCAGCTGTTCGCGACATTCAGCGCGGCAAAGGAGCTGCTCAAGCAGGAGCCGGTGCAGGCAGACGATCGCGAGACGCTGCGCCGGCTGCTGGCCGAGCGTGAATCCGGCGGGATTATCTTCACCACGGTGCAGAAGTTCGCGCTGCTGGAGGACGAGCGCGGTCATCCGATCCTCAACGACCGGCACAACATCGTGGTGATCTCGGACGAGGCCCACCGCAGCCAGTACGGGCTGAAGGCGACGCTCAAGCAAGACGGGCAATACAAGTTCGGCTATGCGCGCCATATGCGCGATGCGCTGCCCAATGCCTCGTTCATCGGCTTTACCGGCACGCCGGTGGCCAGCGAGGACAAGGACACCCGCGCGGTGTTCGGCGACTACGTCTCCATTTACGACATCCAGGACGCGGTGGACGATGGCGCCACCGTGCCGATCTACTATGAGTCCCGCCTGGCGAAGCTGGACATCAACCGCGACGAGATCGAGGCCCTGTCCGAGCAGGTCGACGAGGTGGTCGAGGACGAGGAGGACGTCGGCCGGCGGGAGAAGACCAAGGGCGAATGGAGCCGGCTGGAGAAGCTGGTGGGCGCCGGGCCGCGGATCAAGGAGGTGGCCGCCGACCTGGTGACGCACTTCGAGGAGCGTAACCGCACCATCGAGGGCAAGGCGATGATCGTGGCGATGAGCCGCGAGGTCTGCGTGCGTCTCTTTGACGCGATCGTCGCTCTGCGCCCGGAGTGGCACGACCCGGACCCGGAAAAGGGCGCGATCAAGGTGGTGATGACCGGGTCGGCCGCCGACACGCCGCTCCTGCAACCGCACATTTACAACAAGAAGGTGAAAAAGCGCCTGGAAAAGCGCTTCAAGGACGAGAACGACCCGCTCAAGCTCGTGATCGTGCGCGACATGTGGCTGACCGGTTTCGATGCGCCCGTCTGCCACACCATGTACGTGGACAAGCCCATGAAGGGCCACAATCTCATGCAGGCGATCGCCCGGGTGAACCGCGTGTTCAAGGACAAGCCCGGCGGGCTGGTGGTGGACTACATCGGCATTGCCAACGAGCTCAAGCAGGCGCTCAAGACCTATACCGACGCCAAGGGCAAGGGCGAACCGACGCACAGTGCGGAGGAGGCCTTCGCCATCCTGCTGGAGAAACTGGACATCATCCGCGGGATGTTCGCGCCCGGCCCGCACGGCAAGGGCTTCGATTACAGCGGTTTCGAGACCCGTCCCAATGAGCTGATCCCGCCAACGGCCAACTACATCCTGAGTCTGGAAGACGGCAAGAAACGGTTCCTCGATACCGTGCTGGCGATGAACAAGGCGTTCTCCCTGTGCAGCACGCTGGACGAGGCGCGTGGCTTGCAGAAGGAGGTGGCGTTCCTCTCCCAGGTGAAGACCGCGATCACCAAGTTCACCAGCGTGGACCGCAAGCTGACCCAAGAGGCAAAGAACTCCGCCCTAAAGCAGATCCTCGACAACGCGCTGGTGGCCGATGGCGTGACCGACGTGTTTGCCCTGTGCGGGCTGGACAAGCCCAATATCGGGCTGCTCTCCAACGAGTTTCTCGAGGACGTGCGGCAGATGCCGTACAAGAATCTGGCCGTGGAACTGCTGGAGAAGCTCCTCAAGGACGACATCAAGGCGCGCACGCGCAACAACGTGGTCCAGGAAAAGAAATACGGCGACCGTCTGCAGGAGACGCTGCGCAAGTACAACAATCGCGGCATCGAGACGGCGCAGGTGATCGAAGAGCTGATCGCCATGGCCAAGCAGTTCCAGGAGGAACTGGCGCGCGACGAGGCGCTGGGACTGAATCCCGACGAGGTAGCCTTCTACGACGCGCTGGCCAACAACGAAAGCGCGGTGCGTGAGCTGGGCGACGAAATCCTGAAGAAGATCGCCGTGGAGCTTACCGACAAGCTGCGCAAGTCCACCACCGTGGACTGGCAGGTGCGCGAAAGCGTCCGCGCCAAACTGCGCATTCTGGTGCGACGCACCCTGCAACGTTACAAGTACCCGCCCGATCAGGCACCGGAAGCGGTCGAGCTGGTGTTGAAGCAGGCGGAAGTACTATCCAATGGGTGGACACGGTAACGACTGACTTGCGTACGGCACCGCCTGTCTGCGGGGTGCGTGTTTAAAAATACAGGTTTAGGGAATCTCTGCACGAATGCCTCAGATTCCCGATTATTGCGGAGCCCGGGCCGAGCGTGTTTCGGCGCGGGCGTGTCTGCAGAACTCCATGGATGGATTTGTGCAGAGTTTCCGTAGTGGTCTAATTTCCTCGGACACTCTGGATAGGTGGATAATCCACCAACCGGGGGGTTGGTCACTCCCCCGCTGCTACCGGTACACCTTGCTACGGTGGCCAATCCGCACGACGAGAACACGGATCTCGTCATCCTCGATGCTGGCAATGAGACGGTAGCTGCCTACTCGGTATCGCCACAGCTCGCCAAGCTGGCCGGTCAGCGGCTTACCGAGCTGACGTGGGTCTTGCAGAGGCTGGATACGGCCGCGCAGGTAGTCGCGGATGCGCTTGGCATCCTCATGTCCGATCTTCTTGAGCTGCTTGACCGCTTCATCCGTGAACTCAATCCGCCAGGCCAAGGTCACGCTCCACGTCGTCCAGGCTGTGGGTCGTCATCTCACCCCGACGCACTTGCTCCAGGGTCTTCTCGGCCAGGTAGATGTCCTCAAGGTCGTCCAGGTGCTCCACGATAGCCTCACGGGCATAGAAGCTCTTGGTACGGCCGGTCGCCTTGGCCAAAGCCTCGAGACGCTCCTCGATATCGCTGGGTAGGCGTAATGCCAACATGCCAAATCCCTCCAACAGGCAATCTGCTATACAAGTATAGCACGTCGCATCCAAGCCAGTAACGCCAGGCTGAACCGCCCCGGGAATCGCGGAGGCCATTTGGTTTAAGTCACGCTGCCATCGCAGCTTGACGGTTGTGTTGACTGAAGTAGATTCCCTGTTGGGGCATGGATGCCCCAACGCTCAATGGCGCCTGTAAGCGTTGAAGCCTCCTCAAATCCCGGGGCGGTTCAATCGCTTGGTTTGACCGGAATCAACCAGGCCAGAAGGCCCGCCAGCAGGGACGAGGCCAGCAGGAACAGGTGCAGGTTGATGGCGGCGGTCGCCACGACCTGTGCGTCCAGACCAAAAGGCAACAGGGCGGCAATGACGCCGGCCTCGTAGGTTCCGAACCCGCCGGGGGCGTGCAGCGGCAGAACGGTGGTCAGATCACCCGCGATGGCGCCCAGCCAGGCGGCGGCTGTCGGCATGGGCAGCAGGGCCAGCAGAACCCAGGCGAGGCCAGCCAGCTTTACGAGCCAGTTCGCCCAGGTCCAGCCCAGCGCCCGAAACAACGGACCTGCCGTGGCGGGCAGCGCCTCCAGCGCCTCCGCGATTCGGCGCGAAATACCGCCTGTCCGTCCTTGCAGACGCGCCAGCATGGGTCGGCGCAGCGCGTAAACCAGCCAGGGCATGGGCAGAATGACCAGCCACAGGGGCCAGAACCAGGCAGGCGCGTCCAGCCCCACCAGCAGGGCGGCCGCCGCCAGCGTGAGAATGACCTGAAGATCCAGCAGCCTGAACCAGAGCAATACCGAAACCGACCGGGTGGGACCGATGGCAAAATACCGCTGCATCAGCACCGGAAAGCTAATTTCGCCCGCGCGCATCGGCAACAGGTTGTTCATGAGATTGTGCAGCGTCGCCAGCCGGAACGTGGGCCAGAATCGCCCGGCGAGCTCGTCGCGGAAGTAGTCCCGGACCCGCCAGGCGCGCAGCAGGTAGCTGGAAACCAGCAGCAGCGCCGCGATGACCAGCTGCCCGGCATCAAGCTCGGTCCATGGCGCCAGCAGGGATGCCCAGCCGAGCCACCATTCCACGCCTGCAGCAAAGGCGATGAAAATCCCCCAGGACAGGACACGCTTGAGCGTCAATGCCAGGGTGCCCTGGCTCTGCGGCTGTGATCTGGAACGCTCACTCATGGGTGGATCATTGGGTCCTGTGGGGCTTGACGCATATACTATCGGCCCTTGCACGACAGTCGCCAACGGGAACGCCCGCCGAGATGACCATCGCCACTTTTCATATCATCGGGGACACGAATCCCGAGGCACCCTGGCTGCACTGCTGCACGCTCTGCGAGCAGTGGGTGGATGAGCCGCAGCGCAGTTGGGTCTGGTGCCCGGATGCTGCGCTTGCCGATCAGCTGGACGATCTGCTCTGGGGCTTTCGCGAAGACGCTTTCGTGCCCCACAGCCTGGACCTTGAGGAAGAGGCGCCGATCACGCTGGGCGTTGAAGCCCCGCCGCCGGGTTTTGAGCGGCTGGTCAATCTTTCCGGCCAGGTTCCGCCGAACCCTCGGCAGTTTGCGGAGATCGCCGAGATCGTGCCCGGCGACGAGGAGTCTCGCGCCGCGGCGCGGCTGCGCTGGAAAGCCTACAAGGAGGCCGGCCTGACGGTTCGCCACCAGCCGGTGGGTTAACCCCCTTGGCAGGTTCGTGCCTGTCCTGCGCATGGGCCCTGGGGGGCCATGCATGTGGACCATGCACGAGGCGCTCGTGCCGGCCTTGCTGTTGAACAACCCCATCAGATCGCCCTACCCCGGGCCTGACGGGAAATAAAGCCCTGCAGATCACCGGATTGGCGGCATCACCTTCCGCTCCGGGACAACCAGAAAAAACCGACATCCATGGAAAAAACCTACTCGCCCGCCGATATTGAATCCGCCTGCTACGAGAAGTGGGAAGCCGACAACCACTTTGCGCCGCAGGGTGAAGGCTCAAGCTACTGCATCATGCTGCCCCCGCCCAACGTGACCGGGCGGCTGCACATGGGCCATGCCTTCCAGGACACGTTGATGGACGCCCTGACGCGCTATCACCGCATGAAGGGGGACCGCACGCTGTGGCAGCCCGGCACCGATCACGCGGGCATTGCCACGCAGATGGTCGTCGAGCGCGAGCTCAACGGCGAGGGCAAGACTCGGCACGATCTGGGTCGGGAGACCTTTCTGGACCGTGTCTGGGCCTGGAAGGAGCGTTCCGGCGGGCTGATCACCCAGCAGATGCGCCGCCTCGGCGCCTCCTGCGACTGGTCGCGCGAACGTTTCACCATGGACGACGGGTTGTCCGAGGCAGTCCGGGAGGTCTTCGTGCGCCTGTACGACGACGGGCTGATCTACCGCGGCAAGCGCCTGGTCAACTGGGACCCCATTCTGCACACGGCCGTCTCCGACCTGGAAGTCATTTCGGAGGAAGAAACCGGCCATCTCTGGCACTTGCGCTACCCGCTGAGCGATGGCAGCGGTCACTTGGTGGTGGCCACGACCCGGCCGGAAACCATGCTGGGCGACACCGCCGTGGCGGTTCACCCCGAGGACGAACGCTACCGCCACCTGATCGGCAAGACGCTGACCTTGCCCCTGGTAGGCCGCGAGATTCCGATCATCGCCGACGACTACGTCGAGAAGGACTTCGGATCCGGCTGCGTGAAGATCACGCCGGCGCATGACTTCAACGACTACGCCATCGGCCAGCGCCATGGCCTGCCGATGATCAACGTGCTGACCGTGGATGCGCGTATTCGAATGACCGGCGAGGTCACCCTGGCGGGCAGCGCGCACGATGCCATTGCCGACAATGCCCGGATTCCGGAGAACTACCGGGGACTGGACCGTTACGAGGCGCGGGACCGCATCATCCACGACCTGAAGATGCAGGAGCTGCTTGAGCGCATCGACGATCACAAGCTCATGGTTCCGCGCGGCGACCGCACCGGCGCGGTGATCGAGCCATTCTTGACCGATCAGTGGTTCGTGGACCTGACCCGGCAAACCCAGGAAGACGGCCGCCCCGGAGGCCGCCAGGCCATTACCGAGCCGGCCATCGAGGCGGTCCGCAGCGAGCGAATCCGCTTCGTGCCCGGCAACTGGGCCAATACCTACTTCCAGTGGCTCGAGAACATCCAGGACTGGTGCATCAGCCGGCAGATCTGGTGGGGTCACCGGATTCCAGCCTGGTACGACGAGGCGGGCAACGTGTATGTCGGCCGCGACGAGGCCGAGGCCCGCGCGCGCAATGATCTCGGGGATAACGTGGTCCTGCGCCAGGACGAGGATGTACTGGACACCTGGTTTTCCTCCGCGCTGTGGCCCTTCTCTACCCTGGGCTGGCCGGAACAGACGCCGGAGCTGAAGACCTTTTACCCCTCCTCCGTGCTGGTCACCGGCTTCGACATCATCTTTTTCTGGGTCGCCCGGATGGTCATGATGGGCCTGTATTTCGGCGAGGACGTTCCGTTCCGGGAGGTTTACGTCACCGGCCTGATCCGCGATGCCCAGGGACAGAAAATGTCCAAGTCCAAGGGCAATGTGCTTGATCCGATCGACCTGATCGACGGCATTTCTCTGGAAGACCTGCTGGAAAAGCGCACCGGGCACCTGATGCAACCGCAGATGGCCAAGGCCATCCGCAAGGCCACCGAGAAGGAATTCCCCGAGGGCATCCCCGCCTTTGGCACCGACGCGCTGCGTTTTACCCTCGCCGCCCTGGCCTCCAACGGGCGTGACATCAAGTTCGACCTTGGGCGCATTGAGGGTTACCGCAATTTCTGCAACAAGCTGTGGAACGCCAGCCGCTACGTGCTGATGCAGACCGAGGGACAGGACAACGGGGCCGATGCCGACGACGATGCCGTGACGCTGGACGCGGCTGATCGCTGGATTATCAGCCGCTTGCAACAGGTCGAAGCGGAGGTTATTCGTCACTTTGACGGCTACCGCTTCGACCTCGCCGCCCAGGCGCTTTACGAGTTCACCTGGAACGAGTACTGCGACTGGTATCTCGAGCTCTCAAAACCGGCGCTGAAATCGGGAGACGAGAAATCACAGCGCGGCACGCGCCGTACGCTGCTGCGGGTTCTGGAGTCCCTGTTGCGGCTGATGCACCCGGTCATGCCTTTTGTGACCGAGGCGATCTGGCAGCGAATCGCACCGCTGGCCGGCGCGCCGGTCGGCAACGAGGCCCGGGACGCCACCATCATGCTGCAGCCCTTCCCTGTTCCGGATGAGTCACGAATCGACCCGGCGGCGACGGCGGACATCGAGTGGCTCAAGACTTTCCTGCTTGGCGTGCGCCGCATTCGGGCCGAAATGGATATCGCCCCCGGCAAGCCACTGAACGTTCTGGTCGCCCAAGCGGACGACAGCGATCGTGATCGGCTGGCCCGATTCCGCGACTACCTGTCCTTCCTTGGCCGAATCGAGCAGATCGACCTGATCGACGACGAATCACAGGCGCCCGAGTCCGCCATCGCGCTGGTCGATGACATGAAGGTGCTGATCCCCCTGGCCGGTCTGATCGACAAGGCCGCCGAGCTGGCCCGGCTGGACAAGGAAATCGGACGGCTGGAAAAGGAGCTTGCCAAGGCCCGCGGCAAGCTTGCCAACCCGAACTTCACCGACAAGGCCCCGGAAGCCGTGGTGGAGCAGGAGCGCGAGCGAGTCGCGCAGTTCACCGCCGCACTGGAACAGCTGCAGGGTCAGCGCGAGCGCATCGGAAGAATCTGATCGCGAACCGATTTCTGCCCGATTGCAGAAATTCCCGTGCAGGGCTTCGCTACTTCGCGTCGCCCTTTTTCAACTGCTCAAGCTGGCGTTTCATCCGCTCGCAGGGATCTTCGTCATATTGGCGGGGCGTGAGCCAGACCCAGTCGTAGCGGCCAGCAACATCCCGGTAGTCCTCTATCGAACGTGCATCGGGAAGAACCGGGCGCATCCCGACTGTTGCCACGCGCCAGTCCGGCTTGAGTACGGACAGCCAGTGCGCAATCCCGCGATCGCGCCGGGCATGTTCCGCTCCGGTGATCACCACCACCGGGCGATGCTCGGCACGGGCGATATTGGCGGCCATGACCGCATCCCGGACCTGCTGGGCGAACACCATTCGCTGCGCCACCTCTTGACCAATGTGTCCGCAATGAGCATCCACGACGTCTGCTGACCAGGCATCAGTGTCGGCAGCCGTAAACGGCGCGGCCTGTTTCATCGCGGTTTCAACCAGCGCATCGTCGCGCAAGGCGGCCAACCCTTCACGCATGACAAGCCGCGCGTCTTCCCTCGAAAGATTCAACGGCAGGATCGCAAGCCCCTGGTCCAGCGCATGCTGCACCAGGGGGCGGTAAGAGGCCCAGGGCCAGCCGCGTTTGGCCATGCCCAGGCGCTCGGCGAGCTGGTCCGCATCCCGCCCGCCCTCGGCAAGAAATCGCGCGACAACCGGCTGATCGTCCCGATCGAAAATCTCAAAGGCCAGCGCCGGATCACGCCCCTGCTCCTGAAGCCAGCGGATAATCTGAAGCTGGCGCGGGTGGTGATCCGGATGGCCGTGGACTTCACCCAGCAAAATCACGTCCGACTGCGCCAATGCAGCGGGTGCGGGTGGGTCCACTTGAGAAGACGCACCCCGCGCATCCAGCCAGCCGCCCACCAGGGGATGGTCGCGCTCGTACTGTGCCTGCCAGCTGTCTTCGGCCATCACGCCGGACGTGCCGAAAAGGCCGACAAGCAGGAGGGCCAACAAAACTCGTGCGCCCTGCCCCGCTGGCCAGATCGCCGCAGACAGGATACGGGCGGGAGAACAGGCTTTTGTGCAGCGTGGACGCATCCGGTCCCTGTCACGACGGCAGAACCGCAGGAATGGGCGGCGGGCCTGGATTTGAAACTCCCCACCTTGCCGCATGCCGCCAAGGATGGCTGCCTGCAACGTGTTTCTGATCTTCAATGCGTTTGTCCTCGTCGTTGTTTGGCACGGGCAACTGCATGTACAGGACGTCCTGCTTGGTCAGTCCGTCTGGCCTGCGGTTCCGCTTGTCCCGACCGGCTGCCCCCAACCCAACGTTCCGGCATGCACAAAATTTGTGCGGATGCGCTATCCTTTTCAAGGTCGCTTCAAGGCCGCTGCGTGACCGGGCCAGGCTCGGACGGGCCCTTCGCCCCGGCAAGCAGATCAGGGAAAGATTGTCGCCGCGCAGTGCGCGAACGGTCCGCCGATCCCTGATTCTTGCAAGACGCTTCGTTTCCGCCCCCGAGAACCACCGGGGTCACACTGGGGTCACGGGCTGCATTCATGCTCCGTTGTGCCGATAGCGTCGACCTCGGCACAAATCTGTCAGCTACCATGGTCATCATGGATGACACAACACTCTTAACACTGCGCTCGCGAGACCGCCCATGTTCAAAACCACCCTGCTTGTTCCGCTCCTGACACTCATGGCCCTCAGCACCGCTGCGCTCGCCGAACAATCCGGGGGCGGAGCCGGCCAGATGCCTCCGCCCAAGGTTGGCGTGCTTACCCTGACCGGTCAGCAGGTGACGGTCCATGCCACCTACCCGGGCCGGGTGCGTGCCAACCGGGAGGTGGAAGTGCGGGCACAGGTGGGCGGCATCCTGCTTGAGCGCAATTACACCGAGGGGGCTGTGGTCGAGAAGGACACTGTCTTGTTCCGCATTGATCCCCGTCCCTACCAGGCCAAGGTCAGCCAGGCCGAGGCCGACCTGCACAATGCCCATGCGCAGCAGAGCAAGGCCGAACGCGACTGGGACCGGATTTCCTCGCTCTACGAGCGCAAGGTGGCCAGCGAACAGGACCGGGACAACGCCAAGTCCGCGCTGGAAGTGGCCGAGGCCCAGGTCGAGGTGGCCGAGGCGCAGCTTGAGGCGGTCCAGATTGACCTTGATTACAGCGAGGTGCGCGCACCGATCACGGGCGTGGCCGGCCTGCGCGCCGAATCGGTCGGCAACCTGGTCAGCCCGGGGGACCTGCTCACCCGAATCACCGAGATCGACCCGGTGCAGGTGCAGTTCACCTATTCAGTCAATGACCCCTACGCCAGCTCCCCGGCCCTTCAGGCCGGCCCGGACCGGGTGGCGGATGCCGAGGTCATATTTCCCAACGGCGACTCGCGCGCGGGCCAGCTGAACTTCACCGATGTGACCATCGACCCGCAGACCGACACGATTCGGGCCCGGGCGATGTTCCCGAACCCCGAAGGAGATCTGCGCGCCAACCAGTTCGTGCGGTTGCGCATCGCGGTCGAGGAACGCGACAAGGCAATCGTGATTCCCGAAACCGCGCTGGCTTCCGGCCCGGAACCCGAGTCACGCATCGTCTGGAAACTGGCCGAGGACGACACCGTTCATCAACAGCCTGTCGAAACCGGTCCGCTGACCGCGAAGGGCCGGATTATCGAATCAGGGCTTACCGAGGGCGACCGAATCGTCGTCCGGGGAATCGTCAAGCTGCATGACGGAATCAAGGTCCAGATCGGCAGCGACGACGCAAAGCCCGACGCAGCGAAACCGTCCGAAAACGGTGCCGAAGGCGACGGGAGCTGATCGATGATCTCCAAGTTCTTTATCGACCGGCCGGTATTCGCCACGGTCATCGCCATCGTCATCATCCTGTCGGGACTGGTGGCCTTCAAGGCGCTGCCGGTAGAGCAGTACCCGCAAATCGTCCCGCCCCAGGTATCGGTGACCGCCACCTACGGAGGCGCCAGTGCCGAAGTCATCGCCGAGTCAGTCGCCGCCACGCTGGAGCAGCAAATCAACGGCGTGGACGACATGCTCTATATGGAGTCGAGCAGCTCGGATGCCGGCTACACCACCATCACGGTGACCTTCGCCAACGGCACGGATGCCGACCAGGCGACGATCAACGTCAACAACCGGGTTCAGCAAGTCAGCGCCAAGCTGCCGGAAGAAGTGCGCGAACAGGGCGTGGTGGTCCAGAAGCAGAGCAGTTCCCTGCTCATGGTGCTGACGCTGGTCTCCGAATCCGGCCAGTTCGACTCGAAGTTCATGAGCAACTACGCGCTGGTGAACGTCATTGACGACATCAAGCGTCTGCCGGGGGTCGGCGAGGCCAAGCTTTTTGCCCAGGAAGACTACTCCATCCGGATCTGGCTGGAGTCCGACAAGCTGGGACAGTTCGGACTGACACCCAGCGACGTGGCCCGGGCCATCCAGACGCAAAGCGCCCAGTTCGCCACCGGCAAGCTCGGCGCGGAGCCCACCCCCGACGGCACGGCCTTTACCTACACGCTGATCAACGACGGCCGTTTTACAGACGTCAGCCAGTTCCGCAACATCATCCTGCGCGGCAACGAGGACTCAGGCACCCTGCAACTCGATGACGTGGCCCGCATCGAACTGGGCACCCAGATCTACGGCTTCGACGCGATCTACAACGGTCAACCAACCACGCCTATCGGGATCTACCTGCAACCAGGGGCCAACGCGCTGGATACCGCCGATGCGGTCAAGGCACTGATGGCGGACATTTCCCAGCGCTTTCCCGGCGATATCCACTACCAGATTCCGCTGGATACCACCGACTTCGTCAAGGTCTCGATCGAAGAGGTGTACCACACCTTCTTCGAGGCGCTGGTGCTCGTGGTCCTGGTGATCTTTGTATTCCTCCAGAAACCGCGCACCACCCTCATCCCGCTGCTGGCGATCCCCGTCGCCTTGATCGGAACCATGGCTGGTCTGTTCGCGGCCGGTTTCTCGCTGAACCTACTGACTCTGTTCGGCCTCGTGCTGGCCATCGGCATCGTGGTGGACGATGCCATCGTGGTCATTGAAAACGTCGAGCGGATCATGGAAGAAGAGGGACTGGAGCCCCGGGCCGCCACGATCAAGGCCATGGAACAGGTGCAGGGGCCGATCGTCGCGACCACGCTGGTGCTGCTGGCGGTTTTCGTGCCGGTGGCCTTTATTCCCGGCATGGCCGGCGAGATGTATCGACAGTTCGCCGTTGCGATTTCCATCTCGGTGGTCATTTCGGCGCTGATCGCGCTGACGCTGACGCCCTCGCTCTGCGCGCACATGCTCAGCCGGCGCCAGGTTGAAAAACAGCCCATTCTGCCGTTTCGCCTGTTCAACCGGGGCTTCGCCGGCTTTACGGCGGCCTACATGCATGGTGTGAAGTTTTTCCTGCGCTTCTGGCCGGTCGGGCTGGGGATCTTCCTCGCCGTCCTTGCCGCCGCGCTGCTGATGTTCCAGAAGATGCCCACCAGCCTCGTGCCGGACGAGGATCAGGGGTATTTCATCTCGGTGTCCAGCCTGCCGCCGGCCGCCGCTCTGGAGCGCTCCATTGCCCTGCGCAACCAGGTCGACCAGCAGATCCGGCAGATCCCGCAGGTGGAATCAAACCTTGGGCTATCCGGCTACGACCTGCTGGCCGGTACGCTGCGGACCAACGCCAGCGTCAACTTCACTCGGCTGACCGACTGGTCCGAGCGCATGGAACCGGGCGAGGACGCGAAAAGTCTGGCGAACCGGGTCATGTTCGGCGCCATGCAGATCGAGGATGGGCAGACCTTTGCCTTCAACCCGCCGCCGATTTCCGGCATGTCGACCACGGGCGGGCTGGAGCTCTACCTGCAAAGCCGCGTCAGCCAGGACCCACTTGACCTGGCTCGGGCCGCCGGCAGCCTGGTCCAGGCCGCCAATGCCCGGCCTGAACTGACCGCGGTCCGCACGACATACGCAGCCGACGTGCCCCGCTACCGGGCGGTGATTGACCGGGAGAAGGCCTACGCGCTGGGCGTCTCGGTGGCCGATGTATTCGCGGCCATGTCGGGGCACTTCGGCACCATCTACGTGAACGACTTCTCGCTGTTCGGCCGCAACTTCCAGGTCCGGCTCTCCGGCGAGGGACTGCTGCGCGCCAACCC
>JBNGDJ010000030.1:0-7425 GCA_049974825.1 Halothiobacillaceae bacterium | reverse complement strand
CTGATCATGGTATTCCTGATCCTGGCGGCACAGTACGAACGCTGGACCCTGCCCTTTGCCGTGGTCACGGCCGTGCCCTTCGCCGCGCTGGGCGCCTTGATCGCGACTTGGCTGCGCGGCCTGAGCATCGATATCTACTTTGAAGTCGGCCTGCTGGTGCTCATCGGGCTGGCGGCGAAAAACGCCATTCTGATCATCGAGTTTGCCGCCAAGAATCGCGACGAAGGGATGGATATCCGCGAGGCGGCCCTGCAGGCGGCCAAGGTTCGCTTCCGACCGGTCATCATGACGTCCATGGCGTTCATTCTGGGGGTATTGCCCCTGGCGATTGCCACCGGCGCCGGCGAAGCAGCCCGCCATTCTCTGGGCACCGGGCTGATCGGGGGCATGCTGCTGGCGACCTATGTGGCGATTCTGTTCGTGCCGATGTTCTTCGAAATCATCCAGAAGCTTGGCGAACGTCGAAAGAAAGTCAGCTGAGCCGCGGATTCTGCAGCTGAACGGCCTGATCGATGAGATTCCCGTCACCGCCGAAATTCGTTGTCGCGGCCAGGCGATTGAATCGATTGACCTCAGGCAGGGGCAAGCGCAAGCGGACACCAGGTCGCTGAAGAACCGCCGGAGTGAACGGCACGAAGCTGCGCCCGCGTGCCTGGCCAGGTTGGAGAAGGCCCTGTTCGACCCGGAAGCGCTGGACGCGGCAGAATGGGCTGCCCTGGCCGCAAGCTTGCAGCCGGAGGGTACCGCCTTCGCCCGCAATGTCTGGGATGCCATTGATCGGGTTCCGGCCGGTCAGTGGGCAAGCTATGCGGACCTGGCCGAGTACCTGAACGCGCCACGGGCCGTCCGTGCCGTCGCAACGGCCTGCGGCCGCAACCCGGTGGCGGTGCTCCGGCCCTGCCACCGGATCCTCCGGTCAGACGGCCACCCCGGGCGGTACCGCTGGGGCACGGCAATCAAGCGCGCTCTCCTGCGCCGGGAAGCCATACTCACACCCGATGGCGAGGCGGCCCGGCCGAATGCCCGCTGGCAGCCATGAGGCATGGCATCGATCCGACAGGCTGATGGATCGCTGATCCCCGTGCCGGGTGTGTATCGGCCCCGGCGTGTCTGAACGCGGGCTCCGCCAGCTGACGCGTTAAGCTGGCGTTAGCCCACAAATCCATGGATGGATTTGTGCAGAGTTTCCCCAAGGATAGCCTTGCCCAGAGTTTCCTCAGGCCGGCCCCGCGGCACGCCGTACCGGGCCGAAGCTGCGCCGATGTGCGGGACAGGGACCGTGCGCCGCAAGCGCGGCCAGGTGCGCCGCGGTCGGGTAGCCCTTGTGCGCGCCGAATCCGTACTCGGGATAACACGCGTCCAGTCGCTGCATCTCCCGATCCCGGGCCACCTTCGCCAGGATCGACGCAGCGGCAATGGCGCCGTGGCGGCCATCACCGCCCACCCAGGCCTCGGCCGGACAGGGCAATCCCTCCGGGACACGATTGCCATCGACCAGCACCCGCGCCGGACTCGGCACCAGCCCCGCAACGGCTCGGGACATGGCCAGAAGGCTGGCATGCAGGATATTTATCCGGTCGATTTCCTCAACGCTTGCCCTTGCGATTTCCCAGGCGACCGCCGCTTCCCGGATCTCGTCGTAGAGCCGTTCCCGAGCGCGAGCCGAAAGTCGCTTGGAGTCGTTCAGCCCGGTCAGTGGCCGGTCGGGATCAAGCACCACCGCCGCCGCGAACACGTCACCGGCCAGCGGACCGCGACCGGCCTCGTCCACCCCGGCGATGCGAACCATCCGACCTTCGGATGGCAACTCGAAAATCAGTTCCTGCTGACGCATACTCATCGCCTGAATTCGCCTGTCCGGAGGGCTCATGCCGCAATCCGAAGAAAACACGCCCACCGTGATGTTCAGTGCCGGAGAGGCCTCCGGCGATCGTTACGCGGCCGAAATCTGGCGACGGATGTCGGCACGCCGTCCCGACCTGGCCGCTTTCGGTCTGGGTGGAGGCCGGTCGCGCGCGGCCGGCATCGATACCCTTGTGGATGCCGATGACATCGCAGTCATGGGACTGGTCGAGGTATTGCGGCACTATCCGCGCCTGCGCCGCGCGATGAAACGGCTCGAAGAAGCGCTGAGTTCGCGCCGCCCCGCCCTGCTGGTCTGCATCGACTACCAGGAGTTCAACCAGCGCCTGGCGCGTCGGGCTCGCGCCCTGGGCATACCGGTGCTGTTTTTTGTCGCCCCGCAGGTCTGGGCCTGGCGCCCCCACCGGGCGGCCCGCATGCGCGAGGTAGCCGACCGGCTGGCAGTGCTGTTCGACTTCGAAGTGCCGCTGTTTCAGGCGCACGGCGTCGACACCGTGCATGTGGGCCACCCCCTGCTGGACCTCGTCGAGCCGGTACATGACCAGATCAAGGCACGGGAAAGATTGGGACTGTCACCGGACGGGCCGGTGATCGGCATTCTGCCCGGCAGCCGCCGCAGCGAGATACGCCGGTTGCTGCCGCCAATGATCGCCGCCGCCCGCGCACTCAGGGCCGAACACCCGGACTGTCGATTCCTTCTGCCGCGGGCTGACAGCCTGACGCCAGCGGATTTCGAACCCTGGCTGAACTCGGCGCCTCCGGGGCTGCTGATGGCGGTCGACGGCCAGGCCCATGACGTGATGCGCGCTGCGGATGTCCTGATCATGGCTTCGGGAACGGCCAGTCTGGAGGCCGCGATTATCGGCAGCCCCATGGTGATCGTATACCGGACTCACTGGCTCACTGCTTGGCTGGCGGGGCGGCTGCTGCGCACACCGCATGTCGGCCTGCCCAATATCATCGCGGGTGAATCCATTGTCCCGGAACTGCTGCAAAAAGACGCAGAGCCCAAGCAGATGGCAAGGGAGGTCACGCGGCTCCTGCAGGATCCGGAGCTGGCCCGACGCCAGCGCGAACAGCTGCTGCAGCTGCATGCGCGGCTGGGCAACCGGGGCGCCCTCGACCGACTGGCGGAAGAGGCACTTTCAATGCTTGCCTGATTCCTGTTGAAGGGCGCTGTGGCGTGCTTCGCCACGCACCCGGAACGACATCAAGCAGCGACATCAGGCACCGCGGTCGGCGAAGAAATCTTTCACGCTGTCAAGCCAGGACTTCTCCTTGGGCTTGTGCCGGTGGTGATCCTCGCCCCCAAGCGCCTTCTCGAAGTCGCGGAGGATTTCCTTCTGTTCACGGGTCAGGTTGACCGGCGTCTCGACATGCACCTGGACCAGCAGGTCACCCGGTGACCCGCCACGCAGGGGCACGATCCCCTTGCCACGCAGCCGGAAAGTCTTTCCAGACTGGGTTTCCGGGGGAATCTTCAGCGCGAGGCGACCATCGAGGGTCGGCACCTCGATTTCGCCACCGAGTGCCGCGGTCACGAAACCCACCGGCATTTCGCAGTACAGATCCGCATCCTTGCGCTTGAAGATCGGATGCGGCTGCACTTCGATCAGCACGTACAGGTCGCCCGGCGGTCCCCCGTTCTCGCCTGGCGCACCCTCGCCGGCAAGCCGGATGCGATCCCCACTGTCGACCCCGGCCGGAATCTTCACGGACAGCGTCTTCTGATCTTCGACCCGACCCTTGCCGTGGCACTTCTCGCAGGGGGTTTCGATTACCTCACCGCGCCCGTGACAGTGCGGGCAGGTCTGTTGCACGGCGAAAAAGCCTTGCTGGATGCGCACGGTTCCCTGGCCGTGACAGGTCGGGCAGGTGGTCTTGCCCGTCCCCGGCTTGGCTCCGCTGCCGTCACAGACATCGCACTCGACCGTGGTGGGCACACGAATCTTGTGGCTCGACCCGGCCACGGCATCCTCAAGGGTGATGGTCAGCGTGTACTGAAGATCCGCGCCGCGATAGACGCGCGTACCCCTTCCACGACCGCGCGCACCCCCGAAGATGTCCCCGAAGACTTCCCCGAAAATATCGGCAAAATCCGCCGAGCCCCCTCCGAAGCCGCCTCCGCCGAAGCCACCGCCAGCGGATGGATCAACACCCGCGTGACCGAACTGGTCGTAGGCCGCCCGCTTCTGAGGATCGGAGAGCACCTCGTAGGCCTCCTTCGCCTCCTTGAACTTGGCTTCGGCCTCGGCGTCCCCCGGATTGCGATCCGGGTGGTATTTCATCGCCAGGCGCCGATAGGCCTTCTTGAGCTCGTCCTCGGAGGCATTGCGCCCAACACCCAGGATTTCGTAAAAGTCTTTCTTCGCCATCGGGATTCCAGAAAAAATGACAGCCACAGGGCGGAGCGAACCCCGCGCTGTGGCCGGTAAGCCAGGTCAATTTGCGGCGGGACGCCGAATCACTTCTTGTCGTCGTCCTTCACTTCCTCGAACTCGGCATCGACGACATCATCCGCCGCCTTGCTCTGCTCTGAAGACGCTCCGGCACCACCCGCGGCCCCGCCGGCTGCGCCAGATGCCGCGGCTCCCTCGCCGCCCTGCTGGGCGTAGGCTTTCTCGGCAATCTTCGCGGAAGCCTGTGCGAGCGCTTCGGACTTGCTCTGGATCTCGTCCTTGTCGTCGCCCTTGATCGCGCTGCGCAGCGCCTCGATGGCCTCCTCGGCTGCCTTCTTCTCGTCTTCCTCGACCTTGTCGCCCATCTCCTTGATGGTCTTCTCGACCGAGTGAATCAGACCGTCGGCCTGGTTGCGGGCCTCGACCAGTTCCTTCTGTTTCTTGTCTTCCTCGGCATGTGCCTCGGCATCCTTGACCATGCGCTCGACCTCGTCATCCGTAAGCCCCGAACTGGCCTTGATGACAATGTTCTGCTCCTTGCCGGTCGCCTTGTCCTTGGCGTTGACATTCAGGATGCCGTTGGCGTCGATGTCGAAGGTCACCTCGATCTGCGGCACGCCGCGCGGCGCCGGCGGGATATCCGCCAGGTCAAACCGGCCAAGGGACTTGTTGCCGGAAGCCATCTCGCGCTCGCCCTGCAGCACGTGGACCGTCACGGCAGTCTGGTTGTCGTCCGCCGTGGAGAACACCTGGCTGGCCTTGGTCGGGATGGTGGTGTTCTTCTCGATCAGCTTGGTCATCACACCGCCCATAGTCTCGATACCCAAGCTGAGCGGGGTGACGTCGAGCAGCAGCACGTCCTTGACGTCGCCACCGAGCACGCCGCCCTGAATGGCCGCACCGATGGCCACCGCCTCGTCGGGGTTGACGTCCTTGCGCGGGTCCTTGCCAAAGAACTCGGCCACGGCATCGCGGACCTTCGGCATGCGGGTCTGGCCGCCGACCAGGATGACCTCATCGATCTCGCCCGCCGAAACACCCGCATCCTTCAGGGCCATCTTGCAGGGCTCGATGGTCCGGCGAACCAGCTCGTCGACCAGTGATTCGAGCTTGGCCCGGTTGATCTTGACGTTCAGGTGCTTCGGACCGCTCTGGTCAGCGGTGATGTACGGCAGGTTGACGTCGGTCTGCTCGGTGGAAGACAGCTCGATCTTGGCCTTTTCCGCCGCCTCCTTCAGACGCTGCATGGCCAGCGCGTCGTTGTGCAGGTTGATGCCCTGCTCCTTCTTGAACTCCTCGACGAGGTAGTCGATCAGGCGGTTGTCGAAGTCCTCGCCCCCGAGGAAGGTGTCCCCGTTGGTCGACATGACTTCAAACTGCTTCTCACCGTCGATGTCCGCCACCTCGATAATGGAGATGTCGAAGGTGCCGCCGCCGAGATCGTAGACGGCAATCTTGCGATCCTTGCCATCCTTCTTGTCCATGCCGTAGGCCAGCGCGGCTGCCGTCGGCTCGTTGATGATGCGCTTGACCTCCAGGCCCGCGATCTTGCCGGCATCCTTCGTCGCCTGACGCTGAGAGTCGTTGAAGTAGGCAGGCACGGTAATGACCGCTTCGGTGACCTCTTCGCCCAAATAGGCTTCAACGTCCTTCTTGATCTTCATCAGGACGCGGGCGGAAACCTCCGGCGGGGCCATCTTCTTGCCGTTGGCCTCGACCCAGGCATCCCCGTTGTCTGCCTTGACGATCTTGTAGGGCATCAGCTTGATGTCCTTCTGGACCGCGTCTTCTTCAAAGCGCCGGCCAATGAGACGCTTGACCGCATACAGCGTATTTTCGGGGTTGGTCACGGCCTGGCGCTTGGCCGGCTGACCGACAAGCACTTCGCCGTCGTTGGTGTAGGCCACGATGGAAGGCGTGGTGCGTGCCCCTTCGCTGTTCTCGATGACCTTGCCCGCATTGCCTTCCATGATGGCCACGCAGGAATTGGTGGTCCCGAGGTCGATTCCGATGATCTTGCCCATGTGTCTGCTCCAGAAAATCTTGATGAATTGAATTGGCTGTTCTTGGCTCTGGCCACGAGATAGGGGCGCGCCTCCCGGATTTCAAGCCATGGCGTAGCAGGCCCTGTTTTCTGACGGGCGCCGCGCGTGGCTCAGGCCGGCTTGGAAACCACCACCAGCGCCGGGCGAACGACCCGCCCATTGAGCCGGTAACCCTTCTGCATCACGCCCACGACGCGGTTTGGCTCGCCCTCGTCGGGCTGCATCGACATGGCCTGGTGCAGGTCGGGGTCAAAGCGTTCGCCCTCGGGAGCAACCGCCTCCACACCATGCTTCTCAAGCACCTGGCGCATCATGTTGAGGGTCATCTCGGTCCCCTCGCGGATGGTGTCGACGGCCGCGTCCTCGCGGGTTGCCGCATCAAGCCCCATCTCCAGCGAATCGACCACCGGCAACAACCCTTCGACAAAACGTTCGAGTGCATACTTGTGCGCGTTCTGGACGTCCTTTTCGACCCGCTTGCGCAGGTTTTCCATTTCCGCATGCAGGCGCAGCACCTCGTTGCGCTGGGCCTCGGCCTCTTCCTGCGCATCGGCCAGAGCGCGCGCCATGGTCTCCAGATCCACCTCGCCCGCTTCGGCAACGGGCTCTTCCGCTGCCACCGAAGGCTCCTCGACGGGCGCGCTACCCTGCTCGACCGCGGATTCCTGCTCTTGAGGGTGCTGCTCTTTCTTGCTCATGATCTCTACTTTTGATTAAGAATGCGTGGATTGACTGTTTTTCAATGGGGCGCAAGGCGGCAATTGGACCACTGCACCCTCGACAGGACGGATATGCCGGTCGCCCTTGTGCTTTTCAAGGGCAGCGGCCAAAAACCGTCCCCACAAACCATGGATGGCTTCGTGCAGGTACGCCTGGCCGGATGGGCAACGCCCGCTTGACGCTCCTGCTGGCGTTGCTCGCGTTCACGCCCGGGCCATGCTCCGCAATTCAATGCTGTTGCGCCATTGTGCAGCAGGGCATCCATGCCCCAATCGGAAAGCTGAAGCATTCGTGCAGAGATTCCCTTAGGAATTCTGCACAAATCCATCCATGGATTTGTGCAGCAACGCCCGGGCCGATACATGCTCGGCCCGGGCTCCGCGATTCAATGGCTTACG
>JBNGDJ010000029.1:0-23533 GCA_049974825.1 Halothiobacillaceae bacterium | reverse complement strand
CGAGTACTTCTTCCTGAAGATTCGAGATGCTTTTCACGGCAAAGTGCGATGAACCCAAAAAAAGTCCGCACCCCTCGGGATGCGGACTTCCAAAAACCCCTGCACCACTCTGCGCAGAGATTCCTTGGCCTGAATCGTGCTCAGAACTCGCCGCGGGCGGCCTTCTGCATCATGTCCCAGATGGTGTTGCGCACGTGCAGGGCCTCTTCCTTGAATTCGGGCGGCATGTTGCGTCCGCCATGGACGAACATGTCCATGTTCAGGCTGTACAGCCAGTAAACACCCTCTTCGTCCTCGACCATGGCAATTCGGCAGGGCAGGTAGGCCGAAAAGTAAGGGCTGAAATCAACCGCCTTGCGCGCCGTCATCGGGTTGCAGTACTGGTAGATCTTGAGGAAACGGGTTTCCTCGCCGGTTCGGGCGGCAATTTCGTCGGAAAGCGGCATGTTGCCGACGTTCATCAGCCCCGTGCCCATGGCGGCGGAAGCGAGACTGTCCTCGACATCCAGCGGGGTCAGGCCGTCCTCCACGCGTACGCGCCAGACGGTCGCGGCACCCAGGTCACCGCCGCTTTCGACAAACTTGTCGTAGAGATCACCATAGACCTCCATCGCCTTGGGGTCGAGATTGTCCTTCACGGACAGGAAGCCGCAGCCGGAAAGGCCGACGAGTACCGTGCCGAGCACGGCCCACTTGAATAGATTGCGCATGTGACTCACTCCGTTTGCTTGCTGTTGTCGGATGGCAGGATCGATTATTAATCCATTAGAACATGCTTACAAACTGATTCGTCTTACGCAGAATAAGCCTGACTAATGTACAAAGGCTTGAGCCTCAGAGATTTTCCTCGGCGAACTCGGCCAACCGGGACCGCTCACCCCGCCGCAGCGTGATGTGGGCGCCATGCGGCCAGCCCTTGAAGCGATCGACCACATAGGTCAGACCAGAGGTGGTCTCGGAGAGATACGGGGTGTCGATCTGGGCTACATTGCCCAGACAGATCATCTTGGTTCCGGGACCTGCGCGGGTCAGCAGGGTCTTCATCTGCTTGGCGGTGAGATTCTGGGCCTCGTCGATGATCACGTACTTGTTCTGGAAGGTCCGTCCGCGCATAAAGTTGAGCGAGCGGATCTTGATGCGCGAACTGAGCAGGTCGTTGGTCGCCTGGCGCTCCCAGCTGCCACCGCCCTGATCGACCTTGGAAAGCACTTCGAGGTTGTCCATGAGCGCCCCCATCCAGGGCGTCATCTTTTCCTCTTCCGTTCCGGGCAGAAAGCCAATGTCCTCGGCGACCGGCACGGTCACGCGCGTCATGATGATTTCACTATACAGATTGTTGTCCAGGGTCTGCGCCAGGCCGGCAGCAAGCGCCAGCAGTGTCTTGCCCGTGCCGGCCTGTCCCAGCAAGCTCACAAAGTCGATATCCGGGTCCATCAGCAGGTTCAGCGCGAAGTTCTGCTCCGGGTTTCGGGCGTTGATCCCCCAAACGGTGTGACGGGGGTGCCGAAAATTGTGGACGGTCTCGACCACGGCCGACCGGCTGCCCGGGTCCAGCGAACGCACCAGCGCCTCGAAGGGTGGCTCGCCGGCCAGCCACAGGCACTGATTGACGATCCACTGCTCGGTCATCGGACCCGTCAGCCGATAGAACGAACGCCCCTCTTCCTGCCAGGATTCCAGCGCCCGGCCATGCACCTCCCAGAAATCTGAGGGCAGGGATTCGACCCCCGTGTACAGCAGATTGACATCATCAAGCACCTGGTCGCTGTGGTAGTCCTCGGCCGGCATCCCGAGCGCCGTGGCCTTGATGCGCAGGTTGATGTCCTTGGAAACGAGGATCACATCCCGGTCGGCAACCTGCTCCCGCAGCGAAAGCGTGACCCCGAGAATCTGGTTGTCCGCCCGGTTGCCCGCAATGCCGTCCGGCAGTCGCGCGGTTTCCGCCTCGGTCTGGAAAAACAGTCTTCCGCTGCAGGCGCGCAGCTTGTCGTCCGTGGTGAAGGGACTTTGCAGGGGCAGCCCCGACGCGATATCCGCCAGGTCGACTTCGACGAGCATTTCGTCAAGAAAGCGGCTGACCTGCCGCACGTTGCGCGCCGTTTCCGAAGCGCCCTTCTTGCCGGCGTCCAGCTCTTCGAGCACGACCATCGGCAGGTAGATGTCGTGCTCCATGAACCGGAACAGCGCCGTGGGATCATGCATCAGGACATTGGTATCGAGAACGAACAGGCAGCGACGGCTGCGCTTGGCATTGATCATCTCGGATTGCTCCGCTGTGCAGGGGAAACTTCACGGAGGCCAACATCCTGTCGGCCCCGCCTGGCGATCGCTTCGCTTGCGCTCGACCCGGGCCGCGACGCGGAAGGCTTACGCTGCCTGCAGCCGCCGCAGCGTCTCCAGGACTTCCAGGGCATGGCCATCGACCTTGACCTTGGGCCAGATGGCGCGCAGCCTGCCCTCCGGGTCCACCAGAAACGTGCTGCGCACGATGCCGAGATATTCCCGGCCGAACATCTTTTTCGGCTGCAGCACCCCGTACTGCTCGCAGACGGCCCCGGACTCGTCCGCAACCAGGTCGAAGGTCAGCCCCTGTTTCTCGCAGAACTTTCGGTGACTGGACTGGCTGTCACGCGAGACCCCCACCACGCGCGTGTCATGCCGCTGGAATTCAGGCAGCAGAGCCTCGAAATCACGAGCTTCGGTGGTGCATCCGGGGGTGTTGTCGCGCGGATAGAAGTACAAAACCACGTACTGGCCGCGCAGGGCGGCCAGATGAAAAGTTTCTCCCCCCGTGAGCGGGGCCTCGAAGTCGGGCGCGGGGTCATTGAGTTTCAGGTGGGTCACGGCGGTGCTCTCCATAACTCTTGCGGGAAACGTGTCGGGCACTCCTTGAAGCAGGCCGGGTGCAGCCTTGCATCAGGCAGTCCGGTCCGGCTCAAGCACTGCATCCAGGTTGAGCCGATCACAAAGATCAAAGAAATGCTGTTTCAACTCCCCCAGATGCAGGGTACTCGGGACATCCACCTGCGCTCGCAGGGACATCATGGCATCCGTGCCATGTGGCGGAACGTAGCAATGGGTGGACAAATCCCTCAGCCGGATGCCCTGTTCGGCCAAAAACTGCAGGATGCGGGTCACCATGTCGGCATCGACCAGTCCGATCGCGTCGACCACGTAGGGCAGTCCAGGGGTGCGCGCCATTTCGGCGCGCACCCGCTCCCAATGAAGGTGACTGACGGTCTCTTCGCCGCCCAACTGCTCCAGCGCGGTTTCGAGCAGTGCCAGGCGGTCCCAGCTTCCACTGACCTCCAGGGTTACCATCCGCCACTCCCCCATGATCGTGGCGCGGCAGTCCCGCACCTGGCAGCGCTGCCGGGATACCGTCTCGACCAGGCGCTCCAGAGTGCCTGGCCGGTCGGCGATAATGGCGCACAGGACCAGTTGGGTCTGCATTCTCGGGGGGACTCCTGAGGGCGTCGGTGGACGGTGAACGTTCGATCAAGTTTACCCCGTCGGGAGCACCTGACAATGAGCTGGAAGCGACCATGGTCCTGTTCTTGTCACCACAATGGCCGAATGAGTAAGATGAGCGGTTGTTCCACGGCATCAAGCCGCTCGGTTTTTGGCTTGATGCGGGAATGTCGGGAGGAATATCGACCGGGGCCAATCAGAAACCCGGTCTCGCGGTGGCCGGCCCCATCGCGCGCATTCCTGCAGGAAGCGCTGCACAAAGTAAAGACACAGCTTTTTACAGCGCTTCGCCAAAAATCACCCATTGCAGCAAGTCGCGGTGTCAACGCCGCCTCGGGAGCCTTCATGTTCAACGGCAGTCTGGTCGCCCTGGTCACCCCCATGCTCGAAGACGGCAGCATCGACTTCGACGCCCTCTCAGACCTGGTCGCGTTTCATGTTCAGCATGGCAGCGACGCGCTGGTGGCGGTGGGCACGACGGGCGAATCCGCCACGCTCGATTTCGACGAACACCTGAGCGTGATCGAGCACGTGGTCCGGGCTGCAGACGGGCAAATCCCCGTGATTGCCGGCACTGGGGCCAACTCGACCCGCGAGGCCGTCGAGTTGACCGCAGGTGCCCGCCGGATCGGCGCTGCAGCCTGCCTCTCCGTGACACCCTATTACAACAAGCCGACCCAGGAAGGCCTCTATCGCCACTTCATGACGATCGTGGATGAGGTCGACCTTCCCCTCATTCTTTACAATGTCCCGGGTCGAACCGCCTGCGACCTGCAACCGGACACGGTGGAGCGGATGGCCGACCACGAACGCATCGTCGGCATCAAAGAAGCCAGCGGCTCGCTTACCCGAATGCAGGATCTGGTCAACCGCGCACACGGGCGATTTGCCGTCTACAGCGGGGATGATAACCTTTCCTGCGAAGCCATCCTGCAGGGCGCCTCGGGCACGGTATCGGTGACGGCCAACGTGGCCCCGGCCCAGATGCATGCCATGACTCTGGCAGCCGGGCGTGGCGAGGCTGACTTGGCCCGCCAGCTGGACGAGACGCTCTCGGGCCTGCACCGGGAACTGTTCTGCGAGGCGAATCCAATCCCGGTCAAGTGGGCGATGGCGCGGATGGGATTAATGGGCCCCACGCTGCGCCTGCCAATGACCCCCCTGTCCGAACCCTGTCAGCCCAAGCTGCTCGCCGCCATGAGGCAGGCGGGCGTGCTGAACGAATGACGAACCGAGGAAACCGTTCATGGCCATTCGCCCCAACCTGACCACGCTGTCGGTCGCCCTGCTCTCGACCAGCCTGCTGGCCGGCTGTTCCTATATTCCCGGCCTTTCCAAGGACGAGGATGCCCGTGAACGGCGGAACACCATCACGCCCAACCTGGAAGTCCCGCCGGCCTTCACGGCGCCGGACCCGCGGCGGCAGGTGGTCCTGCCCGAGGTTGCCTCCGCTCGTGCGCAGGCCGAAATGGCCGGCGAGTCTCGGGATGGCCTGCTTTCCGCCACGGCCGACGTCCGGATGGAAGGGCCGCCCGAGGCGCGCTATCTGGTGGTGGAAGAACGACCGGAAGACATCTGGCCGCGGCTTGAAAGCTTCCTGGTCTCCGAGGGTTATCGCGTCCGTCGCCTGGAACCGGCCATCGGCGTGATTGAGACTGACTGGAGCGGAGGCACCGAGGGTCGACCCGGCTCAGGCGGTCTGATGCGCTACCTGCGCGTGGCCAAGGACTTCCTCTTCAAGCCCGACTACTTGGATCGGGTACGCATCCGGATTGAGGACGGCGGTAGCGCGGAGCCAACCCGCGTGTTTGTAACAACCCAACGAATGGACCTGGAGGCCGACGCCCCGCTGGTTCCCGGTGATGAGGAAAGCGGTTACGACTGGGGCAGCGCCCATTACAGCCCCGAGATGGACATCGAGGTGATGGGGCGCCTGGCGGCCTACCTGTCTGGATCCACTGAAGCCGAGTCCCGGGCCCTGCTGGATGCGACCTTCCAGCCCCGGGCGCAGGTCCGTTACGAGGATGACGACGAAGTGTTCATCCGCTCCACGCAACCCTTCCCGCGCGTCTGGAACCGGACCCGAATCGGCCTGCAGCGCCTGGGCTTCGACCCGGTCAGTGAGGACGAAGCCAAGGGCCTGCTGACCGTCCGCCACATCGAACCGCAGTTGCTTTACGAGGGCATCGCCATTCGGGGCGTGCGGATCGACCGGGACGCCAGCATGTCGGCCGAATTGACCCTTGATCTTGAACCGCAGCGCGATGGCGGCACGGCCCTGCTGATCGAGTCGATGAGCGTCGAAGGCGGTGAGCTGCCGCGTTTCGAGTCCATCCTGCTCGAACGCCTGAACCAGGAACTGCGCTGAGACGTACGCGCTCCGCCCTGATCTGTCCCCGCCCCCAAGGTTGGTAGGGGCGAAACGTCCGGACTCAGGCCGCCGTGCTTTTTCTGGAATCAAAAAAGCCCCGGAAAACGGGGCTTTTTATTGCGTTTAAGCGCCCGCTGATCCGGGCGCTGACCGGCTCTCAGGCCATGTGGCGCACGATCCGTTCACCGAAGGCCGAGCAGCTCACCTCGGTCGCACCGTCCATGAGTCGGGCGAAGTCATAGGTCACTTCCTTGCCCGCGATGGCACCGGACATGCCGTGGACAATCAGGTCGGCCGCCTCGGTCCAGCCCATGTGGCGCAGCATCATCTCGGCAGAGAGCACCAGCGACCCCGGGTTGACCTGATCCTTGCCCGCATATTTCGGTGCCGTGCCGTGGGTAGCCTCGAACATCGCGACCGTATCGGAGAGGTTGGCCCCGGGCGCAATGCCGATGCCGCCCACCTGGGCGGCCAGCGCGTCCGAGACATAGTCACCGTTGAGATTCAGGGTCGCAATGACGTCATATTCGGCCGGACGAAGCAGAATCTGCTGCAGGAACGCATCAGCAATGGCGTCCTTGACCACAATCTCACGGCCCGTGCGGGGGTTCTTGAACCGACACCAGGGGCCACCGTCGATAAGCTCGGCTCCGAACTCCTCCAAAGCCAGCTCGTAGCCCCAGTTCTTGAAGGCCCCCTCGGTGAATTTCATGATGTTGCCCTTGTGCACCAGAGTGACCGAAGCGCGGTCGTTGTCGATCGCGTACTGGATGGCCTTGCGGACCAGGCGCTTGGTCCCCTCCGAAGACACGGGCTTGATGCCGATACCGGACGTTTCCGGGAAGCGGATCTTGCGCACCCCCATCTCGTTCTGAAGAAAATCGATCACCCGCTTTGCCTCGTCGCTGCCGGCGGCCCACTCGATACCTGCATAGATGTCCTCGGAATTCTCCCGGAAGATCACCATGTCGGTTTTTTCCGGCTCGCGCAGGGGACTGGGCGTGCCGTCGTAGTAACGCACCGGGCGCATGCAGACGTAGAGGTCCAGCTCTTGGCGCAGGGCGACATTCAGCGACCGGATACCGCCACCAACCGGCGTGGTCAGAGGACCCTTGATCGACACCACGAAGTCGCGGACGGCCTCAAGCGTTTCCGACGGCAGCCAGGTGTTCTCGCCGTAGACGGCATTGGCCTTCTCGCCGGCATAGATTTCCATCCAGGCGATTCGGCGGCTCCCGCCGTAGGCCTTCTCAACGGCCGCATCGACAACGCGCTTCATGACCGGCGTGATGTCCACGCCGATCCCGTCCCCCTCGATAAAGGGCACGACGGGATTGTCGGGCACGTTCAGGGTACCGTTCGCATCGCTGGTAATCCGGCTGCCATCCGCCGGCACGGAAATCTTTTCGTAGGCCATGGGCTTGTTTCCTGCATTTTCTGGAAAGTTCACGTCAACCGAGCATTCTAGCAAATCCGCAACGGAATCGGCCCGGCCCGCGCGTGCGGCCGGCCACGAATGCAAGAATGCCTCGGATTCCGTGACATGGATGCTGACTGCCCTTCGCCGAATTCATCCACCGCTTCGCTTTCTGGTAAATTGCGGCCATGAATTGCGACTTGCACATGACGGTGGCGGCACTCGCCGAGCGCGACGGACAGTTTCTGATGGTCGAGGAACAGATCGACGGCGCGCTGATGCTCAATCAGCCGGCAGGCCACCTGGAGCCGGGCGAGAGCCTGATCGAAGCGGTAGTCCGCGAGACGCTGGAGGAAACCGCCTGGCGATTCAGGCCCGAAGCGCTGCTTGGCGTCTACCATGCTGATCAACCCGACGGCACCTGGCTGCGATTTGCCTTCGTCGGCAGTGTGCATGACTTCCAGGCTGACCGCGCGCTGGACGAAGGCATCGTGGCAGCGCCATTCCTGCCCCTTGCAGAGATTCGCCAGCGGCGCGCTGCCCACCGTTCCCCCTTTGTCGAGGCCTGCCTGGACGACTTTCTTGGCGGGCGTCGGCTGCCCCTGGATGCACTGCGCTACTTCAACGTGGGCCGGGCCGACTGATGGCCCGGGTCATCGTCGGACTCTCCGGCGGCGTGGACTCCTCGGTCGCCGCACTGAAGCTTCTGGAGGCCGGCCACGAGGTCGAAGGGCTGTTCATGAAGAACTGGGAGGGCGACGACGAACACTGCCCGGCCAAGCAGGACATGCTGGATGCGATTTCCGTGGCGGACAGCCTGGGTATCCCCTTTCACTACGTGAATTTCGCACAAGATTACTGGGACCGCGTATTCGCGCACTTTTTGGCGGAGTATCAGGCAGGCCGAACGCCCAACCCGGACATTCTCTGCAACCGGGAAATCAAGTTCCGGGCCTTTCTCGACCACGCCCTGGAGCTGGGCGCAGACTTCATCGCCACCGGGCATTATGCGCGGGTGATGCACGATGAGCGGGGCGGACAGTTGCTCAAGGGGCGTGACCCCGAGAAGGACCAGAGCTACTTTCTGCATGCACTGTCCTCGGCGCAGCTGTCCCGGGCCCTGTTTCCGCTAGGCGACCTGCACAAGTCCGAGGTGCGGGCCCTGGCCGAACGCGCCGGGTTGCGCACTGCCAGGAAAAAGGACTCGACCGGCATCTGCTTTATCGGCGAGCGCCGCTTTGACACCTTTCTCGATACCTACCTGCCGGCCCGGCCCGGCAATATCGAGACGCTGGACGGCGTCGTGATCGGCCAACACCGGGGGCTGATGTTCCATACCATCGGTCAGCGCCAGGGGCTCGGAATCGGCGGTCTGCGCGACTATTCCGACGAGCCCTGGTTCGTCGCCGGCAAGGATCTGGAGCGCAACGTGCTGCTGGTGGTTCAGGGCGGGAGTCATCCCGCGCTGTTCAAGCCGGCCCTGGTGGCAGGACAGCCGCACTGGATCGCTGGCGCGCCGCCTGCCGAGGCGTTCGAGTGCATGGCCAAGATCCGTTATCGCCAGCCCGACCAGGCATGTCACGTCACACTGTCGGCTGGCCGCCTGACGGCCCGCTTCGCAGAGCCGCAGCGTGCGATCACCCCCGGCCAGTCAATCGTTTTCTATCAGGGAGACCGCTGCCTCGGCGGCGCGGTCATCGAGCATTCCATTGAAGAGTGATTGGGACGCATGAGTCACAGCATCGAAGAACAGACACTGGCGCTTGCCGGTGTCGCCCAGGCGGCGGTTCTCGTCCGCGACCTGGCCTACCGGGGCAGCGCGCCCCAGTCTGCCCTCGAAGGCAGTATCCGCTCGCTTTTCGCCTTTGACGCGGAGGACACCGCGGAAATCTTCGGCGGGGAAGCCGGGGTGGCGGTAGGCCTCAAACAGCTGCGCCAGTCCCTTGGCGGACAGGACCGGGACGTGGAGTTGACACGCTACGCGATGATCCTGCTTCAGCTCGGTCCGCGCTTTTTGCAGGCCGGCTCCATGCCCGGGCGCGTCCACGACCGGCTGGTGGCTCTGGCCCACGACTGGGAGCGCGAGGGCCTGACAGACGAGCTGTTCGAGCAAATCAACGCCCTGTACCGGGACACGATCAGCAACCTGACCCCCAAGGTGGTGGTGAACGGGGAGCAGACATTCCTTGAGCAGCGGGAAATCGCCGCGCAGATCCGCTCTGCCCTACTCGCGGGCATCCGGGCGGCCGTTCTCTGGCAGCAGGTCGGTGGCAGCCGCCTGCAGCTGCTGTTTCGAAGAAAGCGCTACCTCGAAGCCTGCGAGACGCTGCTGCGCCGCAGCATGGGTACTGTCTGAGTCTGCAAAGGGCTTCTTCGCGCGGGATGTTGGTCAGGGGCCGGCACAGGGTTTGAACGTCCGACACGGGAGACGCTGGCGGGAAGGCTTTAGGGAAACTCTGCACAAAGCCATCCTTGGCTTTGCGCAGTGACGCCCGGGCCGATACATGCTCGGCCCGGACTCCGCAATTCAATGGCTTGCGCCATTGTGCGGCAGGACATCCGTGCCCTGCAAGGGAAGGTCTGCATTTGTGCAGACCTTCCTTAGCCAGCGATGCCCAGTACTTCGCTGCCGCCCTGGTCCGCGTGGTACGAAGAACGCACCATGGGACCGCTGGCCACATGAGCAAATCCGAGCTCCCGAGCCAGGCGTGCGTAGTCATCGAACTCCGCCGGCGGCACAAACCGGTCAACGGGCAGGTGATGACGCGAGGGCTGCAGATACTGTCCCAGCGTGAGCATGTCCACGTCATGTGCGCGCAGGTCACGCATCACGGCCTCCAGCTCGTCCGTCGTTTCGCCCAGCCCCACCATCAGGCCGGACTTGGTCGGCAAATCAGGGCATCGTGCCTTGATCTCCTGCAACAACGCCAGAGAACCCTCGTAGGACGCACCCGGCCGGGCTGCCCGGTAAAGTCGCGGCACCGTTTCCAGGTTGTGATTGAAGACATCCGGCGGGTCCTCTGCCAGCACATCCACGGCCCGTTGCTCGCGGCCACGAAAATCGGGGGTCAGCACCTCGATGCGCGTGTCCGGACAGCGGGCGCGCAGGGCGCGGATCACCGCGGCGAAGTGCCCGGCCCCGCCGTCGCGCAGGTCATCGCGGTCTACGGAAGTGACCACCACGTAGTTCAACCCCATGGCCTCGACCGTGTCAGCCAGCTTGGCAGGCTCCTCGGGATCAAGCGGGCGCGGCTTGCCGTGCGCCACGTCACAGAAGGGGCAGCGACGGGTGCAGATGTCCCCCATGATCATGAAGGTCGCGGTACCCTGCGCAAAACACTCGCCCAGGTTGGGACAGTTGGCCTCCTCGCAGACCGTGTTGAGGGTCTGGTCGCGCAGGATCCGCTTGAGTCGCTGAACCGCCGGGTCCCCCTGGGGCTTGGCGCGGATCCACGAAGGCTTGCGTGGTGCCTCGACGGTCGGCTCGATCTTGACGGGAATCCGCGCCACCTTGTCGGCGCTGCGCATGGCGCGCGTCGGGGCATCAGGACGCGTGGGGGTGCTCATCGGCAGGTCTCCAGGGTTCGGGCCAGGGTCGTGGATAATAACGTGCCAACCGATTCGACTTCGACACCCGCCACAAAATCGGAAAGCTGGCAGACCGGCATGCCCGCGAAACCGCAGGGGTTGATCCGGCCGAAGGGTGCCAGGTCCATGTCCACGTTGAGCGACACGCCGTGATAGCAGCGGCCGCGACGCACCTTGAGGCCCAGCGCGGTAATCTTGGCCCCGTCAACGTAAACCCCCGGCGCGCCGGATCGGCGCTCGCCACGAATGCCGAAATCCGCCAACAGGTCGATGACCGCGCCCTCCAGCATCTGGACGTACTCGCGCACACCCAGACCGCAACGCGCCAGGTCAATCATCGTATAGACCACGAGCTGGCCGGGGCCATGGTAGGTGACCTGCCCCCCGCGATCAGAACGGACCACGGGAATCGTCCCGGTATCCAGCAGGTGCTCCGGGTCGGCATTCAAGCCCATGGAATACACCGGGGAATGCTCAAGAATCCAGAGCTCGTCGGCGGTGTTGGCGTCCCGACTGTCGGTAAAGGCTTGCATCCGGCCCTGGATAGTAGCGTAATCCTGATAGCCCGCCAGTCGGCGGGTCTGGATCGGACTTACAGGCACATCTTGACGTCCGGGTGCGCGGTCAAGTCCATGTAAAGGGCATCGAGCTGCCCCTGGGACTGCGCTTCGAAAGTGACCGTGATCGCGACAAATCGCCCGGCACGACTGTCACGGATGACGTAGGCGGACTCGTCGAGACCGGGCAGGTGCTTCTCGAACACGGCCCGGATATCCTGCTCGAATCGGTCGGTCGCCTGCCCCATCACCTTGACGGGGAAGCGGCAGGGAAATTCCAGCAGGGTGTCCCGATCCGAGCCTTCAAGCGGGCAGGATGGCAGGGGTCTGTTCATGTTGTCCAATCCTCGGGCAATGCCCGTTTGCGTTCCTGATAGGCCTGATCCAGCCGAATCCAGGCCGCACCTGGCCGGCCGGACCCCACCGCGACCCCGTCAAGCCGGCAAACCGGCATGATTTCACGGGTCGAACTGGTCATCCAGATTTCGTCGGCGGCCCGCAGTTCCTGCTCCGGGATGACTTGCTCGCGAGCTGCGAGCCCGACCTCGGCGGCGAGATCAAGCACCAGCGCGCGCGTGATTCCCGCCAGGATATGGGGACTGCGCGGTGGTGTCACAAGGCAGTCGCCCCGGACCACGAACAGGTTGCTCGCGGCTCCCTCGACCGCATGACCCTCGCGCAGCAGGATCGCTTCCATCACCCCTGCGGTCACCGCCTGCTGGCGTGCCAGTACATTGGCCAGCAGGTTCACGCTCTTGATGTCGCAGCGCCCCCACCGCTGATCCGGCAGGGTAATGGCCGAAGCCCCATCAGCACGCACTGACTCGGGCAGCCGACGCAGGGGACTGGCGGTGATCAGCACGGTGGCCGGGGTCTGTGGCGCGGGAAAGGCATGATCCCGGCGCGCCGGGGCACCCCGGGTCACCTGCAGGTAGACAGAGAGGTCACCTGCGCCATGTCGCGAGACGATCTCCCGCAGCAGCGCCAGCCATTCCTCCCGCGAATGCGGATCGGCCAGCCCGATCTCCCGCAGGCTGCGCGCCAGCCGGTCCAGGTGGCCCGCCAGCCCCAGGGGGCGACCCGCAAAGAAGGGAATGACCTCGTAGACGCCGTCCCCGAAAAGAAAACCGCGATCCAGCACCGAAACCCGCGCCTCACCGGCAGGCAGGAAAGTGCCGTTCAGATAGACCGTGCCGGTGGCGGGTGACAGCTCGGGGTTCATTCGAACAGCAGCCGGATACTGTCAATGGTGCGACCGACGAAACCACCCTCGGCAACCGCTTCTAGCGCCACGACGGGTCGCTCGGCGACCAGCTGGTCGCCGGCGGTCACCTGCAGCTTGCCGACCACTGCCCCGGCCTGCAACGGCGCCATGACCGGGCCATCGATGATCAGAGAGACATCCACCTGGTTGCGCAGGTTGCGCGGGACGGTCACGGACAAGTCTTGCGCCAGCCCCACGCCGACCTCGGGAACCGCCCCTTTCCAGACCCGCACATTGCTGAGCCCCTCGCCAGCGCGACGAATCGGCAGAGTTTCATAGAAACGGAAACCGTAGTTGAGCAGGGTCTGCGTCTGCTCGGTGCGCACCGCGTCGCTCTCGGTGCCCAGCACGACGGCGATCATCCGCGTTGCTTCGCGCTGCGCCGAGGCCACCAGGCAGTAGCCGGCCGAGCTCGTGTGCCCGGTCTTGCCGCCATCCACGGAAGGATCGCGCCACAAAAGACGGTTGCGGTTGTGCTGCCGGATCTCGTTCCAGGTGAACTCCTTCTGGCTGTAGCGGGCGTACTGATCGGGGAAATCCCGGATAATGGCCGCCATGATGGTGGCAATATCCCGGGCGGACATGACATGCCCTTCGGCCGGCCAGCCCGTCGTGTTCATGAACTGGCTGGCGTTCATGCCCAGACGACGGGCCGTGGCATTCATTTCCTGGACAAAGGCCTCCACGGATCCGGACACATGCTCCGCCAGCGCAATGGTCGCGTCGTTGCCGGACTGGACGATCACGCCCTGAAGCAGGTTTTCGACGGAGACCCGGTCACCCACCTCGATGAACATCTTCGAGCCACCCTTGCGCCAGGCCCGTTCACTGATCAGGACTTCGTCCTCCAGGCTGATGTCGCCGCGCTCGAGGGCCTGGAAGATCACGTACGTCGAAACCAGCTTGGTAATGCTGGCCGGCTCCATCGGTTCGTCCGCGTTCTTTTCGACAAGAACCTGCCCGGAATCGAAATCCATCAGCAGGTACGAACGCGCCGACAAGACCGGCGCCGACGGCATTGGCGGCACACGAGCATCCGCGGTCGGCCCAGGCAGCGGGACCGCCTGCTGTGCCGCCAGCGGAACGCTTAAGCCCAACCAGAGGGCTGCAATCCAGATGACCATCATGTGGCGGAACGTCGCAAACAGGCTGTTGCGCATCATGTATCGATCTCTTGTCTTGGTTCGATTGAAAGGGAAGGTCTGCACGAATGCAGACCTTCCCGTGCCGGTCTCGGATGCCCTGCCGCACAATGGCGTAAGCCATTGAATTGCGGAGCCCGGGCCGAGCATGTATCGGCCCGGGCGTTGCTGAACGCGGGCTCCGCCAGCTGACGCGTTCAGCTGGCGTCAGCCCACAAATCCATGGATGGATTTGTGCAGAGTTTCCAAAGGTAATCTCTGCACAATTGCTTCAGATTCCCGATTGGGGCGCGGATGCCCCAAGGCACAATAGCGCAAGGGGCGTGAGCCGGGCGCCTAGACTCCCAAAAACGGCGGCTCAGGGTGCGACCGTCACGTGGAAATCATGCACGCCCAGCGATGTGAGTCTCCGGCCCAGGTCATCCGCCGAGTCCACCGAAACCAGAGGGCCAATCCACACTCGGGTCAGGCCCTGCCCGGGGACTTCTCGCACCCCATCAAGCCCGCCGGCGCGCAGTCGGCGGGCCATTCGGCGGGCATTGTCCTCTTGCGAAAACGCGCCGACCTGCATGAACACGTTTTCCCCCCAGCGTGCTTCGGCCGACATGGTGGAAGCCGCCAGGGTGCGCCCGGCAGGCGCGCCGGGGCCAACCACTTCAAGTTCTACCAGCGCTGTGCCGGTTTCGATCATGCCCAGTTGCCTGGCAGCCGCGTAGGACAGGTCAATGACCCGGTTGCCGGCAAAGGGCCCCCGGTCATTGACGCGCACTACCACGGATTTTCCATTCTCCAGATTGCGCACCCGAACATAGGCCGGCAGGCGCAGAGTCGTATGCGCCGCGGTCATGGCGTACATGTCGTAGGTCTCGCCCGAGGAGGTGCGCTTGCCGTGAAAGCCCGGGCCGTACCAAGAGGCAATGCCCTGCTCTCGATAACCGTGATTGCTCGAACGAACGCGGTAGGTCTTGCCAAAAACCCGGTAACTTTCCGGGTTTCCGTAGCGACTCTCGGGCTCGGCACGGGGCACGGCATCAGCCGTGGTGGCCTTGCCCGGGCGCGGCTTGCCGGCGCAGCCGGCCAGCAGGGCGGCGAACAGGGCCAGGCACAATCCGCGGACCAGCCATGTTTTCGCTTTCATCCCCACGCCCCCGACCGCGTCTTACTCACGCGCCGCGGCGATCGCCTGCGACAGCTCCCACACCGCCATCGCATAGAGAACGCTGTGGTTGTAGCGCGTGATGACGTAGAAATTGTTGAGCCCGACCCAGTGCTCCACCCGGTCCGGCGAAGTCAGGGTGAAGAGCATGACCGGCGTATCGGACGGAAGATCGTGCTCGGGCAGCGTAACGCCGCGCTCGGCCAACTCGGCGAGGGTCGTCTTCGGCTTGAGATCCCGACCGGTGTTGAGCAGGTCATCCACCCGGGCTTCTCCAACCGACACGGGAAAGGCGACCTGCCCCTCGTGCTCCCAGCCATGGCGGGCGAAATAGTTGGCCACGCTGGCAAAGACGTCGTGCTTGCTGGACCAGAGATCGCGACGCCCGTCCCCGCTGCCGTCCACGGCATAATCCAGATAGCTTGTGGGGATGAACTGGGGCAGGCCCATCGCACCGGCGTAACTGCCGGTCGCCGACGCCACGTCAATTCCTTCCTTGTCCGCCAGCGCGAGAAACGCCACCAGCTGCTTGCGGAAGAAAGCCGCGCGCCGCGGGTAATCAAATCCCAGGGTCATGAGGGCATCCAGCACGCGGTAGTTGCCCGTGTAGCCCCCGTAGGCCGTTTCCACGCCAATGATCGCCACGATAATTTCCGGCGGAATCCCGTAATCCGCGGAAATAGCCTCAAGCGCTTCCTGGTGCTCGTCCCAGAAACGCACCCCGTTGTCGATCCGCCGCTGGGTCATGAAGATGGGGCGGTACTCGGCCCAGGTGCGCGACTCCGCAGGACGCGTGATCGCATCAATAATGCTCTGCTGGTAGCGCGCAGCCGAGAGAATTTCCCGCACTTCGGCCTCGGGCATGCCTAGCTCATCTGCCGTTTCCAAGACAAACTCGTCGAACCCTTCCCGTCCCGAGAAATCGGCTGACGCCGCACCGGCAGACAGGATGCAGCACAGCGCCAGAATCGCTGCCGGCCAAACCCTGCGCGCCGACATCCCCACCCCGGCTGGGCCTGGCGAGGAATTGCCCAGAGAATGACTACACGACGGCAAACACCCCCTATCGGGAGACGGGTGTCCCGACACACAATGGCGCAAGCCATTGAATTGCGCAGCCCGGGCCGAGCACGTATCGGCCCGGGCGTTGCCGAACGCGCAGCTGGCGCCAGTCCACAAACCCAAGGAGGGACTTGTGCAAAGTTTGCTCAGCAGCCTCCCTGCCAGTAATTGCATTGCTTTCATGCCTGCATTCAATTTTCGTGTCCCAAAAATCGCTTCTGCGCCCGAATGGCCATCAGCATACCCAAACCCACCATCAGGGTCACCAGCGCCGTGCCGCCGTAGCTCATGAGCGGCAGGGGCACGCCCACAACCGGCAACAACCCCACCACCATCCCCGCATTGACGAACACGTAGACCAGAAGAGTCATCGCAACTGCCGCCCCGAACAGGCGCCCCGCCACCGATTCGGCACGCACGGCAATCAGCATGCAGCGCAACACGATCATCAGGTACAGAAGGAAAAGAAACAGCATCCCGACCAGCCCGAACTCTTCGGCAAAGACCGCCAGCACAAAGTCCGTGGTGCCTTCCGGGAGAAAGTCCAGGTGCGCCTGGGTCCCTTCCATCCAACCCTTGCCGTAGAGTCCGCCCGAGCCAATGGCAATCATCGACTGGATAACGTGATACCCGGCACCGAGCGGATCGGCCTGCGGATCAAAGAGCGTCAGGACACGGCGTTTCTGGTACTCGTGCAGCACGAAATGCCAGAGCAGCGGAGCCACCATGGCCGCTACCAGCAAAAAGCCGACGATATACCGCCACGCCAGCCCGGCGAAATAAAGAACAAACAGACCTGCCGCCGACACCAGCAGGGCCGTGCCCAGATCTGGCTGGGCCATGATCAGCCAGCCGGGCAAGCCCACCAGCCCAAGCACCACCAGGATGTCTGGCAAACGGGGGGGCAGCGGACGATGTGCCAGATACCAAGCAATCATCAGCGGGACCGCCAGCTTCATCATCTCGGAGGGCTGGAACCGGACAAACCCCAGATCAAGCCACCGCTGGGCTCCCTTGCCCACGTCCCCGAAAAACAGAACCGCCACCAGCAGCGCCACACCACCGGCGAAAGCCCAGGGGGCGGCAGCGAAGAAAAGTCTCGGCGGGACCTGGGCCACCAGGATCATCACGGCGAACGCCATGCCGAAGCGCAGAGCCATCTTCTCGACCTGTGCCAGATCCCCGCCGGAGGCCGAGTAGCCTGCCACCAGCCCCACCGAGGCGAGGATGACCAGAAGAAACAGCAATATCGGGTCGTAGACCAGTCGGAAACGACTGGCTTGTGCAGGCCCCAGTGAATCACTCGCGGCCATCGCGCACCTCGACTTCCGCCTGTCGGTATCCGTAGTACTCCAGCGCCGCGTCCATGACCTTGCGGGCGATGGGCGCGGCCGTTCCGGAGCCACTGCCCCCGTTCTCGGCAATGACCGCCACGGCGATCTTCGGTTCCTTGAACGGCGCATAGCTGACGAAAAGCGCATGATCGCGCAGACGCTCGGCAATGGCCTCCTCGTCGTACTCCTCGTCCTGACCCAGCGAGAACACCTGCGCGGTGCCGGTCTTGCCCGCCAATTCGTAGGGCGCACCCTCGCCGATACGCCGGGCTGTTCCGTAATCGGAATGGATCACGTGTTTCATGCCGTCCAGTATCGCGTCCCAGTGTGACTCGGCGTAAACATGCGTGGGCGGCTCGGACTGGGCATGATCGGCCAGCAGCCAGGGGCGATGGCGCTCGCCCCGGTTGGCCAGGGTGACCGTCATGTTGGCCAGCTGCAGGGCGGTGCTCAGCATGTACCCCTGTCCGATCCCGGCGATCACGGTCTCGCCCGGATACCAGGGCTGGCCCCGGACGCGCTCCTTCCAGCCGCGCGAGGGCACCAGGCCCCGGGACTCGCCGGGCAGATCAATCCCCGTACGCACCCCCAGGCCGAAGTCGGTCAGGTAGCGGTGCATGCTGTCGATGCCCATGCGATGGGCCAGATCGTAGAAATAGACGTCCACCGACTGGGCGATCGACTTGTCCAGGTTGACCCAGCCATGCCCACCGCGCCGCCAGTCTCGGTAGCGATGGCTGTGCCCCGGCAAACGGAAGAAAGGCCCGGCGAAGAAGCGCTCGTCGGCCTCGACCAGGCCCGCATCCAGACCAGCCAGCCCCATCAGCATTTTTATTGTGGAGCCTGGTGGGTAGGTCGCCGTGACCGCCCGGTTGTACAACGGGCGGTCCGGGTCTTCCAGCAGGGCCTGATAGTCCGCGACCGAAATCCCGCCGACGAAAAGATTGGGGTCAAAACCGGGCTTGGAGACCAACGCCCGCACGGCGCCATTGCGCGGATCCAGCGCGACAACTGAGCCGTTGAACGGCCCCAGCGCCGCGTCCGCCAGCCCCTGCAGGCCGACATCCAGGCTGAGCACGAGATCCTCGCCCGGCACCGGGGCCTGCTCGTCAAGGACCCGCAGTACCCGGCCGAAGGCATCGACCTCCACCCGCCGGAACCCTGCCTGCCCGTGAAGGCGCGCCTCGTACTGGCGCTCGATGCCCGTCTTCCCGACAAAGTCGGTCCGCCGGTAGTTCTCGGGGTCGAGCAGGGCCCGTTCCCGCTCGTTGACGCGTCCCACGTAACCGACCACATGGGCCAGCAGGTGCCGGTACGGATAAACCCGGGTCAACCTCGAAACCACATCCACGCCCGGCAGCCAGGGTCGATAGCGGGCGAGCTCCGCCCGTTCGCGCGCGCTCAGGTTGGCCTTGACCAGCACCGGATCGAAAACCCGGCTCTGGCCGAGGCGTTCGCGGACGCGCGCCAGGGCCGCCGCGTCGAGATCCAGCACCGAGGCAAGCAATGCCAGGGTGGAGTCCAGGTCCGGCACATCCTCGCGGATCAGCTCAACCTGGTAGCTTGGACGGTTGTCAGCCAGGACCCGACCGTGACGGTCAAAAATCCGGCCACGCTCGGGCGGCAGGGTTTGAACCCGGATGCGGTTCTTGTCGGCCAGCGCCTGAAAGTGCTCGTACTGAACGACCTGCAGATACGCCGCCCGTCCAAGCAGCCCGGAGATCGCCAGCACGGACACCACCACCGCCACGACGACCCGGCGGTTGAAGATGGCCCGTGCGTGGCGGCTGTCCAGCAGGCTGTGATGTCGCGACACGATCGGGGATCAGGAAAGCGGGCCAGAAGCCCCGCGGCAAAAATCGATCAGGCGCCACCCGCGCGATGGCGGGCGATCGAATCCTCGATTTCGGCATGGGCAGCTTCGACACCTTCCCAACCTTCGACCTTGACCCACTTGCCCGGCTCAAGCGCCTTGTACTGTTCGAAGAAATGCTTGATCTGGTCAAGCAGCAGCTGCGGCAGATCCTGCGGCGACTGGACGTGATCGTAGAGGGGCGTCAGCTTGCCGTGCGGGACGGCAATCAGCTTGGCATCGACACCCGCCTCGTCGGTCATCTTGAGCATGCCCACCGGACGGCAGCGAATCACGGAGCCGGGCATCAGCGGCTCGGGCGTAACCACCAGCACATCTACCGGATCACCGTCATCCGAGAGCGTGTGCGGGATGAAGCCGTAGTTGCAGGGATAGAACATGGCAGTTGCCATGAATCGATCGACCAGCAGGGCGCCGGAGTCCTTGTCTACCTCGTACTTGATCGGCGCGCCCTGCGCGGGAATCTCGATGACGGCGTTCACGTCGCCCGGGGTATCTTTGCCGGCTGGAATCATGTCGAGGTTCATGCTGCAATCCTTCTTCGGTCGTAAGTCGTAATAGGAAAAACGTTTAGGGAAGGTCTGCACGAATGCAGACCTTCCCGTGCAGGGCATGGATGCCCTGCCGCTCAATGGCGCAAGCCATTGAATTGCGGAGCCCGGGTCGAGCATGTATCGGCCCGGGCGCGTCTGCATAAATCTATGGATGGATTCGTGCAGAGATTCCCGATTGGGGCAGGCATGCCGCAAACAAGCTGCCTGCGTGCTTGTGCACAGCCCGGGAGAGCACGTCTGCACATTTACCTTGAGCCAGCCCCGGCGGAGTCCGGTATTATACGGGTTTTGCCCTCGATTCGAGGGGTCAGTCCGATTGTTGGGTGCCTCGAAACACCTTTCAAGGCGCCCTCTGGGGCAGGGATGCCCCTGCTCGTCCCTGGTCTGCGCCCCTTGCCGCCATCCATGGCGGCAAATTTGCGGGTGAAGGGGCTTCGACTCAACAACCGCGCAAGCGGTTGAAGTAGCGCAAGTCGTTCGCGGGTCTCCCGCGAACCACGTCCTCGAAAAAACCCAAGGACGGGGTTTTTCGAGGTTCCCTGTTTTGGACGGGCAGCCGGTCGCGGGCCTCGGGAAGGCCGGGGCGACCGGGCCCGGCTCATCCACCGCCATCACACTCAACGAGGAACAGCATGCGTATCGTCCTGCTCGGCGCACCGGGATCCGGCAAGGGAACCCAGGCCAAGAAACTGATTGAACATTACGGCGTGGTACAGATCTCCACTGGAGACCTGCTGCGCGCGGCGGTCGCCGCCAACACCGAGCTCGGCCGCAAGGCCAAGGAAGCGATGGACAACGGCCAGCTGGTCAGCGACGAGATCGTGCTCGGCATGATTCGCGAGCGCCTGGCCGAACCGGATACCGAAAACGGCTACATTCTCGACGGCTTCCCGCGCAACGAGACTCAGGCCGTGGCACTGGACGAAATGCTGGCCGAACTCAAGCAGCCCCTGCAGGCAGCCATCTACCTGGAGGTTCCCTTCGAGGATCTCATGAAGCGCCTGACCGGGCGGCTCACCTGCGCCGACTGCGGTGCCTGCTTCAACCGCCACACCCATCCACCCAAGGAAGAAGGCGTCTGTGACCTCTGCGGCGGCCAACTGATCCACCGCTCGGACGACAACGAGGAAACCGTCGGCAAGCGCCTGAAGGTCTTCGAGGCCCAGACCGCCCCCCTGGTCGACTTTTACGGCAAGCAGGACAAGCTGCATCGGGTCGATGGCACCCGAGAAATCGACCAGATCGCCGAGGACTTTCGCAAGATCATCGACACACTCTGAACTGTCGGCAGGCTCGTCGGGGCATGGCAGGCAGGGCACATCAAGGGCGGAGCGGGTCCAGCCGTCGAACGGCCGGCCCGTCGAAAGGCCCTGCGCGAAACCACAGCGGGTTTTGCGCAGGGGCGGGCGCGCTTGTCTGCCGACTGGCGGCGGTGCTGTGTCTGATGCCGGCCACGGCCCTGTCAGCGGCTGACCCCTATGCCCTTTGTCCGCCCTTCCTGCCCGAGCGCCCACCACTGACGCCGTTGCCCGAGTCGGCACCGGCCGAGGCGACCGCAGACAGGATGCGCTACGCTCAGGACGGGGCAATCCACCTGGAAGGCAGTGCGATCCTTCTGCGCGGCGACCAGCGCGTCACGGGGGAGTCGCTTGCCTATCACCCTGACCTGGATCGCTTCGAGGGCAGCGGCAGGCTCTGGTTTGAAACCCCGGCACTGCGCCTGCGCGCGAACCGGGCCGAATATGCGCTGGATGCACGCCAGGGCCTGCTGGAGTCAGTCAGCTACTGGCTGACCGAACACCATGCCTCAGGGCAGGCTGAGCAGGTCCGGCAGTCGTCGGCCGAGCACTGGCAACTGACCGGGGCCGACTTTTCCACCTGCCCGATCGACCAACGCGACTGGTCGATTCATGCCGAACAGATTGACCTGGATCGTGAAAGCGGCCGGGGGACTGCCCGGCATGCCATCCTGCGGGTGGGCGATACGCCCCTGTTCTACCTGCCCTGGGCGAGCTTTCCAATCGATGACCGCCGCCAAAGCGGATTCCTCTACCCCACGCTGGGTTCCAGCAGTGGCGGCGGTTTCGAGCTGTCCGTCCCTTATTACTGGAACATCGCTCCGAACATGGATGCCACTCTGGCCCCGCGCCTGATGAGCCGTCGCGGACCGGGGCTGGACAGCGAGTGGCGCTACCTGCACCGCGAGGGATTCGGCCAGCTGCGCGTCGATTTCACCCCCCATGACCGCGTTCGGGACGACCGTCGCTGGCTGGCCAGCGCCCGCCACGGCGCTCGCTGGACCTCCGGGCTGAGTACCGACCTGCGGTTCAACCGGGTTTCAGACCGGCAGTACCTCCAGGATTTCTCGAACAACCTTGAGGATGCCGCCACGGACAACCTGGAAACGGCCTTCAGGGCCGCCTACCGGGCCGGGCCCTGGCAACTCGGCCTGCTTGCGCAGCAATACCAGACGGTCAGCCCGCTGATCGACGATTTCGACCGGCCCTACCGGACGCTTCCGCGACTCGATGCATCCGCACGCTGGCATGCCGGCCGCATCGCCGGACTCAGCGGCGACCTGGCGCTGATCTCCAGCGCCAGTCGCTTCACGCACCCAGACCCGTCCCGAGACAGAGGCCTGCGGTTTCATGCGCGCCCCGCCATCGAGGGGCGCTGGCGCCAACCCTACCTTGAGCTGCGGCCACGCCTGGCTGTGGACCTGGCCCAGTACGCGCTGGATCGCAGGACCGGCGAGCCCGGCCTGTCAGACAACCCCCGCCGCGCCATCCCGATGGCCAGCCTGGATGCACGGGCCTTCCTGGAACGGGACCACGGGGATCGCTACCTGGGCGTGCTCGAGCCCCGCTTGCACTACCTCTACGTTCCCTACCGGGACCAGTCCGGATTTCCCGTCTTCGACACGGCCCTGGCCACCTTCAGCTTCTCGCAGCTTTTCGCGGACAATCGCTACAATGGCGCCGACCGGATTGGAGATGCCAACCGGCTGACCTACGCCCTCTCCTGGTCCCTGATAGACCGCCGGGAAGGCCTGGAAAGACTCGGGCTGCGCATTGCCCAGCAGTACCATTTCGAGGATGCCCGTGTGCGCCTTTCGGAGACACCGAGCGCGCAAGGGCTCTCGACGGTCATTGCCGAGGCATCCAGCCAGCTTGACCGGCGTTGGCGCGCGAGTCTGGTCAGCGAGTACGACCCCGACCGTCAGAAGATCGGCCGCAGCCTGATCAATCTGCGCTACTACGGGGGGGCGGACGAAATCCTTAACCTGAGCTATGCTTACAGGCCGCAGGATACCGAAACCAGTCAGATCCCCGACGGCTACCGTCAGGCCGAGTTGTCCTTCGCCTATCCGGCCACGTCGCGCTGGAGCTTCATTGGACGGCTTGGCTATTCGTTCGACGACCGGCGGCTGATCCGGTCGCTGGCCGGCGTGGGCTATGACAGCTGCTGCTGGGGGGTGCGTCTGGCGGCGCAGCGCTATGTAGTCAACCCCGACCGGATCGACGAACAACGCTATCGCAACGCCGTGATGCTGCAAATCGAACTCAAGGGCCTGGGCGGCATCGGAGAGACCGACCGGCTCTCGCGAGCCATTCCCGGGTACCAGCCATGATCCGGCCCGCGCACAAGGAAACTCTGCACAAATCCATCCATGGATTTGTGCAGCAACGCCCGGGCCGATACATGCTCGGCCCGGGCTCCGCAATTCAATGGCTTACGCCATTG
>JBNGDJ010000028.1:12872-24888 GCA_049974825.1 Halothiobacillaceae bacterium | reverse complement strand
AGCGTGGCGTGCAGGGCGGTCGGGTCGTCCTCGGCGTATCCCAGTTCCTGCGCCAGTTCGACGATATGCTGCAGGCCAACCAGCTGGTGGGTATCCAGGTGATGCCGCACCGCAGCCCGGGTAAATGCGCGCAGGTCCAGAAGGACATCATCCACCGAGGGGCCACTTTCCGCCCCATACCGCCCGGCCCGCATGCGGGATGCCTGCCGGTCGAACTGCAGGGCATGGGTCGGCGTGGCAGCCATCAGCGCCAGGAACCGGTCGCTATCCACGCCCTCGCGGGCAACCAGCCCGAGACTCATGGCCAGCGCACCCGTCATGGCAGCCGAGATCTGAGCCAGCGCCAACCGCACCGTGGCCACCTGACCGACCGGGCCCAGGTATTCCGCCTGCCCCAGAGCCGCCAGCAGAGACATCTCGCTGTGATAGTCTTCCTCGCGACCTGCCGCGATCACGCGGTCACTCGAGCTGGTTTCCAGCAACGCGATTTCCAGATAGCGCGCACCAGCTGTGGTGACCTGCCGGGCAATGCCGCGCGCCTCCTGGGGAGCGTGCCTGCTGGCATCAACAAGGTGCCGACCGGCAAGCAGCGACACCACGGCCGGCTGGGCAAGCCAGTCCTGGGCCTCCTGGCTGCGTGTGAACGCCAGAAAGAGGCGGCCGGCGGAGCGTAGAACCTCCTCAACGGCCCCGGTCGGTTCGTGGGCAGGATCAAAGACGATCAAGGAATGGCCTGCCGCGCGAAGACGCTCGGCAATCTGGTCTGCGCTTCGGCCGGAGCCGATCAGGGCGATGGTCATGGCTGCGATACCCTCGGCCTTGAAATCAGGCCCGTGACTGGACTGGGCGGGTTGTCCTGGAAAATTTTGCACAAGCCGGTAGAGACTCGGCCCATGCCGGCAACTCTAAGGCTTTTGCCATTGACAGGCAGGGCAACTCGGGCAGCGGCCGACGACGTGCTTGGCCGAACCTGCCCTGCCTGTCGAGCGTAGCAGACGGATCGGGAGATGACACAAAAATGACAGACTGGCAGCGATTGCTCAATCCCGGCCGGCGCCGCCCCAGCCAGGCTCCACCGCCTGCGCTGTTCGCCAGCGGGGAGACACGAACCGAGATCGAGCGGGACTACGACCGGGTGCTGTTCTCCACGCCCGTTCGGCGGATGGCCGACAAGACGCAAGTCTTTCCGCTGGAGCGCAACGACATGGTGCGCACCCGGCTGACGCATTCGCACGAGGTGGCCAATCTTGCCCGGTCAGTCGGCATCGATCTGGCGTTCAACCACGGACTGGGGGCCAGCGTGAAGAATGCCCCGCGCGACATTCCGGCCCTGCTGGCGACTATCGGTCTGGCTCATGATCTGGGCAATCCGCCGTTCGGTCACCAGGGAGAGGACGCCATTGCCCGCTGGTTTGCCACGCACCAGCGGGCTGTCCTGGACTCGGCGCCGGAACTGACCCCGGCCATGAAGCAGGACTTCCTGCGTTTCGAGGGCAATGCCCAGACCCTGCGCCTGCTGACCAAGCTGCAGCTGATCAACGACGACTATGGCCTGAACCTGACTTTCGCAACACTGGCTGCACTGATGAAGTACACCGTTGCTTCAGACCAGGTGCGGCCCGACCAGGTCGCCAGTCGCAAGCACGGCTATTTCCAGAGCGAACGGCACATTGTCGAGGAGGTCCGCGAGGCCACCGGCCTGGCCCCGGGCCAGCGCCACCCGCTGACGTTCATCATGGAAGCCTGCGACGATATTGCCTATTCGGTGCTGGATGCCGAGGACGCCGTGAAAAAGCGGCTGGTTTCCTTCTCGGACATTGTCGCCTTCCTGCGTCATGCGGCCCCCGACGATCCCATGGTGGATGCCGTCTGCAGCCAGGCCAGCCAGGAACACAAGCGTTACCGCCAGGAACAACTCTCGCCGGCGGAACTCAACGACATCTCGATGCAGACCTTCCGGATACGGGCAATCAGTGCGCTGATGCAGGCCGTGGCGGAAACTTGGCTTCAGAACCGGGAGGCCATTGAGAACGGAGCTTTCGAGAGCGAATTGATATCCCGCTCCCGAGCCGCCGCCCTGCTCGATGCCCTCAAGCAGTTCAACTGGCGTCATGCCTACCGGCACAAGAGCGTGCTCAAGGTCGAGCTGACGGGCTTTCAGGTCATTCACGGTTTGATGGACGCCTTCTGGTACGCCATCACCGACCGGATCGACCCCAGAGACCCCGCCTCGCCGAGGCGCTCGCCTCTGTCGAGCTATGTCTACGGGCTGATTTCCGAGAACTACCGGCGGGTCTTCGAATCCCCCGGAAACGACCTGCCACTGCGCTATCGCGAGGCACAGCTTGTGACCGACATGCTGGCAGGCATGACCGATACCTACGCCGTCAGTCTCTGGGAGGAAGTCCGGCGATTCCGCCCCGAATACCCCGCACCGTCCGTCGCCAAGGAGCCACTGTCATGAGCGAGGATACGCCCGTCCAGAGCCACTTTTTCGCCTACCTGTCGCGGATGAAGTACATCCATCGCTGGGGCCTGATGCGCAACACGCGCGACGAGAATGTTCAGGAGCACAGCCTGCAGGTAGCGATGATCGCCCATGGACTGGCCGTGATCGGCAACCGGATATTCGGTGAGGAAAACGATCCCGGCGCCATCGTGCTGGTCGCGCTTTACCACGATGCCAGCGAAATCATTACCGGCGACCTGCCGACCCCGATCAAGTATTTCGACCCCTCGATCACGGAAGCCTACAAGGCGCTGGAAAGCCAGGCGGAAAGAAAGCTCAGCGGCCTGTTGCCGGAGCCGCTACAGGAGGACTTTGCCCGTGTGATGGAGACCCGGCGCGTCGATCCGGCAATCCTGAGCGTAGTCAAGGCGGCCGACTCGCTCGCCGGTTATCTCAAGTGCGTGGAAGAGGAGTCGGCCGGCAATGGCGAATTCCGCCGCGCTCGTGAATACCTGGCCCGCAAGCTTGATGACATGGAAGCCACCGTGCCCGCCGTGCGTTATTTCCGGGACCACTTCATCGAAAGCTTCAAGCTCACCCTGGACGACCTGAGTCACCAGTAACGCTCATCATTGACAGCCCGGGCGCGCTGGGAGAATTGAATCACCGGGCATGGCCCGGGCGCTTGCCGACCACCACCCTGTCCAGCCAGGGGATGGCTGGACAGGGTGGCGAGCCTGCGACGCAATGGCAAGCTTCGGGCGAACCGAGGGTGGTTCACCCGGCAGGGGAGGGAATCAGACCCGTCGGACTTCCTCGAGCAGGTCATCGAAGGATTTCTGGAAGCTGTCCACACCCTCGTCCTGCAACTGCTCGCCGATCTCGCCGTCCATGTCGATGCCCAGACGCTCCAGCGCGGCCCAGACCGCATCGGACTCTTCCATGCCCGGCTTGAGACTGGAATGAATGCTGCCGTGATCGGCAAAGGCTTCCAGGGTTTTGTTGGGCACGGTGTTGATCGTTTCCGGCGCAATCAGGTTTTCCACGTACAGCAGGTCTGAATACTCGGGGTTCTTGGTGCCGGTGCTTGCCCACAGCAGGTACTGCCCCCGGGCGCCGTGCTGGCGCATGTCTTCAAAGTCCTCGCCCTTGAAGGCTTCCTCGTAGATCCGGTAGGCCTGTCGCGCCATGGCCACGGCCGCCTTGCCACGCAGAGCCAAGGCTTCCTCGGTACCGATTTCGGTCAGCTTCTTGTCCACCAGCGTGTCCACGCGGCTGAGGAACAGGCTAGCCACGGCGCGCACGCGACTGACGGCCCCGCCGGAAGCCTTAAGGGCCGTCAGGCCCCGCTTGTAGGCAGCAAAGGCCTCGCGGACATGGCGCAGCGAGAACATCAACGTGAGGTTGACGCTCACGCCACGCCCGATCAGCTGTTCAAATGCCTCAAGGCCTTCTTTCGTGCAGGGAATCTTGATCAGCAGGTTGGGCCGATCGGCCATGGCGCGCAGACGCTCTGCCGCTGCCACGCTGGCCGTGGCGTTGTGGGCGATGCCGGGCGACTCTTCCCAGCTGACCCAGCCATCCTCGCCGTGACTCTGATCGTAAATCGGCCGGAGCATGTCGCAGGCCTGGCGAATGTCCTCGAGCACGAGATGTTCGTAAACCACCTCGATATCGTCGTACTCGCCCTTGAGTCGACGGATATCCGCCTGGTAGTCCTCGCTGCCGGCAATCGCCTTCTGGAAGATGGTCGGGTTCGAGGTCACGCCGCGAATGCCGTAGTCGCGCACGTAGGTGGCAAGCTTGCCGCCATGCAGCAACTCGCGGGAGAGGTTGTCCAGCCAGAGGCTCTGCCCCTGACTCTCGTACAGCTTGCTGAGCCCACCGTTTGCCATGACTTGCTCCTTGAAGATTCGGGTGGTGTTCGGGCGACGAAATGCATCTGCCTGGGCTATTCAGGCAGGGGGCAGCCATCCTTCCCGGAAACGGCCAGGCTCGTCGATTGTGCCCAACCCCGGTCCGATCGATGGCGCGCTTGTTCAGTATAGCCCGGATGGACGCTTCACACCGTGAAACGGGACAAGCAGAGCCACTGCGCGCATCAGTGGTTACCGGAGCGGGGATCAAAGGGCAGGGAGGCGCGCATTTCCTCGTAGAATTCGCGGGCTTCAGCGGTATGGGCCGGCGGAACGTGAATCTGCAGGCGAACGTAGAAATCCCCCGGCGGTTCGCCGGGCAGCCCGCGGCCCTTGAGCCGCAACCGCTTGCCAGACTGAGCGCCGGCCGGCACGTTGACCTGGGCGGTGACGCCGCCTGGCAGACGAACGGGCACCTTGGCGCCAAGCGCCGCCTCCCAGGGGGTGATCGGCAGGTCGTGGTGGATGTCCCGTCCGCTCAGGGTATACCCGTCGCCGGAGACCGGCTTGACCGTCAGCAACAGGTCTCCCGCCGGGCCTCCGTGACTGCCCGGCGCCCCCTGGCCTGCCAGGCGAATCTTTTTGCCCGGCCCAATGCCTGCCGGCAGGCGAACCATCAACTGGCGCTCGCTGCCATCGGCGTCGCGCACACGGCAGGGCCGCTTGCCTCCAACGGCCAGGTCCGCCACGGTCACCTCCAGAGTCCCAGTCCGATCCGCACCGCGCACCGGGCTGGCGCGCTCCTTCCAGCCAAAGTCGCGGTCACCGAAGAAGGCCTTGAAGAACTCGGAAAAGCCACCGGGCGTCGCATTGCGAAACTCGCGCGAAAAGGCCTCGGCGTCGAAGTTGCCCGGAGTCGGCCCGCGCACCTCGTCGCCGGCACGATAGCCTCGGCCAAGCGCGTCATACCGGGCACGCTTTTCCGGATCACCGAGCACTTCGTAGGCTTCGTTGATCTCCTTGAAGCGTGCCTCGGCCGCCGCGGCCGCATTGCGATCCGGATGGTACTTCTGCGCAAGCTTTCGATAGGCGCGCTTGACCTCGTCGCGTGACGCGTTGCGGTCTACGCCAAGCACCGCATAGTAATCCTTGTACTTCAATCGGCTCTCACCTGCACTGGAAATGGGGAAACAGAACGCAAGGCCAGCAGAGCGACTATACGCCCGTGCTGGTTCAAAAGAGAGACCCTCGAAAAACCATGTCCCTGTGGTTTTTCGAGGTGCCCAAGAATGCCACGGGTGAGCGCCCGGATGCACCCGGGCGCGGCGCAGGAGACAGCGAAGGAATCTCTGCACGATGGCAGGGATTCCCGGCCGGGGCATGGACAACCCGGCACGCGATGGCGCACGCCATTGGATCCGAGTTTACGGCCGGTCCGTAAAAATGGCGTCGGCGACGATCCGCCGGCCGATGCCCATGCCGAAACGGTCACTCGACGGCGATCCGCCTCGGCTGCCGCGCCTGTGTCTTGGGCAGGACAAGGGTCAGCACACCATGCTCGCAGCGCGCCCCGATGCCGTCCACGTCTACCCCGTCGGGCAGATTGAAACGACGCAGGAAACTGCCATGGCTGCGCTCGACCCGCGTGTAGCCTTCCTGCGAAGACTTCATCTCGCTGTTGCGCTCGCCCTTGATCTCCAGCACCCCATCCTCGGCCGTCACATGAATGTTCTTGCCATCCACGCCGGGGATATCCATGTGCAGGACGTACTGCGACTCTTCCTCCTTGATGTCCACCGCCGGTGACCAGTCAGCTCGCGGCTGATCCATGGTTTGCTGATCGTCCCCACCCATGATGCGAGGCTGGAACATGTGGTCCATTTCCCTGTAAAGCTGATTGAGCATGCTCCAGGGTTCATAACGCTTCGGGGTCATGATTCACCTCCATAAACACACCTTGCCGGTCACGGCCGGAAAAAGCGCGCCCGGGCAGGGACTTGTCCACGCCCGCCGCCTTCCGGCCACCTGAAGAAGATTTGGCGCCCCCTGCCGAAAAATCAAGGGCATCCCTGGCACGAATGCGCGCAACAGCGGTGAAGACGGCCAAACAGCAGGCACAACAAAAGCCGCCCCGGCCTGATGCCGGAGCGGCTTTGCGAAAACCCGTGAAGCGCGGCGCGGCGGATCATGCCCGCCGCCGCGCATCAGCGCTGGCGCGCCTTGAAGCGCGGGTTGGTCTTGTTGATCACGTAGACCTTGCCGCGACGACGCACAATCTGGCAATCCTTGTGACGCTTCTTGGCAGACTTAAGTGAAGACAGTACTTTCATGACACCCTCGTTTGTCCCCTGCGGGACCGCAAAATCGCAAAGCGCGGCATTATAGGCGACCACGGGCCAATTGGCAAGTCAATCCGCGCAGAAAGCTTCGGTCACCCATCGAGGCCCGAATGCCCCGTCGCGACATCAGGAGGGAAACTCTGCATTCATGCGGAGATTCAGGAGGAAACCCGCGATGTCCACGGCCCAAAGCCGGGGATTGCCCGCGACAAGACACAACACCGGATTCGAACGGCGTTTGCATACCGATTACAATCGGGCACCGCGAAGACCCTTTCGAGATACCCTTGGGACAGGGATGCCCCAATCGGGCCACTCTGCGCAATACCACCCGAGGCCCTTGCACGGCAGGGTACAACCACATGACAAACCGAATTTCGGGAGCCAACCCCCCATGACCGACATCGTGCTCGCCACCGGCAACCCCGGGAAAATCCGGGAACTCGACCAGATGCTCGAAGGCACCGGCTTGCGGGTGCGTGCCCAGTCCCACTGGAACGTTCCGGAGGTCGAGGAAACCGGGATGACCTTCGTGGAAAACGCCCTGCTCAAGGCGCGAAATGCGGCGGCCCACACGGGGCTGCCCGCCGTCGGTGATGATTCCGGCATCGAGGTACGTGCCCTGAACGATGCACCGGGCATTTACTCGGCCCGCTACGCCGGCCCCGACGCCAAGGACACGGACAACAACCGCAAGCTGCTCGAGGCCATGCGCAACGTGCCGGCCGATCGCCGGCAGGCCCGCTTTGTCTGCGTGATGGTCTACTTGCGGCACGCCAAGGACGCCACCCCCATCATTGCGCAGGGCACATTCGACGGCGAAATACTACCCGAACTGGACGGGGCAGGGGGCTTCGGCTATGACCCGGTCTTTTACGTTCCCGAGTACGACTGCAGTGCGGCCCGGCTTTCCGAGTCCGTGAAAAACCGAATCAGCCACCGGGCGCGAGCCCTGCGCGATCTGGTGGAACAGTTGCGCGATTCCTGTCTCTAAGCGCGATGCTGAACATCACGACCCTCTCGCCGCTGGGCCTGTATATCCACCTGCCCTGGTGCGCCCGCAAGTGCCCCTACTGCGATTTCAACTCGCATGCACTGAAGACGGAAGGCCCGCCGGAGCGTGAGTACGTGGATGCGCTGCTGCGCGACCTGGAGCCTGAGCTGCCGCTGGTCTGGGGTCGGCAAGTTGAAACGGTGTTCATCGGCGGTGGCACGCCAAGCCTGGTTAGTGCCGAATCCCTGGACCGGCTTTTTTCCGGCCTGCGCGCACTGCTGAATCTCAAGCCGGAAATCGAGATCACCCTGGAGGCGAACCCCGGGGCCGTGGAACGAGGGCGCTTCGCGGAGTATCGGGCCCTGGGCATCAACCGGATTTCGGTCGGTGTGCAAAGCTTTGATGCCGGCTGCCTGGAACGACTGGGGCGCATCCATGACCCCAGGGACGCTGCCCGGGCGATCGAGGCTGTCACCGACGCCGGATTCGATGATTTCAATCTGGACCTGATGTTCGGCCTGCCGGGACAGACAGCGGCCATGGCGCAGAACGATCTGCAGCAGGCACTGGCGTTTTCGCCACCGCACCTGTCGTGGTACCAGCTGACCCTGGAGCCGAACACGCTTTTTGCGGCGCAGCCGCCGGCGCTGCCGGATGCGGACACGATCGGGGCCATTCACGATGCGGGTATCGAGCGCCTGGCCGCAGCCGGTTTGGTCCAGTACGAGGTCTCGGCCTTTTCCCGACCCGGTCGTGAATGCCTGCACAACCTCAACTACTGGCAGTTCGGCGATTATCTCGGTATCGGGGCCGGCGCCCATGGCAAGCTTACTCTGGCCGGGGAAGAGCGGATTCTCCGCCGGGCCCGGAAACGCCATCCGGAAGAGTTCATGCGCCTGGCCGGGACGCAGGAGGCCTTCACCGAGACCACGGTTGCCGAGCGGGACCTGCCCTTCGAGTTCATGCTCAACGCACTGCGCCTGCGGGCCGGTTTCCCGGTGCCGCTGTTTCTCGAGCGCACGGGCCTGCCGATCAGCCAGATTCGTGACGTGCTTGGCGAAGCCGAAAGCGACGGCCTGATCGAGTGGGACATCACGCGCATTCGTCCATCAGAGACCGGCTGGCGCTATCTCAACGACCTCTTGCAGCGTTTCCTGCCCTGAGTCCCGCCATCAAGTCCCCAGTGCGGGCATTGTGCCGCCGGGAATTCTTTTTTTCAGGCGCCCTTTCCTTGGAGTTGAACCGCCTTCAAAGCAGCTTTAAGCCGACGATCAGAATCAGCGGCCCGTCCATCTCCCGAACGGTCAGGCACAACCGACCCAGCGTCACGGAGTCACCGACCACCGGCGGTCCGGGCAGCAGCTGCTTGATGGCCGCATCCAGCGACAGCCCCCGCAGCGGTTCGGGGGTCTCGATTCCGTAGGCCATGGCCACGTCCTCGACCAGGGCCCGCCCCTCCAGTGAAAAGTCCCCGAAAAACTGCTGGGTGTCCAGCGCGGCCACCTTGCGGTCGGCCGCGAAAAAACCGGTCATGTCAGGGATCATGTCCTCGCTGATCATCAGGCAGACAATATCCCCGGGACGGAACACAAAGCCCTCGGCCGGCGTCCGCATCGCTCCGTTTCGCAGTACGCCAGAGAGCATGGCTGCGCCACTGTATGGCATCGCCGCGGGCGTGCGCCCAACCGCATCCGCCCGCTCGGTCACTTCGAACTGCACCATTTCCAGCAGCGGCTCCACCGGGAGATTCAGATCCGCCCGGTGGCGCGGCTCGGGTACCGACGGCAGCTGCACCTTCAGCCAGCGCGCGGCCAGCGGGACCGAACTGCCCTGGATAAGCAGGGAGACGATGACGACCACGTAGGCGACCTCGAAAAACCGCTCGGCACCGTCGATGCCGTACATGACGGGAAAGAGGGCAAGTACGATGGGCACCGCACCACGCAGGCCGACCCAGGCGATAAAAGTGGTTTCCCGCCAATTGAACCGGAAGGGCCAGAGGCTGAGCCAGACAGCAAGCGGGCGTGCCACCAGCAGCAGAAGCACGGCCAGTGCCAGCGCCGGACCGATCACGTCCAGCACGGCCGAGGGAGTGACCAGCAGCCCCAGAATCAGGAACATGCCCGCCTGCGCCAGCCAGGCCAGGCCATCCATGACACGCAGCACGTGGTAAGTCCCCCGGTTGCGGGCCGTGCCGATCACCAGCCCGGTCAGGTAAACCCCGAGGAAGCCGCTGCCGCCAAGCTCGTTGATCACCGCAAAGGACAGCAGCCCGCCGGAAGCAATCAGCAGGGCATACAAGCCCTCGGCCAAAGGCACACGCCGCACGATTTCCCGCAAGGCAAAGCCAAAGGCGACCCCCAGCAAGGCGCCAATGCCAAACTGCTGGAGCAGGAACAGCAGGATCCAGGGATCGTCCAGACCATGTCCCTGGCGGATCATTTCCAGCAGGGTCAGGGTCAGAAAGATCGCCATGGGGTCGTTGATGCCGGATTCGATCTCCAGCGTCGAACCGACCCGTTCGTTCAGGCGAATGCCGCTGCTGCGCAGCAGCCCGAAAACGGCGGCGGCGTCGGTGGAACCGACAATCGCACCCAGAAGCAAGCCGTAGCGCCAATCCATGTCCAGAAGCCACATGGCGGCCGCGCCAAGTAGCGAGGCGGTTGCCACCACGCCAATCGTCGCCAGTGACAAGGCCGGCCGCAGTGCCACCCGGAAGGTCTTCAACTGGGTTCGCAACCCGCCATCGAGCAGGATGACCGCGAGAGCCAGGTTGCCGATCAAAAACGCCGCCTCGAAATCGTCAAAGGCAATGCCGCCAATTCCTTCCTCACCCGCCACAATGCCGAAGCCCAGAAACACAAGCAGCAGGGGAAAACCCAGGCGCACGGAAGCCGCACTGGCCAGGATGCTGGCAAAAAGCAGGAGCGAACCAAGCAGGATCAGCGAATTGGTTTCCATGGCCGGGGCGGTCTCGACGGTCAGCAAAACGAGCCTTTCATGTTCCCCTCAACGGCGGCTGTGCGCAACGGGGCCATTGCCGGCGGCCGGATCAAATCCAGGCCACCAGAGGTTGCAACGTGTCGCTCCCCGGGGAGACAAGAGCCGAAGGTTCCTGCAAAATGAAATCGCAAACCCGCAATGCCCAGGATGGCCTTGTGGCGGGTTTTCTGCAGGTTTTCCATAGGTAATGGATGAGATCGGACATGAACGAAGTCGCATGGATCTGGCTGGTGGCCGGTCTGGCTGTCGGGGCCGCAATCGGCGGCGTCTTGACCATGATGCGCGCAAGAGCCGCGAGGGAAGCTGACCGTCGGGAAGCCGAAGCCCGGATGCAGGCATTGCAAGAGCGCCTCGATGAAAACGTGTCGGAGCAGTCGGATTTGGCGTCACGCCTGGATACTGAAAACACCGGGCGCATTGAGGCCGAGCGGGCCCGGGCACTGGCCGAACAGGCACTGAATGCAGCGCGGGACGATCTGGCGGCCCAGCAAACCGCGCTCGCGGAACGGGAGCGCGAACTGACCGAAGCGCGCCAGGCCAGCTGGGCGGCGAACGCGGAGCGCGATCGGATCCGGGAAGCGGCCGACCTCGCGAAGGAGCATGCCGAGGAAAAACTGAGGCTGCTGACCGAAGCGCGCGAGCAGATGAAACGTGACTTCGAACTGCTGGCCCAGCAGGTGCTTGAGGCGCGGGCACAACAGATGACCGAGCAGCAGCGGCAGATGCAGCACCAGGGGCGCGAATCACTGGAGCAGTTGCTTCGCCCCTTCCGCGAACAGATCCAGCAATTCCGGGAGCGGGTCGATACGATTCACACCCATGACACCAGCGACCGGGCCAGCCTGCGCGCCGAAATTCTCAACCTGCAAAAGCTCAACCAGGCGATTACCGAGGAGGCACGCCACCTCGCCGAGGCCTTGCGCGGCAACAAAAAAACCCAGGGCAACTGGGGCGAGATGATCCTGGAGACGGTTCTGGAACGCTCGGGCCTGCGCAAGGGCATCGAGTTCGAACGGGAGGTTTCCATTCAGGACGAAGACGGGCGTTACCGACCCGATGCGCGCATCAACCTGCCGGATGACAAGCACCTGATCGTGGATGCCAAAGTCTCCCTGGCCGACTACACGCGCCATGTCAACGCCGAGGACGAGGCCGAGCGCACCAGCGCCGCGGCAGCCCACCTGCTGGCAACCCGGCGACACATGCAGCAGCTTTCCGAACGAGCCTACGAAAAACTGCCCGGCCTGAACACGCCGGAGATGGTCTTCATGTTCATGCCCGTGGAGCCGGCCTTCACCCTGGCCATGGAGCAGGACCCCAACCTGGTGGCCGAGGCCTTCGACCGACGCGTGGCGATTGTCACGCCGACCACCCT
>JBNGDJ010000028.1:0-12772 GCA_049974825.1 Halothiobacillaceae bacterium | reverse complement strand
CTGGCACTGGCCAAGGATACCGACGCGCCCGACGACCCGATGGAAGAGCCGAACCGCCATGCCGATTGAGGTTTCACGTGAAACCTTTCGACCCGCCGAGCCTTCGGACGCCCCGCAAATCGAGGCACTGGCGCAACGCATCTGGTGGCATGCCTACCCGCCCATTATTGGCGTGGCGCAGACCCGCTACATGCTGGAGCTGATGTACCGCCCGGAGCAGATCCGCACGGACATGGCCGCAGGCCATCGATACTGCCTGCTGCTGCTCCAGGGCGAACCGCGGGGCTTTCACGCGCTCGAAACCAAGCACGAGGGACAACCCGGCCGGGCCCGCCTGCACAAGCTTTATCTCGACCCGGCGCTGCATGGCCGCGGACTGGGACAGGCCATGCTTCAGCAGGCCATGGCGGATGCGCTCGAACATGGCGCCACGCTCATGGATTTGACCGTCAACAAGTACAATAAGCAAGCTATCCAGGCCTACCGGCGGGCCGGTTTCGCCCAGGTGGGCGAAGTCGTGAAACCGATCGGCCAGGGCTATGTCATGGATGATTACCTGATGGCCCGCACACTATCCCGGCAAAGGCCCTCGCTCGACACGACAAACGCCGAGCGCAGCCACGATACGCACCACTGACATCAAGATCCGACAGCAGATCGAGGGAACCAAATTGGAACTTCCAAACAATATTCGACAGGTGACCTGCCGGGACTGCCTCAACCGCAAGCCACTTGATTTCGACTTTTCCATGGCCTTCCAGCCCATCGTGGATATTCGCGATCGCAGCATCTACTCCTACGAAGCGTTGGTCCGCGGCACGAACGGCGAACCGGCCGGCTCGGTGCTTGAGCAGGTCCAGGACGACAACCGCTACTACTTCGACCAGGCCTGCCGCGTTACGGCCATCCGTCTGGCCTCGGAGCTTGGCCTGACCGCCCGGCTGAATATCAACTTCCTGCCCAACGCGGTGTACCGGGCCGAGACCTGCATTCGCGCCACGCTGGAGGCCGCGGACCATTACGGCTTCGACCATTCCCGGATCGTCTTCGAGGTAACGGAAAGCGAAAAGGTCCGCGACCGCAAGCACCTGGCGGACATTTTCTCGGCCTATCGCGAGCGCGGATTCACCACGGCCCTCGATGATTTCGGCGAGGGCCATTCCGGGCTGAACCTGCTGATCGAGCTGGAACCGGATGTGGTGAAGATCGACATGCATCTGGTGCGGGACATCCACAAGGATCGGGCAAGGCAGCTAATCGTCCGGGCGGTGTCAAACATGTGTGCGGATTTGGGCTCGACCGTGATCGCTGAAGGTGTGGAAACCCGCGAGGAGCTCGAATGCCTGCGCGAATACAACATCCATCTGTTTCAGGGCTACCTGCTCGCACGCCCCGGTTTCGAGACCCTGCCTGAGCCGGACTTTTCCTGCCTGGATTGAACACGGAACGCCCCATGCACACCGTCCAACTGAAGATTCTCGACCCGCGACTGGGAGAGGAATTTCCCCTACCGACCTACGCCACCGAAGGCAGCGCCGGCCTTGACCTGCGCGCCTGCCTGGATGAAGCGCTCAAGCTCGCCCCGGGCGAGACTGCGCTGGTTCCCACCGGCATGGCCGTGCATATCGCGGACCCGGGCCTCGCGGCCATGATCCTGCCGCGCTCCGGACTGGGTCACAAGCACGGCATCGTCCTGGGCAACCTGGTCGGCCTGATCGACTCGGATTACCAGGGCCAGCTTTTTGTCTCGGTCTGGAACCGGGGCGCGCATGGTTTCGTGATTGAACCGGGAGAGCGCATCGCCCAGATGGTGGTCGTGCCGGTAGTCCAGGTGGCATTCGAAACCGTCGAACAGTTCCACGATACCCCGCGCGGCACGGGCGGGTTCGGTCATTCCGGCCGACACTGATCCGTTCGCTGCCATTTCCTGCAAGGAGCCCAAAGCATGACCTCTCCGGAAGCCATCGACACCGCTCGCGTCCTGATGGAGGCGCTGCCGTACATCCAGCGTCTTTTCGATCGAACGGTTGTCATCAAGTTTGGCGGCAACGCCATGGTTGACGAAGCGCTTCAGGATGCCTTTGCTCGCGATATCGTCCTGCTCAAGCAGGTCGGGGTAAACCCGGTGGTCGTGCACGGTGGTGGCCCGCAGATCAACAACCTGCTTGAGCGGATCGGCAAGAGGGGCGAGTTCGTGCAGGGGATGCGCGTCACCGACCGGGAAACCATGGACGTGGTGCAGATGGTGCTGGGCGGGCTGGTCAACAAGGACATCGTGGCTCTGATCAACCGCCACGGCGGCCGTGCGGTGGGCCTGACCGGACGGGATGCGGGACTGGTCCGCGCACGCAAGCTGACCATCACGCACAAGACCCCCGAGATGGACGAACCGGAAATCATCGACCTGGGTCATGTCGGCGAAGTTGCCTCCATTGATCCGGGCATCGTCCAGATTCTCGACGCCTCCGACGTGATTCCCGTCATCGCCCCGATCGGTGTCGGTGAGGACGGCGAGGCCTACAACATCAACGCAGACGTGGTGGCCAGCAAGGTCGCCCAGGTGCTGGGCGCCGAAAAGCTTCTGCTGCTGACCAATATCCCGGGTGTTCTGGACAAGGAAGGCAAGCTGCTGACCGGCCTGTCAGCCAAGGACGTGGACGCCCTGATTGAAGACGGCACCATCTACGGCGGGATGCTGCCAAAGATCAATTTCGCGCTGGACGCTGTCCGGGGTGGGGTGAAAACCGTACAGATCATTGACGGACGGGTCCCCCACGCCGTTCTGCTGGAACTGCTGACCGACAAGGGGGTTGGCACCCTGATTCGCGGCTGACCGGCCGTGCTTGTTGACCAGCTGATCCTCTTCATTGTCGCGCTGGCGGCGAACACGCTCTCCGCGCTGGCCGGCGGTGGCGCGGGCCTGCTGCAGCTGCCGGCGCTGATCTTTCTGGGGCTTCCCTTCGCCATCGCCTTGGCTACCCACAAGGTCGCCTCCATCGCGCTGGGCGTCGGGGCCACCCTGCGCCACCTGCGCGCCGGTTCACTCGACCCCAAGCTCGTTCTGATGCTGCTGGCGGCCGGCCTGCCCGGGGTCTGGCTGGGTGCCCGGTGGATTCTCGAGGTGGACGAGTCGCTGGCCACCATCGCGCTGGGGATCATGACCCTCGCCATCGGCCTGTATTCCTGGCGCCGGCCGAATCTTGGGCAGCACACTACCGCCGTCAAGCTGGATGGATTCAGGATCGCGATCGGCCTGGGTGTCCTGTTTATCGCCGGGGCGCTGAATGGCTCGCTGACCTCCGGCACCGGCCTGATCGTGACCCTCTGGCTGGTCCGCTGGTTCGGGCTGGATTACAAGACCGCCGTCGCCCACACACTGGTGCTGGTCGGACTGGGCTGGAACGGCACGGGCGCATTGACCCTGGGGCTTCTCGGCGAAATTGCCTGGGACTGGCTGCCGGCCCTGCTGATCGGTTCGCTGATTGGCGGGTATCTGGGCGCGCACCTGGCGATCCGGGGTGGCAATCGCATCATCAAGCGCATCTTTGAAATGGTGACGGTGCTCACCGGCATCGCGCTGATCGCGCGCGGGGTGGGGTTGGGGTAACCGCCGCCTCGGCACGGCAGCCTGCACCAAACCAGGCAGGGGTTTGCGCAGAGCTTCCCAGAACCGGGCCGGGACAAGACAGGGCGCTCGAAGTCCGCCCAGTCGTGCCCTGTCTGCGGAGCCGGTTTCCTTTACTCGTCAAGCAGTGCGCGAATCTGGTCCACGATTGCAGGATGATCAAAATGACGACCGCCCACGGCCTGCAGCGCAATGCGCCCCTGTCGATCTAGCACGAAAGTGGTCGGCAGTCCGCGAACGGGCCACAGATCAAGCAGTTCACTCTGTCGATCGAGCAACACCGTGAAGCGAGGCTCGCCTGGGAGTTCTTCCAGAAAAGCGGCCACGGCCTCCGGCGCTTCCCCCACATTCACGGCCAGAATGGCAAACTCTTCATCGGCCAGGATCTTGCGCAGGGCCTCCATGGAGGGCATTTCCGCCCGGCAGGGTGGACACCAGGTAGCCCAGAAGTTGACCAGCACCACCTGACCCCGGTGCGCCTCAAGCGGATGGGCCTTGCCTTTTTGATCCTTGAGCACGAACCCGGACACGGATTCCCGAGGCGTCACCGTCTCAAGCAGATCCTCGTCTGCCAAAACCTGAGCCGGCCCGGCAAGCATGACCAAAATCAGCAGGAGCCCAGGCAAGGCCCGGTGGACTTGCCCATGCTTCGCCCATCGGTCTGCGGCACAGGCAAAAATGCTCATGAGAGCGCCGCGAACAACGTGCACGCCGAACCCAAACTGCCCGGTCAATGCCGTGATCCCCGAGTTCATTGCACCTCCTCAAGCGCACGCTCATGGGCTTCAAAGCCGCCTGCGGCCTTCCAGCCGGTGAAACCGTCCTGCAGGATGCGGACATTGTCGTAGCCGGCCAGTCGCAGGATCAGGCCGGCCTGCGAGGACAGGCTGCCGGTGTTGCAGTAGACCAGGACCTGGCGATCTGTGGGGATCTCGTCTCGGCGCTCGAGAATCTGGCGCCATTCGATATTCACCGCTCCGGGGATGTGATCTTCCGCGTACTGTCCGGCATCCCGCGTATCGATCACGAAAATGTTCTCCCACTCTTCGGCGGGGATCTGCTCGGGACGCATGGTTGCGCCGCTGTACTCGGAGAACATCAAATAGCCTTCGATGGCATCGATGACTTCCTCGTTGGCGGCCTGGGCGCTGCCCATCAACAGGGCGCCGGAAAGGTACAGGCCAGTGGCGATGGTCTTGAAGGTTTTCATGTGTGACTCCTCATTTTCATGGTTGTAATAGGCCGTTACGGTCGATCCACAACGGCCGGGTTCAGACGCGGATGAGTTTCCTCGCCCCATAGCCAAACCAGGGCACCCGAGAGGAACATGGCCAGGGTCACGAACCAGAAGCCGGCGCTGATGCCATCGAAGGCCCAGGCGACCAACCCCAGTCCGAGCGCCCCGATACCATAGCCCAGGTCACGCCAGAAACGGTAGATGCCGATGGCACTGCCACGCCAGCCTGGATGGGAAATATCGGCCACGGCGGTGCCGAGGTTTGGATAGAGCAGGGCCATTCCGAAGCCGGTGATCGCCGCGCTGATCGACCACCACCACAGCGCGTCATGCAGCAGGGTCATCCCGACGCCGGCGCCGCATATCCACATCCCGAGAATGATCGGACAGCGGCGGCCGACATGATCGGAAAGCCGACCGGTGAAAAGCTGCGAGCCACCCCAGACGAAGCCGTAGATGCCGACCACCCAGCCGACGGCGGCCAGGCCCAGGCCCTGCTGGTACAGAAAGACCGGATAGAAAACCCACACCAGCGCATCGACAAACTTTTCCACGAGCCCCGCCTGGCTGAAGGCAAACATCCGCCGATCACGCCAGGAAACCAGCGTGAAGACCTCCCAGGTGCCGGGCGTCTCGGAGATATTTTCCGGATAGCGTGCCTGCGGTCCGATGGACTGGCCGGCGGCATGACGGGCACTTTCGATACGGGCAAAGTCCAGAGTCTCGCGCACCCAGATCCAGGTCAGTGCCAGGGCGAGCAAGATGGCGATCATCCCGAACACGAACAGCCCCCAGCGCGGCCCCAGGCTCGCGGCCAGATAGCCGGTCACGATGCCGGCCACCGCCACCCCAACATAGCCCGAGAATTCGTTCAGCCCCATGGTCAGGCCGCGCTGGTCGGCAAGGGTGATGTCCATCTTGGCGGTCTGGGTCATCGACCAGGTCAACCCCTGGTTTATGCCCAGCAGCACGGTGGCCACCACGATCCAGCTCCAGCTCGGGGCCCAGAGAATCAGGAAGGGAATCGGGAGGGCGACCAGCCAGCCCCAGAGCAGCACCTTGCGGCGCCCGTAGTGCTCGGAAAGCCGTCCGGCCACGAAATTCATGCCGCCCTTGACGAAGCCGAAGGCCACGACAAAGGCGGTCAGCAGCATGAACGAACCCTCCGGTACCCCGAATTCGCTGCCCGCCAGCGCCGGCACCACCGTGCGCATCATGCCGATGGTCAGGCCGACCAGGAATACCTGAATCAGCTGGTGGACGAACTGCTCCATATTGAGCCTGATGCCGAGCTGCCAGCGATTTGGCTCGGATACCGCGTTCATTGAACGAGGGCCCCGGCATTTGCACGAGGAAAGCGCCGGAAGTCATGGCCATCAGGCAGCTCAACCGCCAGGGCCATGTCGACAAAGGGGCGCCTTGAAAAACTCCCAGGTGCCCGCAAGCCAGGGATGGCTTGCTCGCGATCAAGCACGAAAGTGCTTGAACAGCGGAGGCGAGTCCGGGCAGCTGCCGGACTCGCCGGCTCGAAGACCCCCAAGGAAGGCGGTTTTTCGAGACTCCCAAAAATATTCCGGTTTCGGATCAGGAATATGAGGTTCTCCCTGCCACTGAATACTTTTTTCATTCAATCAATCATTTGATCGTTATCACAAACAGAAAAGGATGATTTGGCCAAAAAAACATTGATGGACCTGCAGCTTTCTGGGTCCGTCCTTTTTGGTTAGCATCCCACTCAGTCAATGAATTAATTGAATGTAAGGGCGGGCGGATACGTCACCCTCTGGAGCAGGCCGATGCAACTGACACCCTTCAAGCAGGAACTTTTCGAGCAGTTCGCCCGTATCGGCAGTGCGCTGTCGCATGGCAAGCGGCTGGAAATGCTTGAGTATTTGGCCCAGCGCGAGCGTTCCGTGGATGCGCTGGCCTCGTTGACCGGCTTGTCGGTGGCCAACGCCTCGCAGCATCTCAAGCAGCTCAAGCAGGCCGGGCTGGTGGAGACGCGGCGTCAGGGCAAGTACGTCTGCTATCGGGTGGCGGACCCACAGGTGGTAGCGCTGCTGGATTTGCAGCGTCGTGTTGCAGAAAGGCGACTGGCCGAAGTCCAGCAGATGGTCTCAAGCTACCTGGGCGCGCGTGACAGTCTGGAGCCAATCGATGCCGATCAGTTGTTGGCGCGTTCGGCCAGCGGCGATGTGATGGTGCTGGATGTGCGCCCGCCGGAGGAATACGCGGCCGGGCACCTGCCCGGCGCGGTCAATATCACGCCCGACCAGCTGGAAATGGCCATCGCCGGTCTGCCGCGCGACCGCCAGATCGTGGCCTATTGCCGGGGGCCGTACTGCGTGCTGTCCTTCGACGCGGTCAAGCTGCTGCGCGAGCGGGGCTTCGATGCCCGTCGTCTGGATGCCGGCTTGCCGGAGTGGCGACTGGCCGGTCTGCCGGTCGAGGTCGACCCGGAGGGCAGCCGCTTGCCTTGCCAGATCCAGCCCGATTCCTGAGTTTCCAAACAATTCGCCGATCCTGTTCCCGGAGCCTCCATGCCTCACCCCTCCATTCGCGAACTGCGCACCCACCTTGAAACCTATATTGTCGGTCAGAGCGAGCTGATCGACCGGCTGCTAATTTCCCTGCTCACCGGCGGCCACCTCTTGGTCGAGGGCCTGCCGGGCCTGGCCAAGACGACTGCGATCAAGACGCTGGCCGATGGCGTTCATGCCCGTTTCAAGCGCATCCAGTTCACTCCGGACCTGCTACCTTCCGACCTGATCGGTGCAGAGATCTATCACCCGGAAACCCACCAGTTCACCTTTGAGGAAGGCCCGATCTTCAACGAGATCGTGCTAGCCGACGAGATCAACCGGGCTCCGGCCAAGGTGCAGTCGGCGCTGCTTGAGGCCATGCAGGAAAAGCAGGTCACCGTCTCCGGCCACTCCCACCGCCTCCCGGAAGTGTTCATGGTCATGGCCACCCAGAATCCGCTGGACCAGAGTGGCACTTACCCGCTGCCCGAAGCCCAGCTCGACCGCTTCCTGATGCATGTGGCACTCGACTACCCGGATCTTGATCAGGAACTGGAGGTTCTGAGGCGGGCGCGCGCCCGAAACCGCGGAGAGGTACCTCCGCAGACACCGGCGGCTCTCGACATCGATGCAGTGCTGACAGCTCGTCAGGCCGTCACGCAAATTCATATTGCGCCGGAACTGGAACGCTGGATCATCGAACTGGTGGCGGCCACCCGCAACCCGGGCGCCCACCTGCCCGAACTGGAGGGCATGGTGCTGGTCGGAGCCTCACCCCGCGGCGCCTTGGCCCTATCGCAGGCAGCCAGCGCAGCCGCCTGGCTGGCCGAACGCGACTACGTCTCGCCGGACGACCTGATCCGGCTGGCGCCGGACGCCCTGAGGCACCGGATCATTCTCAGTCCCGCTGCCTTTATGGCGAAGGTCGACCGAGACGACATCATCGGCAAGCTGCTCGAAGCGATCCCGACTCCGTGAAGGCGCTGCGTGACATGCTCCGGCCGGGCCGACCGCGCAAGGCGCGCCCGATGCCCACGGACCGGGTGACAGCCGAACAGCCGGGCCACCTTTGGGCCCTGGCCGATCAGCTGCCACCCCTGCTGCCCATCAATCACGAAGTGCGCGGCCAGCTGGCCGGCGAACAGCGGGCCAAGCGGCTGGGGGCCGGCTTGGACTTCGAGCAGCTGCGCCCCTACCAGCCCGGCGATGCTCCACGGTCCATCGACTGGCGCGCCAGCGCTCGGCTTGGCGAAGCCTACGTCCGCCTGTACCGGCAGACGCAACAGGCCGGCTGCACGGTGGTGGTCGATCGACGGCCTGGCATGTGGTTCGGCACCCGCCGGCGATTGAAGATCGTGCAGGCCTTGAACCTCGCCCACCTCTATGTCTCCGCCGCAAACCGTCAGGGAATGCCCGTCGGCTTGATGGCCTTCCCGGACCAGGGTGAGCCGCTTCCTCCCTCCACCGACCGCAAGCAGCTGGCCGTGCGCGTCGATGCCTTGGGTGAGCGGGTCGATGGCGATTACACCCCCTTCGCGGCCGTACTGGAAGAACTGGCTCATCAGCAGCGGGTACCCGGCAGCCTGGTAATCCTGATCAGCGATTTCCACGACCTGGATGAGCGGACCGTCAACGCTCTTCGACAGCTGTCCCTGACGCAGGTGCTCAAGGGGTTCCTGATCCGGGACCCGGCGGAAATCGAGCTGCCGGACGTGGGCGTGGTCACCCTGCGTGATGCTGCGGGCCGGACCAGTCGCGTCGATACACGGGGGAGTGCTCTGCGAAACGCCCGGCGTCAACAGGCACAGGACCGGGAGGCGCTGTGTCGACAGGCCTTCCATGAGATTGGAGCCCGGATGCTCGCCATCCAGACCGACGAGCAAATGGACCAACTGCTCCCGCGACTGATCCAGGAGACCTGACCCATTATGGCCACCCTGCATCCCGCGCATCGAATGCCGACGGCAGGAAATCCGCATGAGTGAACTGGTCGACATTATTCCCCCGGCTGCGGTCGAACCACCCGAGCCCGCAGCTGAAGTCCTGGTGGATACCGGCGCAGCGCTCTGGCCCTGGCTGATCGCACTGCTGCTTTTGCTGGCCGGGCTGTTTGTGCTCTGGCGAATCAGGCGAGAGATCCTTTTTGCCTTTCGGCTTTCGCAACTGCGCAGCGCCATACGCCAGGGACTTGACCCCCGACGAGGCGCGACCCAGTTCGCACACCTGCTTGCCGACCGTCTTGGAAGGTCCGATCGTCTGGGCAGCATCCGCTGCCCGGCGCAATCGCCCTGGCAGGGACTGCTGGACGATCTTGAACCGCTGCGCTTCGGATCTGCACCACCCCAACAGGAAGTGTTGGAAGAACTCATCGACCGGGCAGGCAACCTGAACTGGCGAGGTGATCAATGAACCTGGTTCTTGCACAACCTTACTGGCTGCTGCTCCTGCCCCTTGCCCTGCTGGCCTGGTACTGGGCAATGCGAGGGTCGGGACAGACCTCGGCCGGTCCGGTGCTTCTGCACCCGGATGCGACCCTGATGCCAGCCGTGGCTTCGGCCGGACAACGCCTGCCCGCCGTTCTGCTGGCCATTACGGTCGCTCTCCTGGTGCTTGCACTCGCCCGGCCGCAGTGGCTCGGCAACTGGATTACCCCCCCGACAGAAGGCCGGCAGGTCGTTCTGCTGGTGGATGCCTCGCCTTCAATGCGGGTGCGGGATTTCACGCTGGATGGAGAAACCGTCAGTCGAATGGAGGCCATGAAACGGGCCATCAGGGATTTCGTCACCCGTCGCAGCAGTGATCACTTTTCCCTGGTGATCATCACCGACCGGGCCACCACCTTGGTGCCGATGACGCCCGACCGGCAGGTCATCCTCCAGTCCCTCGAACAGGTCACTGCCGGCATGGGCGGCACGGCCACCGCCCTTGGGGACGGGCTGGCGCTGGCCATTCGCCAGATCGGCACAAGCCCCTCCCGCGACGCCCGACCGCTGCTGCTGGTCTGGAGTGACGGCGACGACACCGGCGGCGTCATGACCCCCGAGGAGGCACTCGCCCTGGCCCGGGACGAACGGATCGCGCTCTACACCATCGACCTGGTGGGAGACAACCGCGGTAGCGACCAGCCGGGTCTGGACATCCTGGCGCAGATGACCGATGGCATGGCCTTTCTGGCCAATGATCCCCAGGTCCTTTCCGGGATCGGGGAAGTCATCGACCGTCGGGAGCGCAACGCCCCGACCCAGCCCGAACGGCGCCAGCGACACGAGCTGTACCATTGGCCAGCCGGCCTGGCGGCGCTGACCCTGGCAATGGCTTCCTTCTGGCGGCAGTGGCGGAGCGGTGAATCATGATCGAGCTGGGCAAACTGCAACTGCTTGCCCCGGCCTGGCTGGCGCTGACTCTGGTGCCAGTCCTGCTCGGACTGTTTCGTCGCAACCGAGAACAGCGTGTGCTGGCCTATGCCGACCCCGAATTGAGGCCATGGGTTGTCCTCTCCGGCGGGCAGCGGGGCGACCGGCGCCGTGGCGCCTTGCTGGCCGCCGGCTGGATCCTGCTCGCACTGGCCCTGGCAGACCCAAGAATTCCCGTCACCACGCCCGAAGGGAGCAGCGAAGACAAGGCCGGGCACCCGCTGCCCGTCATGGTGGTGCTGGAGGTTTCGCCTGCCATGGACGCCGAGGACATTTCTCCCAGCCGGGGCGAACGGGCCCGTCGGCTGATCTCCGACCTGCTGCCCCGGCTCTCGGGCGAACGCCTGGGCCTGGTGGTCTACTCGGCGGATGCCGGACGACTCCTGCCTCCGACTCAAGATACCGCGCTCCTGGAACATTTCGTGGCCATGGCTCCGGAGGCGCTGTCGGATCGGCCGGGCAGCAATCTTGCCTCGGCCCTGCGCCTTGCCGCCGAAGAACCGGCCCTTTCCGACGGTGGTGCCGTGCTGCTTCTGACTGCAGCGGATCAGCGCAGCTTCCGCGGGGAGCGCGGCAATGCCGTGTTCTCTGCCGCGCGTCTGCTCGCGCAGCGCGAAATCGGGCTGTTCACCCTGATCATTGCCGAGAAAGACGGCGCCCCCGTCCATGATGCACTGGGCGCGGCCTTGCAGGATGAACAAGGCCAGCCATGGATTTCCCGGCCGGACCTGGCAGCCGTGCAGGAAATGACGCGACTGGCTTCGGGACAATGGCAGCAGATCAGAGACAACCGCAACGACATCGTCGCAGTGCGCGATTTTCTCGCGGCCCAGCCCCTGCCGGGTGACCTGGCGAGCGATGCCGCCGTCGAGCGCCGGCCTCTGTATGCCTGGCTGCTGCTGCCGGCGCTTCTTCTGTTTCTGGCAGCGCAGTTCCCCGGACTGGGACGCGCGACTCGAGCCACGACTTCCATGTGGTTTTTGGCCATGCTTGTGCTGCCGCTTGCGCCCGGTTCATCCGGCGAGGCCCGGGCCGATACCGCCGTGCAGGGCGACACGGCGTGGCGCGCCTGGCAGGCTTGGCAGAACGAGGACTGGGCCAGTGCCCAGCTGGATTTTTCCGGTCTGAAGGGATATCAGGCGCGTTTCGGCGAGGGCGCAGCCGCGTATCGGCGCGAGGATTTTGCCCACGCGCGCGATCAGTTCCGCATGGCCATGCTGCTGGCCGCCAGTGTCGATCAGCGTGCCGATGCCCTGTTCAATCTGGGCAATGCCCTGTTCCGGCTCGGACAATTCGCTGGAGCACGCGATGCCTATGCGGGCGTCCTGGTGCTCAGGCCGGATGACGAAGGTGCTGCCCGGAACCACTATCTGGCGGGCGAGCGACTGGCCGAGTTGCAGAAACGGATCCAGGACGAAGAACCGCCCGGCGAACGACCAACCGACTTTGCGCGATACGAGGAAGAGGATGAGAGCGACTTTCCGCCCGAGGACGAAGGCGGCCCGCTAGAAGCCATTGGCGCCGATGCCGGAGCGGGCGCCGGACGCCGGGATGCCGGGGACGACGAACCCTACCGCTTCGACCCGCGCGCGCTCGACTCGGCCCGCAAGAAACTTGAACTGGTCCGGGATGAGCCGACGGATCTGATCGGCCAGCTGATCCGCCAACAGGCCGTCCGACGCGGGGATGCCTCGCCATGAGCCGGCTGGATCAACTGCCCTGTCAACATGCTGGCCGGATTTGCTGAAACCATGCACGCCACACTTCCCCAAAAACACCCCGGATACTGGGTACGCTCAGGTTACGCTCAGGAAACTCTGCACAAATCCATCCATGGATTTGTGGGCTACCGCCAGCTCCGCGTTCAGACACGCCCGGGCCGATACATGCTCGGCCCGGGCTCCGCAATTCAATGGCTTGCGCCATTGAGCGTTGGGGCATCCCTGCCCCAATCGGGAATCTCTGCATTCGTGCA
>JBNGDJ010000027.1:18190-24918 GCA_049974825.1 Halothiobacillaceae bacterium | reverse complement strand
CCGGGCTCCGCAATTCAATGGCTTGCGCCATTGAGCGTTGGGGCATCCCTGCCCCCAGGGGCGCCTCGACAGGTTTTTCGAGACGCCCTCCTGGATGCAGTCGGTCAGTCGATAAACAGGGCGCGCCAGTCGGTCCAGTCGTCCGAGCTGTCCGCCCCGTCAAGCTCGATTCCCACCCGGAAGCGCGGTCCGTCAGCCCGGCACCAGCTCTGACGGCCCTTGAGGTGGAAGGCCCCGGCGGGGTCGCGGACCCGCACGGTCAGTTCCAGGGGTTCGTTTGAATTAATGGCCTCGTCAGTTTGCAGGCACAAGCCCTCGGCGCCAATGTCGATGACCTGGCCGCGCAAAAGCCGGTCGGGCGCACTGTGCCTGCGAAGCAGCACGTCGCCCTCAAGGCGCTTGCGCAGATAGAGCCGGCGTTCGTCCTGAAGATCGGTCATGGGCGCTTCACCTTGCCGGATTCCACCTCGGCGCGCAGGCGCTCGAGGGCCTTGCCATACACCACGTTGTCAAACACGGGTCGGCTTCTCTGTGCCAGCATGTCTTCGAAAAAGGCCGACAGCGGGCGGAACAGCACTTTTTCCTCGTTGCGGTTGGCAAAGTAAACCACGCGCATTTCGGCGTTCAGGCTGTGTCCCTTCAGACGCCGCAGGGCCAGGCCCTCGCCGTTGTAGATCTGGAACCACTCGCCGTTGAAGACATGCCGTTCAAGGAAGTCTAGCACCTGCGGATCAATGTCGCCGGCATCGCCCTGGACATGGGCCGGTGCCGGAGGAGGCTCCGGTTCCGCTGCAGGCTCGTCGTGCAGCTCGGGCAGTGGCTCGGGGGCATCCAGTTCGAAGGGTTCGAGGCTGTCAAGCCCTTCGGGTGGCCGGGATTCTTCCGTATCCGCTGCCTGTTCCTGCGGGGAAGCGGAGGACTCTTCCGGCAGTTCCAGTTCCCGGAAGCTGCCGGTGGAGGATGCCACCTGGGAAAGGAGCCAGTCCCGCAGCGGGGTGATCAGGGCCGCCACCCGGTCGGTGTCGAAATTGACCCCCTCCAGATCATCATAGAGCCCTTCCACCAGTGCATCGACCTCGTCGCGGCGAGGCGCCGGTGCAAAACACAGGTCGATGATCCGGTCGAGCATGGAGGTGGCATGCGCCCACTGATCGCTGTGTCGCCCCTGGTTGAGCAGGATGACCACCATCAGCGGCCCCCACGCCGTCTGCAGGAACTTCTGGATGACCGGCTCGATTGGCCTGCCCGCAATGCGCTCGACCATCAGGGTCTTGATGTGCTCGCGGGCGCGGGCGACCAGCTCCTTGCGGCGCCGACGGGTCTCTTCCCGGTCATCGGTTTCCAGCGCCGGCGCCTGTTCGTTCAGGACCCGTTCGACCGTCTGAGTCGCTTCACGGAAGACCTCCGGCTCGGACTGGAACCGGGTCAGTACCTCGTCAATGCTCGCATGAAGATCCCGATGTGCCGGGGTCGACTCGGGGATGCTGCGGCTGCCAAGGCGCGTGCAGGCATTGAGCAGATCGCGGGCCGGATGGCTGGCCTCCTGGAAGAAGGCCGGCTCGTCCAGCGCCGTCTTGAGAATGGGCCATTGAAGCCGGGCGATCAGGGTGCGGGCGGGTTCTTCCATCCGCCCGTCTTCGAGGATCGACGCGAAGAGGATGCTGACCAGCTCGATGACCTCGCGCTCCCGACCGGCGATCCCGGTGCCGCTGCCGTCCTCGCGCGTGCTGCCCAGCCATTCCTGCATGATGAAGCTGCGCAGGGTCTGGGGAGACCAGGCCACGGTGGGCGGAACGATCATTCCCTTTTGGTGGAGGGGGGCGCCGGCCTGCACCAGTTCATTCAGCCAGGTTGGGCCGGGTTCGGCGCCGAATGCCCCGCCGGCACCCGCTGGGTCCGCAGCGGCCTGGCCGGATCCAGAGCCCTGCGATCCTCCCCCGCCAGCTCCACTGGCCTGACCGCTGGCGCCGCTTCGGCGCCGACTGCGGATCTTGGGAAGAATGCCCGCCTCGATCAGCACATCGTTCATTTCCTGGTAGAGCTCTGCCAGGCCGGAGAACACTTGTTGCTCGAAGAGCTTGAGGACAAGCAAATTGATGCGCAGGTCGAATTCGGAATCATGCACCGCCTCCCGAAAAGCCGAGGCGACCACCCGCAGTCCATAGGCATTGACGGGGATCACGCCCGGGTAGCGCTCGTCCAGCCATTCCAGACGGGTCTCCAGGGCAGCCACCTCCTGCGCCGTGGCCTCGTTGGCGTTGGCAACCATGTTGGTCACCGCCACGTGTTCTTCCATCTCTTCCTGGTCGATCAGGGCCAGGTTCAGATCATCCTCGTCGTCGTCCTCCGCCGGAGGCGGCATGTCCGAGGGAGAGTCGTCGCGGGACTCCTCAAGGTGCTTGAAAAAACGATAAAGGATGGCACCCCGTTCCAGGCGCAGGGCGCGCATGGCGTCGAAGTACAGGTTTTGCTCTTCGGTTTCCAGCGCGCGGTCCGCCATCGAGAACAGCGTATCGTCGATGGAGCCGAACAAGCCGTTGATTCGTTCGGTCAGCCGCTTGCGCGCCAGCGATTTCAGCGAGCTTTTGAGCGACTGCGGATCAATGGTCGGCTTGTTCTGGCTCATCGCGTTCGGGCGGCTCCGGAGACAGGGATCTTTCGTAGAGTTCGATGTACTGGCGGGCGCTGTTTTCCCAGTCGAAGCGACGACTCATGGCCGCCTGCTGGATGCCCCGGTAGGTCTCTGAAACATGATAGTACTGCAGCGCGGTGCCGATTGCCCATTCGATGGCATGCCGGTCGAGGTGTTCCATCACCAGTCCGGTTGCCCGCCCCTCGCGGATGGTGTCGGCATCGGCATGCACCACGGTATCGGCCAGCCCGCCGGTTTTGTGAACGATCGGGGGCGTCCCGTAGCGCAGGCTGTAGAGCTGGTTGAGGCCGCAGGGCTCGAAGCGGCTGGGCATGACGAACCAGTCGCTGCCGGCCTCGATGCGATGGGCGAGGGCCTCGTCGTAGCCGATGAATACCCCGATCTTGTCCGGGTAGCGTGCTGCCAGTCCGCGCAGGGCGTGCTCGTGGCGGCTCTCGCCGCTGCCGAGAATCGCGAACTGCAGCGGCAGGTGCATCAGGCGGGGAATGGCCCCAAGCAGTAGGTCGATACCCTTCTGGTCGACCAGGCGTCCAATGTGACCAACCAGCATGACCTCGTCGTCCACCGGCAGGCCCAGCTCTGCCTGCAGAGCTGCCTTGTTGTCCCGCTTGCCATCAAGGCTGTCGACGTCGTAGCCCTGTACCAGGTGTGGGTCGGTGGCCGGGTTCCAGGCCCGCTCGTCGATGCCGTTGAGAATGCCGATCACGTCGCTGGCACGGGCTTGAAGGAGACCATCCAGCCCGTAGCCGAAGGTCGGTGTCTGGATTTCCCGTGCGTAGGTCGGACTGACTGCGGTAATGAACCGAGAGAACACGATGCCGCCCTTGAGCATCGACATGTTGCCCCAGTATTCCAGCGCATCGGCGTGCCAGAGCGACCAGGGCAGGCCGAGGCGCTCGAATGTCGCGCGGTCGAACACGCCCTGATAGGCGAGGTTGTGCAGCGTCATGATGCAGCTGGGGCGGTCCTGGCTGCTGAGCAGCACCGGGACCAGGCCCGATTGCCAGTCATTGCAGTGGACGATGTCCGCGGTCCAGGCCAGGCCCGCGTCGTCGATGGCCAACCTGGCCGCCACGCGGCAGAACAGCGCAAAGCGTTCCGGGTTGTCATGCCATGGATTGCCGTCCGGCCCCATGTAGGGATTGCCGTGACGGGCGCTGAACATCGGGTGATCGACCAGCCACACGGGCACGTCGCTGTCCCCGAGCCGGGTTTCGCGCAGCCTGACCTGCTGTCCGGAGACTTCGAGAGTGGCCACGACCGGCGGTTCTTCGCTCAGCGCCAGGTCTGCATACATCGGCAGCACGACCCGAACCTGCTGTCCGAGACTCGCCAGGGAACGGGGCAGGGCGCCGGAGACGTCCGCCAGGCCACCGGTCTTGATCAGCGGGTAGGCTTCGCTGGTGACAAACAGAATGTTCATGCAGTTGCTCGCTTGGGAAACTCGGCACAAGGCCGTTCCGGGGTTCGGGCCGGCACGCTCGGGCTGGTGGGCTTGCGCCATTGATGAGTCGAATCCCTTTGCCCGAAGGGTTGCCGCCATGGATGGCGACAAGGGGTGCAGACCAGGGATGAATTTGGGGCATCCGTGCCCCAATTGGGAATCTGAAGCATTCGTGCAGAGATTCCTTGACGTTGTGAAGAGGCTCCGGGCCCGCTGCGGGCGGTCAGTTTACCGGTTCGAGGATTACGGCACCAAGCGGTGGCAGGGTCATGATGACCGAGTGGGGTCGGCCCACATGGCTCACCGCCTCGGTGCGGACCTCGGGTTCACCGGCATTGGTGCCGCCGTAACCTTCCGCGTCGCTGTTGAAAACCACCCGGTAGCGCCCCTCGGCGGGGACACCCACCCGGTAGCCTTCCCGCCGAACCGGCGTGAAATTGAAGATGCAGATCAGGTGGTGGTCTTCGTCCTTTCGCAGGAAGCTGATGATCGAGTGCTCGCGGTCGTTGCAGTCGACCCACTCGAAGCCGCGTCCGTCGAAGTCGAACCGATGCAGCGCGGACCGACCGCGATACAGGTGATTCAGGTCCGAGACCATCTGCTGAACGCCCCGGTGCAGGGGGTAGTCCAGCCGGTACCACTCAAGGCCCTTGGCGTGGTTCCACTCCGTGCCCTGACCAAACTCGCAGCCCATGAAGAGCAGCTTCTTGCCCGGATAGAGGAACTGGTAGGCCAGCAGCAGGCGCAGGTTGGCGAACCGTTGCCACTCGTCGCCCGGCATGCGCCCGAGCAGTGACTGCTTGCCGTGAACCACCTCGTCGTGCGAGAAGGGCAGCATGAAGTTTTCGGTAAAGCTGTACAGCAGGCCGAAAGTCAGATCATTGTGGTGATAGGCCCTGTGTATGGACTCGTGCCCCATGTAGCGCAGGGTGTCGTTCATCCAGCCCATGTTCCACTTGAGGGCAAAGCCCAGCCCGCCTTGGTCCGGTGGTCGCGTCACCTGCGGCCAGGCCGTGGATTCCTCCGCGATCACCAGGGCGCCGGGATTGCGGCTCTGGACCAGATGGTTCAGCTCCTCGATAAAGTGGATTGCTTCCAGGTTTTCGCGCCCCCCGTGCATGTTCGGGACCCAGTCGCCTTCCTCGCGCGAGTAGTCCAGGTAGAGCATGGAGGCGACGGCATCGACCCGCAGGCCGTCGATGTGCATCTGCTCGACCCAGTAAAGTGCCGAGGCAACAAGGAAGTTTCGGACCTCGTTGCGCCCGTAGTTGAAGATCAGTGTGCCCCAGTCTCGGTGCTCGCCGCGGCGTGGGTCCTGGTGCTCGTACAGCGCGGTGCCGTCGAAGTTTGCCAGGGCGAAGCTGTCACGCGGAAAGTGTGCGGGGACCCAGTCCAGGATCACGCCGATGCCGTGCTGGTGACAGTAATCGACAAAATAGCGGAAGTCGTCCGGCGTGCCGAATCGTGCAGTCGGCGCGAAGTAGCCGGTGGTCTGGTAGCCCCAGGAAGCATCGAAGGGATGCTCCGTGATTGGCAGCAGCTCGATGTGTGTAAAACCCTGGGCCCGGACGTAATCCACCAGGCGGTGCGCGATTTCCCGGTAGCCGAGAAACTCGCCGTCTTCGGTGGTCTGCCAGGAACCCAGGTGCACCTCGTAGACTGACATCGGGGCATGCAACCAGTCCCAGTTGCGCCGTTGCTCCAGCCACTGGCCATCCTGCCAGACATGCTCCTCCCGCGTGGCGATGCGGGTGGCGGTGCCGGGACGAAGCTCCCAGGCGCGGCCGTAGGGGTCCGACTTGACCAGGATATTGCCCGTGTCCCGGTTGCGCAGTTCGAACTTGTAGAACTCGCCGTCGGCCAGTCCGGGGATGAACAGTTCCCAGACGCCGCTGCCTCCGCGCACCCGCATCGGGTGACGGCGTCCGTCCCACTGGTTGAAATCGCCCACCACGCTGACGCGTGTCGCGTTCGGCGCCCAGACCGCAAAGCGCACCCCGTCGACCCCGTCGATCGTCATCGCGTGTGCGCCCAGCATGCGCCAGGCTTCCTGATGCTTGCCTTCCCCGAAAAGATACAGATCCAGCTCGCCCAGCGTCGGGGCAAAGCTGTAGGGGTCGATGATTTCGAACCGCCCGCCCTCGTGGGTCTCGATTTCCAGCTTCGGGTGCATGGGGATGCGATCGGCCGGCAGCAGGGTCTGGAACAGGCCTTCTGCGGATTCCTGGGCCAGCGGGACCCGTTCGCCGTGGTTGTCATGCAGGAACACCTGCGCGGCCGTTGGCTGGTAGGTCCTCAGCAGGCACTGCCCATCCGCCTGGGGGTGACGTCCGAGTACTTCGAAGGGATCGTGGTGCCTGGCCTCGACAATCATGGCCAAGGCGGGGTCGAGTCGATTCAGGTCCATTACATTCATATCCGCGTTAAGAAATTCCAATACCATCAAGTATGGCACTGCATGCTACTGTCGCACCATAACAGCCACGTGTCGATGAACCGGCGTATTTTTGCCGGCGCGTCAGGCCGGCTGATCGGCTCAGCGGGCGCATCGCAGGAATGGGGCCGCTTCTGCCCCGGTCCGGATGCAAGATCATCCGCCGGGTCTGTGCTGCAGGCAAGTGCCGGGTTCGG
>JBNGDJ010000027.1:0-18090 GCA_049974825.1 Halothiobacillaceae bacterium | reverse complement strand
GTCCGGATGCAAGATCATCCGCCGGGTCTGTGCTGCAGGCAAGTGCCGGGTTCGGGCGGGTTTTGCCGCGCGCAGGAAACCAACCTGACGCGCCGGCGGTTGCTCCGACGGGCCGGCAGCGAGAAGATGAACCAATTGATCCGGAGAGCGCCGCAGTCGTGGCGGTTTCCCCAAGGGAATCTCTGCACAAAGGCAGAGCTTCCCGTGCAGAATTGTCCAAGAGAAGAACACAGTAGGGAGAGCATGGCTATGCAGGTGAAGAGTCCACGCCGACTGGTAAGCCGGATCACGAGGGATACGCTGGCGCTGGTGCTGGCCGGGGGGCGCGGCTCGCGTCTGAAACAACTGACTGACTGGCGGGCCAAGCCGGCCGTGCCCTTCGGCGGCAAATTCCGGATCATCGACTTTCCACTGTCCAACTGTGTGAACTCGGGCATCGGGCGCATCAGCGTGCTCACCCAGTACAAGGCGCACTCGCTCATCAAGCACATCCAGCTCGGCTGGGGCAGTACCCGGGTGATGCACGGCGAGTTCGTCGAACTGCTGCCGGCCCAGCAGCGGATCAACGAGCAGTCCTGGTACGCCGGTACCGCCGATGCGATCTATCAGAACCTCGACATCCTGCGCGCTCATGATGCCAAGTACGTGCTGATCCTCGCCGGTGATCACATCTACAAGATGGACTATGGCCCGATGATCGCCTACCACGTCGAAAAGCAGGCGGACCTGACCATCGGCTGCATCGAGGTGCCGCGTGAAGATGCCTCGGCGTTTGGTGTGATGGGCATGGAGGACGGCGGACGAATTACCTCGTTTGTCGAGAAGCCCGCTGACCCGCCGACATTGCCGGACGACCCGGAGCGGTCGCTGGCTTCCATGGGGATCTACGTGTTCAACGCGGATTTCCTCTACGAGCAGCTGATCAAGGATGCCGACGATGCCGACTCTGACCACGATTTTGGCAAGAACATCGTCCCGAGTGTAATCGAGCGCTACCAGGTCTATGCCTATCCCTTCCGCGACGTTCAGAGCCGCAAGCAGAGCTACTGGCGGGATGTGGGCACCATCGACTCGTACTGGGCCGCCAACCTTGAGCTGATCGGCGTCACCCCGGAGCTCAACCTTTACGACACCGAGTGGCCAATCTGGACCTACCAGGAGCAGCTGCCGCCGGCCAAGTTCGTCTTCGACGAGGAAGGCCGGCGTGGCATGGCCATCGACTCGATGGTCTCCGGAGGATGCATTATCTCCGGTGGCGTGGTTCGGCACTCGCTGTTGTTCTCCAACGTGGTGCTGCGCGAACAGGCCACGGTCGAGGACTCGGTCATCCTGCCGAACGTCGAGGTCGGGGAGGGCGCCGAAATTCACAAGGCGGTGATTGACAAGGGCTGCCGGGTGCCGGCCGGCATGAAGATTGGAGTCGACCTCAACCGCGACCGGGAACGCTTTGAGGTCAGTCCGGGTGGCGTGGTTCTGGTGACGCCCGAAATGCTCGGACAAAACATCCACCACGTCCGCTGATCTGCGCGCGCTGCCGGACTTGCCGCTTTTCCAGCGGGCCGTCCGGCGGTATCTGCACAGCCCCTGCCTTTTTCCGCGCACCCGAGAAGCCGTCACGGGTGCGCGCTCGCGTTTCAACCGGAGACCCGAATCCATGTCCAAGCTCAACGTGGTGCTTTGCTGGCACATGCACCAGCCGGAATACCGTGACCCGGATACCGGCGAGTTCCAGCAGCCCTGGACTTACCTGCACGCAATCAAGGACTACGTGGAGATGGCGGCCCATATCGAGGCGCATCCCGGTGCCCGGGCCGTGGTCAACTTCGTGCCCATCCTGCTTGAACAGCTTGAAGATTACCGCCACCAGATCAACCAGTGGCGACGGGATCGCAAGCCCCTGCGTGACCGACTGCTGGCCGCGCTTGCCGATCCCGGCAGCTGTCTGGACCCGGTCAGGCGCGAGCGGATCCTGCGCGACTGCCTGCGGGCCAACGAGGAACGGCTGATCCGACGATTCGAGCCTTTCGATGAGCTCGCTGCCATGGCCCGGGAATTTCTCGACCGGCCCGAACGGATCCGCTACCTGTCCGATCGGTTCGTGACCGACCTGACCATGTGGTACCACATCGCCTGGCTTGGTGAGACTGTCCGCCGCAGCAATCCGCAGGTCAAGGCCTGGATAAAGCAGGGGCGCGGATTCACGGAAGCTGACCGGGATGCGATGGTCGCCCTGATTGCCGAGCTGATTGGCGAGGTGTTCACGCGGTATCGCCGGCTCAGCGAAAACGGGCAGGTCGAGTTGTCGATGACGCCCTACGCGCACCCGATCATGCCGCTGCTGCTGGATATCAAGGTCACGCACGAATCCATGCCGGAAGCCGACCTGCCCAGGGCGACCCGGTATCCGGAGGGGCGCGAGCGGACGCTCTGGCATCTTGAGCACGGGCGCAAGGTGTTCGAGAAATTCTTCGGGGTCGAGCCGGCCGGTTGCTGGCCCTCGGAAGGGGCGGTGTCCGAGGCCACGGTGCGGCTCCTGCACCAGGCAGGCTTCGACTGGGCGGCCTCCGGTGACAGCGTACTTGGAAACTCGCTGCACCGCAGTGACCTGGCCGAGCCCGCCTGCCGACACCGCGTCTACAAGTACGATGGCCAGGATGTATCGCTGTTTTTCCGCGACGATGGCCTGTCGGACCTGATTGGGTTCAACTACCAGTCTTGGCATGCCGATGATGCCGTGGCCGACTTCCTCGGCCATCTGCACAGCATTGCGGAGCATTGCTCGGCCGAGGATGCCGTGGTGTCGATCATCATGGATGGCGAAAATGCCTGGGAGCACTATCCACACAACGGGTTCTGGCTGCTCGACAAGCTGTACGCCACGCTCTCGACCGATCCGCGCATTGAGCTGATCACCTACGGGCGGGTACTCGAATCGGCCCCAAAACGTTGCAAACTGCCACGGCTGGTGGCCGGAAGCTGGGTCTACGGCACGCTCTCCACCTGGATTGGCGATCCGGACAAGAACCGGGGGTGGGACCTTTTGATCGAGGCCAAGAAGGCCTTCGACCGCGAGGTGTCGGCCGGCCGACTCAAGGGCGAACGGCTTGAGCGGGCGATCCGCCAGCTGGCAATCTGCGAAGGTTCCGACTGGTTCTGGTGGTTTGGTGACTACAACCCGGCCGAGGCGGTCAGCGATTTCGAACGTCTGTACAGGCTCCACCTGGCGCGCCTTTATCACCTGATTGACGTGATTCCACCTCAGACGCTGGAGCAGGTGCTTTCGGTGGGCGGAGGCGACCCGGCCTTGGGCGGCGTGATGAGAAAGGGGCAGTGATCCGCATGCACAAGCCAGAAGCTCCCTGTTCCCTGCGTCGTGCCGGCGTCCTGCTGCATGTTTCCAGCCTGCCCGAAGGCAATTTCGGTGCCTCGGCCCGCCGGTTCGTGGACTTTCTGGTCCGGGCCGGCCTGTCCGTCTGGCAGGTCTTGCCGCTTGGGCCAACCCATGCGGACGGTTCGCCTTACCAGTGTCTGTCCTCGCACGCGTTGAATCCGGATTTTCTCGACGAAAGCCAGCTGCCCTTGACCGGCTGGTTCAAGCCGGGCGACCGGCCGGATCGTGCCCGGTTTGGCGAGGGCATCAACGCCGCGGGCGAACGCGCCTTTGCGCGCTTCTGCCTGGACCACGAGGACTGGCTGGACGACTACGCGCTGTTTCGCGCGCTCAAGGACGAGCAGGAAGGCCAGCCCTGGTTCGACTGGCCCGATGGACTGCGTGATCGTGACCCGGCCATGCTTGATGCCGCGCGCGAGCGGCTCGCCGGGGCAATGCAGCAATACCGCTTCGAGCAGTTTCTGCTGTTCGCTCAGTGGCAATCGCTGCGCAGCTATGCCAACGGCCAGGGCATTCTCCTGTTCGGGGACATGCCGATCTTCGTTGCGCACGACAGCGCAGATACCTGGGCCGACCGCGGGCAGTTTGTCCTGGACGAAGTCGGTCAGCCCACCGTGGTCGCCGGGGTTCCACCGGATTATTTCTCCGAGACCGGGCAGCGCTGGGGCAATCCGCTGTTCGCCTGGGACCGCATGCAGGCCGACGGTTTTGCCTGGTGGCGCAGGCGGTTTCACAGTCACCGGCTGCTTTTTGACTGGGTGCGGATCGATCACTTCCGGGGCCTGGAGTCCTACTGGGAAATTCCCGCCGGGTGCGAGACCGCCATGGACGGGCGCTGGGTCGAAGCCCCCGGGGCCGAGTTGCTTGAGGCCCTGCGGGTCGACAGCGGCGGCGTGCTGCCCGTGATCGCCGAAGACCTGGGCATTATCACCGCGGCGGTCACCCGGCTGCGCAAGCAGTTTGAGTTGCCCGGCATGGTGATTCTCCAGTTTGCTTTCGACAGTGACGACCGCAATCCCTACCTGCCGCAGAATCACGAGGTCGACAGCGTTGTATACACCGGCACGCACGACAACGACACGACGCTTGGCTGGTTCGACAGTCTCTCGGACGAGCAGCGCGGTCATGTGCTCTCGGTACTGGGCTGGCCGGAGACGCCCATGCCCTGGGCTTTGATCAACACGGCCCTTGAATCGGTGGGCGGGTTGGCGATTCTGCCCATGCAGGATCTGCTCTCGCTCGGCGGCGAGGCGCGGATGAACGCGCCGGGAACGATGGAAGGCAACTGGCAGTGGCAAATGAGTGACCGGGCGCTATCCCGCGAATTGGCCGGCGATCTGCGCGAGCGGATCCGGGCCGCGGGCCGTTTGCCCTAGGGAAACTCTGCACAAATGCTTCAGTTTCCCGATTCGGGCAGGGATGCCCCAAATTCGTCCCTGGTCTACACCCCTTGCCGCCATCCATGGCGGCAACCCTTCGGGTAAAGGGGTTTCGACTCATCAATGGCGTAAGCCATTGAATTGCGGAGCATGGCCCGGGCGTGTACCGGGCCATGCGTGTCTGCACAAATCCATGGATGGATTTGTGCAGAGTTTCCTTAGGGAAGGTCTGCACGAATGCAGACCTTCCCGTGCAGGGCATGGATGCCCTGCCGCACAATGACGCAAGCCATTGAATTGCCGACCTCCGACTGGTTCCGCTTTTTCATGACACTCCGATGAAAATCCTTGCGCCACTGGCCCCGAATGGGTCTACACTCGGCAGAGCGTGTCCCTCGTCCTTGATGCCTCTGGTGGCAGCGCGTCGGTGTCGTCCGGCATAGCCCATCGGGCATGGGGCAGGGTACGCCGTCGGGCCACGGCCCGCTTCTCAAGCCCATTTCCGGAGGGAAGCATGCAGATGAAAACCTGGGTAATCGTCGCGGATGCGGCACGGGCGCGGTTTTTGCGCGTGACGGACAATGCCGGTGCCTATCGTGGCAGCGCCGCCAACCCGTCCAGTCGACCCATGCCGAAGGGCGCGCTGGAGGAAGTCGAGGAACTGCTCAACCCCGCCGGTCGCAGCGCCGGTGCCGACCTGGTCACTGATCGGCCCGGTGCGACCTCGGATCGAAAAGGCGAGGCCCTGCATGCCTACGAACCGCATACCAGCCCGCGGGACGTGGAGGCACAGCGTTTTGCCCAGCAGGTCGTGCAGGCGCTGGAGCAGGCGCAGCAGCGTGGCCGGATGGAACGCTTTTATCTTGTGGCCGCTCCGCGGTTTCTTGGCATGCTGCGCGAAAAGCTCGGCAATGGCTTGAAGCAGGCGATGGTGGCGGACATTGCCAAGGATTATTCCGCGCACCAGCCGGAGGCAATTCGCGCGGCCCTGCCTCGCTCACTTTGACGGCCATCCGCTGCCGACGATCGGCACGGTCTGTGTTGTCGTCATTGGTGTCATCTGACCGAGCTGACCGATTGATGACGACCCGCCCCGCGCGGGTCGTTTTTTGTTCACGAGGAGCATGCCGTCATGACCGTTCTCGACAATTCCGCCACCCGCGCCATTGCGCGGGGACTCGCCTCGCGCTACCCGCTGTTTTACCTCATCACGCCCGATGAGCAGCAAGTGGCTCAACTGATGCCGTCGATTGTCCGTGGCTGGCTGGGTGAGGGCGGACAGGTCCATCACTGGTCCGTGACCCGCGGACTCGACCACGACCCGAAAGCGACCCGTGAGCCGCTGGCGGTGATCGAATGGATTCTGGCGCGTGCCGGAAGCGGTGACCCGGCCATTTATCTGCTGCACGATTTCCCCGTCTGGCTGATGCAGGATCCGACACTGCACCGGGCCGTGCGCGAGCTTTACCAGCAGTTGCAGGGGACGCGCAATGTGGTGTTCATGACCTACCCCGAGCTCGCGTTGCCCGATGTCGTCGGCAAGGAAGTGTTCGTGGTGACCCTTGAGCCACCGGACGAGGTGGAGATCATGGCCACCCTGGCTCGTCACCCGCAAGCCGGCTCGCTTGACGAGACACTGCGAGGGCGGCTGGCAGCGCGCTTGCGCGGATTGTCGCTGGACGAGATCAGCCACCTGGCCGCCCGGCTGTTCCGGGGCGGGCACCTGCCCGACGAAATCAACCTGATGCGGGAAATTCAAGAGGAGAAAGCACAGGTTCTTCAAAAGGAGCGCTGCCTGCAGTTCTACCCGTCGTCCGTCAGCCTGGATTCAATCGGCGGGTTGCAGAACCTCAAGCAGTGGGTCTCACAGCGGCGCACGCTTTTTTCGGCGCAGGCCTATCGGGATCAGATTCCCTTGCCGGCGGGCATTCTTTTCATGGGGGTCAGCGGTTGCGGCAAGAGCATGGCGGCCAAGGCCGTTGCAGCCGCATGGTCACTGCCTCTGGTACGCCTGGACATGTCGCTGGTGCTTTCGGGCTCTTTCGGGACCCCAGAGTACGCCTTCGAGCGCGCCACCCGGATCGCCGAACAAATCGCCCCGGTGGTGCTGTGGATCGACGAGCTTGAAAATGCCTTCGGATACGACGCCATGGGCGGCGAGGGTGGCCGAACCACCATCTTCTCAAGTTTTCTGACCTGGTTGCAGGAAAAGTCGCCCAAGGTGTTCGTGGCCGCCACGGCCAACCGGATCCAGCAGTTGCCGGCCGAGCTCATGCGCAAGGGCCGGTTCGACCAGCTGTTTTTCCTGGACCTGCCCACGGACGAGGAACGCCGGGAGATTCTGGCCATTCACATTCGACGCCAGGGAGGTGACCTGGCGCAGTTCGATCTGGGGTATCTTGCGGCGTCGACCCAGGGATGGAGCGGCGCCGAGATCGAGCAGGTCGTCAAGTCGGCGCGGATGGATGCCTACGCGGCAGGGCGGACATTTACCGAGCGGGATATCGTCCACAATGCAGTCGATACCGTGCCGCTCTCGCGGACCATGGTCGAACAGATCAAGGAGATCCGCAACTGGTGCTTCAAGCGGGCAGTCAACGCCTCCGGTCCCGTCAAGGGCGATTCGGGCAAGGCTTAGGCAAGGTCTGCACGAATGCAGACCTTCCCGTGCAGGGCTTGGACGCGCCAAGACACGATGCCTTGTTCGATGGTGGCTCAGGCCACCCAAAGCCTTGCGCTGGATGGCCTGCCTTGGCTCGGACCTTCGCAGGTCAGTAAAGAAGCCCGAACATCTTGCTGCGATACTGCCTGGTAACAGGATGCTCGGCGCCGAGCATTTCGAAAATCTCCAGCAGCCCCTTGCGGCCGGCCTCATCGTTGTAGCTGCGGTCGCGGAGCATGATCTGGTACAGCTGCTCGGCGGCACCGGCGTGGTCACCTTCCATCGCCAGCCTGGAGGAAAGTTTCTCCCGTGCCTCCAGGTCGGCCGGATCCGCCTCGATCCGCGCCACAAGCTCGGAGCGGTCCGGTGCGCCGACCGCCTGGCTGGCCATGCGCAACTGGGCCTTGAGTTCCTTGACATCGTCGCGTTCTGCCACCGCCACGGGCAGGGCAGAGAGAATCTCGAATGCCTCGTCGAACTGGCCCTGGTTGCCCATGATTCGGGCGATGTCCAGCAGCACGTCCGCGTTTTCCGGGTCCATGCGGTTGGCCTCGCGCAGCAATTCCAAAGCTTGGTCGACAGCCCCGGCCGCGTGCACCTGGTGGGCCTTGCGGCGCAGCAGGTCGGACTCCCGCGTGACATGTCGATCGATCATCGCGCGGATTTCCGATTCCGGCTGAACACCCATGAACTGATCCACGGGACGTCCATCCTTGAAGACCATCACCGTGGGCAGGGAACGAATCCCGTACTGACCTGCGAGGTTCTGTTCCTCGTCGGTGTTGACCTTGGCGAGCAGGACCTCGCCCCCGTAGGATTCAACGATCCCGGTCAGCAGGGGCATCAGGGACTGGCAGGGGCCGCACCAGGCGGCCCAGAAGTCGACGACCACCGGCTTTTCGCGCGAGGCCTCAAGGACCCGAGCGGTGAAATCCTGTTCCGTGACGGCAAACACGTGGGCAGACTCGGACATGGCGTGTACTCCAGATGAAGTTGAAGGCTTTCAAGCAGGTCGCGGCACACAGGGACGTGTTCGCGTGACCGGCTGAATCTGGGGGCGGAAGGGCAGTATTTCAAGTGGCGGCCATGTCTGCCGCGGTGCTCGGGGCAGCCAGGAAATCTCTGCACGAATGCTTCAGATTCCCGATTGGGGCATGGAAGCACTGCCGCGCAACGGCGCAAGTCATTGAATTGCGGAGCCCGGGCCGAGCATGTACCTGCCCGGGCGTCTCTCCACAAAGCCCAGGGATGGCCTTGTGCAGGCTTTCCCCAATGAATTCCATGGTGCCGAGGGCGGGACTCGAACCCGCACGGACCGAAGTCCTCGAGATTTTAAGTCTCGTGTGTCTACCAGTTCCACCACCCCGGCGTGGGCTGCGATTCTGACTTGCCTGATCCTTTCTGGCAAGGGAAGGTCTGCACGAATGCAGACCTTCCCGTGCAGGGCTCGGATGCCCTGCCGCACAATGGCGCAAGCCATTGAATTGCCGAGCCCGGGCCGAGCATGTATCGGCCCGGGTGTCTCTGAACGCGGGCTACTGCCAGCTGACGCGTTCAGCTGGCGGTAGCCCACAAATCCATGGATGGATTTGTGCAGAGTTTCCTTAGACACCGGCCTCAAAACCATGTTGCGGTCGATGCTACCCGCGGCAAACGCATCTGGCCGGGGTCTGCTCACAAAACGCGCTGGCAAAAAAACTGCCCGAAGTCTTCCCAGACCTCGAGCAGTTTTTGCTCACGTCAAGTGTCAATCGGGCGCTTGGTCGGCGCGACCTCGTCAGCCGTGCAGATCGAAACGGTCGGCATTCATGACTCGGGTCCAGGCAGCGACAAAGTCCTTGACGAACTTCTCGCGGTTGTCGTCCTGGGCATAAACCTCAGCGTACGCCCGCAGGATGGAATTGGAGCCGAACACGAGGTCCACGCGGGTCGCCGTCCACTTGACCTCGCCAGTGCGCCGATCCCGCACTTCGTAGCTGTTCCGGCCGGTGGGCTGCCAGGTGTTGCCCATGTCGGTCAGGTTGACGAAGAAGTCATTGCTCAGCACGCCGGGCCGGTCGGTAAAGACACCATCGGACGACCCGCCGTGGTTGGTTTCAAGCATCCGCATCCCGCCGATCAGGACGGTCATTTCCACTGCGGTCAGACCAAGCAGCTGGGTGCGGTCGAGCAGCAGTTCCTCCGGCTGGACCACGTAGTCCTTCTTGAGCCAGTTTCGGTACCCGTCTGCCACGGGCTCGAGCGGCTCGAAGGATTCAGCATCGGTCATCTCGTCGGTCGCGTCACCGCGGCCTGGGGCGAAGGGTACCTCGATGTTGTACCCCGCCGCGCGGGCGGCCTGTTCGATGCCGACATTGCCCGCCAGGACGATCACGTCCGCCACGCTGGCCCCGCTCTCGGCGGCAATCGGCTCAAGCACTGAGAGCACCCGCGCCAGGCGCTCGGGCTCGTTGCCGGCCCAGTCTTTCTGGGGCGCCAGCCGGATGCGGGCGCCATTGGCGCCGCCGCGCATGTCGGAACCACGGAAGGTCCTTGCGCTATCCCAGGCGGTGGCGACCAGCTCCCCAACAGGCAGGCCCGACTCGGCAATCCGCGCCTTGACGGTGGCCACATCATAGTCGGTGTTGCCAGCAGGAACGGGATCCTGCCAGATCAGGTCCTCCTCGGGCACTTCCGGGCCGAAATAGCGGGTTTTCGGGCCCATGTCGCGGTGGGTCAGCTTGAACCAGGCACGGGCGAAAACTTCGCTGAAGTAGTCCGGATCGTTGTAGAAACGCTCGGAAATCTCGCGGTAGGCCGGGTCCATCTTCATGGCCATGTCCGCATCAGTCATGATGGGATTGTGGCGGATGGACGGATCCTCCACATCCACGGGCCGATCCTCCTCGCGAATGTTCACAGGCTCCCACTGCCAGGCTCCGGCGGGGCTTTTCTTGAGCTCCCAGTCGTAATTGAGCAGCAGGTGGAAATACCCGTTGTCCCAGCGCGTCGGATGGGTGGTCCAGGCGCCTTCGATTCCACTGGTCACCGTATCCCGCCCGATGCCGCGTCGCTTGTGGTTGTTCCAGCCAAGTCCCTGCTCTTCCAGGTCAGCCGCTTCAGGCTCTGGCCCCAGATCGGCCGCATCCCCGTTGCCGTGACACTTGCCCACCGTGTGCCCGCCTGCGGTCAGGGCGACGGTTTCCTCGTCATTCATGGCCATCCGCGCAAAGGTCTCGCGAACCTGCTCTGCCGTCTTGAGCGGGTCGGGCTCGCCATTCACGCCTTCAGGGTTCACGTAGATCAGGCCCATCTGTACCGCCGCCAGCGGGTTTTCCATGGTGGCCGGATTGCCGACATCTTCATATCGCGCATCACTGGGGGCCAGCCATTCCTTTTCCGCGCCCCAGTAGATGTCCTTTTCCGGGTGCCAGATATCCTCCCGGCCAAATGAGAAGCCGAAGGTTTTCAGCCCCATCGACTCGTAGGCCACGTTGCCGGCGAGGATGATCAGATCCGCCCAGCTGATCCGGTTGCCGTACTTCTTCTTGATCGGCCACAAAAGACGACGGGCCTTGTCGAGGTTGACGTTGTCCGGCCAGGAATTGAGCGGGGCAAAGCGCTGATTGCCCGTTCCGCCGCCGCCCCGGCCGTCGGCCACCCGGTAGGTGCCGGCAGCGTGCCAGGCCATGCGGATCATCAACCCGCCGTAATGCCCCCAGTCCGCGGGCCACCAGTCCTGGCTGTCGGTCATCAGCGCGACCAGGTCTTTCTTGAGCGCCGCCACGTCGAGCTTTTTCAGTTCAGCGCGATAATCGAAATCCGCCCCCATCGGGTCGGTCTTCCGGTCGTGCTGGTGCAGGATGTCGAGGTTCAGGGCGTTCGGCCACCAGGCCATGTTGGTATTTCCGGATGCCGTGTTGCCCCCGTGCATCACCGGGCATTTGCCGTTGCTTGTCATCTTCCGTCTCCTCCCGAGTATCAAGACGCGATCACGCCAGCGAAATCCTCGCTTGGCTCGCGCGCCATGGCGACATGGCCCGGTCCCGTTGATCTTTCCCGGACCCGACCGACGCTTTGAGTGTAGACCCTGGCTCGACAATTCATCCAATGAATTGATAGAAACACTTTAATAGCAATCCTCTATTAACATCTCATCAGACCCGCGAACGCGGGCCAGCCCCGATTTCGCCCCGGGGCCCGAGCTTTGCCCCTGCCCCATTCATGGGTTTGCAAACTAAAAGCCATACACTGACCTGCCGCTTTGCACCGGCGGGCATTCGCGCATCAGTGACAACGGGAGCGACGGCACTGTGAACCGGGCGAACGAACTGTATTCGGCCGAAGAGCATGTTCTGCTGGCAAGTGACCGGCCGGAACTGGCCACCCTGTGTGCTGCGCTGGCCGAACATTCCCGGTGGCCGTTGATCACCATGCCGGCCTGTCGTGACACGCTGCGCCAGGTCCTGCGCGACCCGGCACCCTGGGTCGCCTGGATTTTCGATGCCCAAACCTTTGGCAAACACACGACCGCGTGGCTGGAACGTGCGGCAACCCGCACCCCTCAGGCCATGCGCCTGGTGTTGGCCTGCGGCGACGAGAAGGACATCCCGGCTCTGCTGGCCGCGGGGGCAGATGAATGCCTCACCGAGTCGAAACCGGCGCCCCAATCAGTCATTGCCGCCCTTGATCGCGCCGCAGCCCGCCGACAGTCCGGCTGGTCGCACGTACCCGAATGGCTCGCCGGGATGCCTGATCTGCTCTATCTGCGCGAGCCCGGCAGTGATCGTCTGCGCCTGGTCAGCGGACAGACGCAGGATTTGGTGGGCCTTCCGCCCCGGGCGCTATTGCATGCCCGAGGCGGCTGGCTGCCCCAGGTCCACCCGGAAGACCGTCCTTGGGTGCAGGCCATGCTCGATGCCTGGCGCCGCGGTGAATCGCGCCCTGAAATGCGTCACAGCTACCGGCTGCAGCGCACCGACGGAAGCCTGGTATGGGTCGAGGACCGTTGTCGGCGCTGGCAGGCGCACGATGGCCGGACCCTGGAAGTGGGCATCCTCAACGACATCAAGGCACGCAAGGAAGCCGAAGCGGCAGCCGACGAGGCCCGGCAGGCGCTGGATGCGGCACTTGATCGAAACGCGCTGGTCATGGAAGCCAGCGATATCGGGCTCTGGGACTGGAATATCGTCGCGGATCGGATTATCTGGGATCAGCACTGTTACGAACAGCTCGGATTTGCGCCCAATGCCTTTTCGCTCACTTTCCGCAGCTGGCTGGAACGGCTGCACCCGGATGACCAGACCCGAGTGGAGGAAACGGTCTGGTTTCAGGTATACAGCGGCAAACCGCTGGTCATCGAGTTTCGCATCCGCGACGCGATGGGGGCCTGGCGCTGGATCGAGGGCCGTGGCCGGGTAGTGGCGCACGACAGCCGAGGCCACCCTCTGCGCATGGTCGGCACCCACCTGGAGATCCACGAACGAAAAACCGCCGACGAGCGCATGGAGCGCCTGCTGGCCAACAGCAAGGCCGTGATTTACACCATGGACTCTGGCCACTTCGGGCGGTTTCATTATGTCAGCGCGAACATGCAGGCGGTCACCGGCTGGAAGGCCGAGCAGGTGCTGGCCGACCCGGACTGGCTGGCACATCATGCGGACCAGGAACACTTCCCCCACGTTGTCCAGCAACTGAACGAGTGGATCGAGCGCGGCGCGGAAGGGGTGCTGAACTTTCAGTGCGTAGTATTCGGGCCGGATGGCAAGCGGCTGTGGATGGAAAACCAGGTGGCCGCCATGCGCAATGACGCGGGCGAAGTGACTGAAATTGTCGGTGCCTGTCTGGATGCCACCCGAAAAATCGAAACCAACCGACGGCTGGCCGAGCGCGAGGCCCTTCTGCAATCGACACTGGACGCGCTGGACGATCTGCTGTTCGTCATCGATGCCGATGGAACCATTCTGGACTGCTACACCACGCCAGAACCGGAACGCTTTCCCTTCCTGCGTCAGGGCAGGCCGGGCACCCCGTTTCACGAAGTCCTGCCAAACCAGCTGGCCCGCGAACTGGCCGAGCGGCTGGCCGCCACCCGGCGTGATGGCAAGCCCCGGGAGTTCGAGTTTGCCTTCGGCGCCCAGTGGTTCCTGTTCAAGCTCTCCGCGCGCCAGGACTGGAACGGCGGGCCGAATGGCGTCGTTTGCCTGGTCAGCGACCTGACCGCCCGCAAAGCCAGCGAGCAACGAATCCGCGACTCCGAAGCCCTGTTCCACGGCATCTTCGACAATGCCCGGGACGCGATCGTCATGATCGACCCGCAGGAAGGCCGGCTGCTGATGGCCAATCCCCGCTTCAGCCGGCTGTTTGACATTCCCCTGACCGAGCTCAACGGGCTGGACCTGGCCGACATCAGCCCCGACGACGGCGGCGATGGCGTCGCCCGGCAGTACGAGCGCCTGCTGCAGGGCGTTGAGGAACCGCTGCGCGAAGTGCGCGCCAGGCGGCGCGATGGACGTGTTTTTTATGTCGACATCACCGGCGGCCCGGTCCGGGTGGCCGGCAAGCAGAACTTCGTGCTGCTGATGCGCGATGCGACGCGACGTCGGCAGATCGAGGGCTGGAAGGAGGAATACCGCCGCCAGCTTGAGCAAGTCAACCAGGAGCTGGATGCCCTGAACCGCAACCTGGAGCGCCGGGTGGCCGAGGAAGTCGAACGCAATCGCCAGCAGGAACAGTTGATGATGCAGCAGTCACGCTTCTCGCAGATGGGCGAGATGCTCTCGATGATCGCGCACCAGTGGCGCCAGCCGCTCAACGCCATCAGCTTGGCGGCCATCAATCTGGAAACCTCGATCAGCCTGGGCGATGCCAGCGAAGAAAAGACCCAGGAAGCCGCCCGGTTCGTTCAGGATCAGACGGCCAAGATGTCGGAAACCATCACCGACTTCATGGAGTTCTTCAAGCCGTCCCGGCGGCGCGAACACTTTGTTCTTCGACAGGTGCTGCAGGATGTCGAGCAGATTGTCGGCGCGCAGTTGCGCGCCCGTTCCATCGACTATCAGGTACAAGACAAGACGGCCGACCAGCCCGAGCTGACCATCTACGGGCACCGCAATGAGCTGTCGCACGTGCTGCTGAACCTGATCGGCAATGCCCGGGATGCCATCGAGCAAAAGGCCCCGAAAAAACCGCGCATCACCGTGAAGGCAGAGTGCGTGGACCACTCCCTCTGCCTGTCGGTGGACGACAACGGCGGCGGCATTCCCGTCCACGTACTCGATCGGGTATTCGACCCGTATTTTTCCACCAAGGGCTACGGCAAGGGCACCGGCATCGGGCTGTACATGGTCCGCACGATTATCGAGCGCAATTTCAACGGCCGGGTCACGGTCGAAAACGGGCCGGAGGGGGCACGGTTCAGTCTCTGTTTCCCCTTGCAGGCGCCGTCGGATGAAAACGATCAGGGAGAGACGTCATGACCGATCTGAACACCATGCGGGAACTGGCCGGGCAAATGCGCGTGCTGGTCGTGGATGACGAGCCGGATGCGCTGATGCTGCTTGCCAGCCTGCTCGGGCGACTCTTCGGCCAGGTGGAGAAAGCCCGTGACGGAGACGAGGCCATCGCCCGCCACAAGGCCGCCGGCCCGGGGCATTTCGATCTGCTGATCACCGACATCCAGATGCCGGGAACGGATGGCCTGACCCTGATCCGGACCCTGCGCGATTCGGACCGGGCCCTGCGTGCCGTCGTCGTCTCGGCCCACAACGAGCTGGGATTCTTTGCCGAGTCAATCGATATCGGCGTGGACGGCTTCGTAATCAAACCCGTGCAGACTCGCCAGTTCTTCGATGTCCTGCATCGCGTGGTACTTGCCGTGCATCATCGCAAGCTGGTGGAGATGTACCAGCAACAGCTTGAGCAGATGGTGGCTGCGCGCACCGAGGCCCTGCACCACGAACTGGCCCACGACAAGCTGACCGGCCTGCTCAACATGAGCCAGCTCCAGCAGCGGCTGTCCGGGGACGAGGCGGCAGACCTGCTGCTGGTCAATATCGACCACTTTGACGCCATCAACGCAAGCTACGGCTACGAGGTCGGCGACGAGGTTCTGATCCAGGTCGGACGCTGGCTGAGGGACCGGCTTTCGGACGCCTTTTCGCTGTTTCGCACCGGCCCGGACGAATTTGCCATTACCGGTCATCCCGATCGGCAGGAACCCGATCTGGCGACCCTGGCCGAGGACCTCGTCACGGCCTTCGCCCGGGTGGAGTTTCGCGTGGATCAGATGGCCTTTCGACTGACGCTCACGGCAGGCGGAGCCACGGGGCGGGGACGCAGCCTGCTGCGCCGGGCGCACTCGGCGCTCAACCACGCACGGGCGATTGGGCGCAACCGTTTCGCCCTGCACGATGAGCGCATCGCGAAAAGCGAGCGACATGCGAGCAACATGCACTGGATGCGGGTCACGCGCCTGGCGCTGGAAAACGGCCGGCTGGTCGCGCACTTCCAGCCGATCCTCTGCAACCAAAGCGGAAAGATTGTCCGGTACGAAAGCCTTGCCCGCCTGGCGCACGAGGGCGAGATGCTCTCCCCCGCCCTGTTCATGCAGGCCGTCAGGCTGTCAGGCATGATGCCAACACTGACCCGCGGCATGATCGAACAGTCCCTGGCTACCTTCGACCAACGCGAGGGAGGCCTTCACCGTGAACATCGCCGAGGAAGACTTCCGGGACGGCTATCTGGTGGACTTTCTGCGCGACTGTCGGGCACGTTACCCGGACGCCGCACAACGGATGGGGCTGGAAGTGCTTGAGCAGGTCGGGACGGAAGGCTCGGCCGATGTCGTAGCCCAGCTGCATGCGCTCAAGGACATGGGATTTTCCATCGTGCTGGACGATTTTGGCAGCGAGCGGGCAAACTTCAGCCGCCTGGCATCCGTCCCGGTGGACCTGATCAAGATCGACGGCGGCTTCGTGCGTCACGTCGACCAGGACCCGGTCATGGAAACCATCGTGGATGCAATCGCCGGGCTGGCCCGCCGTTTCGGTGCCGCCGTGGTGGCCGAGTACGTCCATTCATCCGCGGTTCAAAAAAAGATTGAGGATCTGGGCATCGAGTATTCCCAGGGCTTTTTTATCGGAAAGCCGGCTACCCAACCGCTGGCTTGCGCTTGATGCGGGTGGGCAGTCCATCCTGCCTGCAACCGGCCCAGATCGGCCGGCACAACTGCCGGTTCACTCGCCTTTCAAGACCGGCAAGACGGCTACAAAAGAGGGACACATATGCGGGATGCACGATCCGTTCAGGAAACGGTGCGGGATCTGACCGTCCTGGTGGTGGATGACGACCCGGCAGCCCGGGACATGCTCACCTCGCTGCTGTCTGCATTCTTCGGGCAGGTCAAGGTTGCCTCGGACGGGCAGGAAGCGCTGGCCATCTACCGGGACCACCCGGAAGCCTGCGACGTGCTGGTCACGGACATTCGCATGCCGCGCATGGATGGCCTGACGCTGTCCGAAAAGATCCGCGCAATCGACCCGGACCAGAAGATCCTGATCATCTCGGCACACAACGAACCGTCGATGTTCACTCGGGCAATCGGCATCGGGGTGGACGGATTCATCGTCAAGCCGGTGCAGACCGAGCAGATCTTCCAGGCCCTGTACAAGGTGGGGGCCGCCATCCAGTACCAGCGCGAAAGCCGGCGCTATCAGGCCCACCTGGAAGAAGAACGCCGGATTGTGGCTTCGCTGATGCAGGGGCTGATGCCCGAGGAACGGCTTGAGGACCCGGCCGTTTCCTGGCTGCTTCGACCCACCGAGCTGATCGGTGGAGACATGATTTCCGTGTTCCGCAACGGGCATCATCAACTGCATGTCATGCTCTGCGACTCCACGGGCCATGGCCTGCCCGCGGCCATCAACCTGCTGCCCCTGCACAGGATCTTCTACAGCATGGTGCGCAAGGGGTTCACGATCACCGCGATTGCCGAGGAAATGCAGCGGGCGCTGGTGCGCCAGGTCACCCCGGGGCGCTTCGTGGCCACTACCCTGGTGCGGGTGGATCTGATCGACCGGGTCATCGAGGTGTTCAATGCCGGCAACCCGCCCCTGCTGCTGCTTGATGGCGCAGGCTCGGTGCTTGGGCAATTCGACTCCGATCACCTGCCTCTGGGCATCCCGCATGAGGGGTTTTCAGGGCGCCCCCACCACTACATCTGCCAGGAAGCGGTCGGCATGCTGCTCTACAGCGACGGCGTGCCGGATACCGAAAACACCCGCGGAGAACGGTTTGGCGAGGCGCGTCTGCTCTCGACTCTCACCGAGCTGGACTGGACGGCGGATGCCGCCCTGCCGCTGGCCGCGCTCAACGAGCAGCTGGAATCCTTTCGGGGGGACGAGCCGGCCAGCGACGACGTCTCGCTGTTTTATCTCAATTGCCCGAGCGCCCGGGCCCGGCTCTAGGGAATCTCTGCACGAATGCTTCAGATTCCCGATTGGGGCATGGATGCCCCAAATTCGTCCCTGGTCTACACCCCTTGCCGCCATCCATGGCGGCATCCCTGTTCTCCGGCCCTTCCGACATCCATGTCGGAAGCCCTCTCGGGTTCGGCCTGCGAAGAGCATCCCTGTTCTCCGGCCCTTCCGACATCCATGTCGGAAGCCCTCTCGGGTTCG
>JBNGDJ010000026.1:16903-25305 GCA_049974825.1 Halothiobacillaceae bacterium | reverse complement strand
TTCCAGGACAGTTACTCGGTCTCGCTCGCCGATCCGAAAGACAGTGACGACAAGAGCGTCAGCTATCACCTGACGGCGCAACCGGTCCTCGGCAAAAACAATCGGGGCAATGCCCTGCCCCTGAGCCCGGCGGCTGCCGGACTGGGGCCGGGCGACGCGTTCCCCTGGGCCGTGCAGAGCGATTCACTGGTCATCGGCACACCCAATCCGCCCTTCGTGGACAAGCAGCGCGTGGCCGTGCAGTAACGCGAATCGGCAACCATCCATCAGGAATTGCTGCGCGGCCGCAGTGATTCCTTGAGGAGCATCAAGACATGAAACAGACGATCAAACCCTGGCTGGTGGCAGGCGGACTGGGCGCGGCCCTGGCCCTGGCCGGCTGCAGCGACGATGACCGAAACGCCCCGAAGCACGATGTGCGCGGGCTTTTTTCCACCCCCGCCGCGCTGGAAGGTTTCGGATCGCCCCGCGCCACCTTCGATACGTTGACCACCCGCATTGGCGATGCGCCCCTGGCGGCCGTGGCCGCGCTGAACGACCGGCTCCCCCTGCATGATGTCTCCGGATCGGCGCTGGCTACCCGGGCGGCCACGGCGGACAACCCGAGCGTGACGCGACGAGACTGTCCGCTCGGTGGCTACATCGAGGAGCGGGTCAGCCTGGAAACGTCCGAAGACACCACCGAGGGCTGGCGGGACAGCCTGCGGGAGCAGCGCAGCCTTCAGGCGACCGACTGCGTCCTGTTGCTCACCGACGGTCGCAGCCTGCGCCTGAAGGGCCGGATCATGCAGGAGACCATCGAAGACGCGCGCTGGACGCAAACCGCGGGCAGCTGGCAGGAAAGGGTCCGGCTGGAAGCATCCATGTCCGGGACGGTCCCCGGCGCGGATACCCCCGCATTCGTGCTTTCCGGCGAGACGGGCTGGCAAACGCAGTACGCCGGGGAAACCCTGCCGGACGGGCGCGAACGCTGGTCTGGTAGCGAATCCCTGCAGGCCGGCAGGCTGGAGGGGCTGTTCGTCGAGGCGGACGGGACGGTTGTCTACGGCGGCTGGCTGGATGTCTCCGTGCATGTCGACCTGCAGGGCCAGTCCACGCAGGCGGCAGATGGCGAGCGCATCCAGGAAGCCGGCAGCGCCGGCATGACCGGCCGTTTCGGCAGCAGTGCGCTGGGCGGCTCGGTTACCACGACCACGCCCACTACCCTGTCCCTCGACTTTGACAGTGACCGAGACGGCCGAGTCTGCCCGAGCGCCGGCGTAATTCGACATCAAGGCGCCCAGACGGCCGAGATTCGCTACGGGACGGATGCCGCTGTCCCCGGGGCGCTGGTGACATACCGATTGGGCGAGGCAAGCGAGGGGTCAACCGAATGCGCGCAAGGGCTGGTCCTTGGACCCGCCAAAAGCCCCTTCCCGGATCTGCGCTTTTGACCCAGGGCTGAAGGCGCGCGCCGCGGGGGCGGTGCGCCACAGCCATCCGGGGTAGAATGCGCGCCATGCATGCATCGCGCACTCCGGACCCGCATTCGGCGCCCGACATCCTCGCCTTTCTGCGGGCGAACCTGGACCAGGTACGCACCGTCGACCGTCATCGGCTGCTGCAGCGGCTCAAGCGGCTGGAAAGGTCCCGGGGCGATCTGGCCGCCGATGATTCCGCGCTACAAGCCCTGGTGGACGATTTCGAGGCCTCCGCGGCGGTTGTGGCGACTCGTCGAGCCGGCCTGCCGCGCCCGGACTACCCGCCGGACTTGCCGGTTTCCCAGCGCCGGGAAGACATTCTCGACACCCTGGCCAAGCACCAGGTCGTGATCCTGGCCGGCGAAACCGGCTCGGGCAAGACGACCCAGCTGCCGAAGATGCTGCTGGAACTGGGGCTCGGCGCCCGGGGCCTGGTGGGGCACACCCAGCCGCGCCGCCTGGCGGCCCGTTCGGTGGCGGCCCGAATCAGCGAGGAGCTGGGTTGTGAGCTGGGCGAGACGGTCGGCTACAAGGTCCGGTTTACCGATCGCAGCTCGGAGCACTCGGTGATCCAGCTGATGACCGACGGCATCCTGCTGGCGGAAATGAGCCGGGACCGGTTCCTGAACCGCTACGAGGCGCTGATTATCGACGAGGCGCACGAGCGCAGCCTGAACATCGATTTCCTGCTCGGCTACCTGAGGCAACTGTTGCCCCGCCGGCCCGACCTGAAGCTCATTATCACCTCGGCCACGCTGGACCCGGAGCGGTTCGCCCGGCATTTTGCCGACCGCAACGGGCAGCCGGCACCGGTGCTGACCGTGTCGGGGCGCAGTTACCCGGTCGAGGTGCGTTACCGGCCGCTGGCCGGCGAGGACGAGGACGACCGGGACCGCGACCTGCCCGAGGCGATTGCCGACGCGGTGGACGAACTGGCGGCGGAAGGGCCGGGAGACATCCTGGTGTTCCTGCCCGGTGAACGGGAAATCCGCGAGACGGCCGAAGTGTTGCGCAAGCACCATCCCAGGCACACGGAAATCCTGCCGCTGTACGCCAGGCTTTCGAACGCCGAGCAGCAACGGATTTTCGCCCCGCACGGCGGCCGGCGCGTGGTGCTGGCGACCAACGTGGCGGAAACCTCCCTGACCGTGCCCGGCATTCATTACGTCATCGACTCGGGGCTGGCGCGGGTGCTGCGCTACAGCCCGCGCTCGCGGGTTCAGCGCCTGCAGGTCGAGCCGGTGTCGCAGGCCTCGGCCAACCAGCGGGCCGGTCGCTGCGGACGTCTGGCGCCCGGGGTATGCATCCGCCTGTACGACGAGGCGGACTTTCTTGCCCGACCCGAGTTTACGGACCCGGAAATCCGGCGCAGCAATCTGGCCTCGGTCATCCTGCGGCTGGAGGACCTGCGCCTGGGCCACCCGGAGGATTTTCCCTTCGTCGACCCGCCCGATACGCGGCAGATCCAGGACGCCCGCCAGCTGCTGTTTGAACTGGGCGCCATGGACGCGCGTCGGCGGGTGACGGTCGCGGGCCGCCAGCTGGCGCGGTTGCCGATTGACCCACGGCTGGGCCGGATGCTGCTGGCCCCCGAAAGCGCCCAGGCCCGCGAGGATGCGCTGGTGGTGGTGGCCTTTCTCGCCATTCAGGACCCGCGCGAACGGCCGGCCGAGCGACGCCAGGCCGCCGACCAGGCCCATGCCCGCTTTCGCAGCGAGGGCAGCGATTTCGGGGCCGTGCTCAAGCTTTGGACCTACTACCACGACCGGGCCCGCCACCTTTCGCAGAACAAGCTGCGCGCCCTGTGCAAGGACGAGTTCCTTTCCTACGTGCGGATGCGCGAGTGGCACGAGCTGGTCGGGCAGTTGCGGGCAATCCTGCATGACTTGACCGACACGCCGCGCCACCCGCCGGATCATCCGGCCCGGCCGGTCACCGACCCGGCCGAGATCGAGGTGGAAACCGGACGCCTGGATGCACTGCATCGCGCCCTGCTGGCCGGCCTGCTGACCCACGTCGGCCTGCGTGACGAGGAAGCACGCAAAAAGGCGCGCAACAAGGCCGGGGGCAAGCCACAGCCGGTGTTTTACCTGGGCACGCGCAATCGGCGGTTTCATCTTTTCCCCGGATCAAGCCTGGCCAAGACGCCGCCGAAGTGGGTGATGGGCGTGGAAATCGTGGAAACCGGGCGGGTATACGCCCGGATGAATGCGGCCATCAACCCCCGCTGGATCGAGCCGATGGCAGGCCACCTGGTTACCCGCAGCCATTCGGAGCCGCACTGGGACGCGGACCGGCAGCGGGTGGACGCCCTTGAGACGGTCACGCTGTTCGGGCTGCCCATCGTGACGCGCCGGCGGGTCGACTTTGGACGGGTCGACCCGGTGGCGGCGCGGGAGATTTTCATCCGGCGGGCGCTGGTCGAGGGCGAGTACAGGACCAATGCCCGGTTCTTCCGCCAGAACCGTGCCCTGATCGACGAAATCCGGGCCATGGAAGCCAAGGCGCGGCGACCGGACATCCTGGTGGACGACGAGACGCTGTTCGACTTCTACGACGCACGGATTCCCGCCGACGTGCACTCGGGGGCCGGTTTTGAAAAATGGCGCCGCAAGGCCGAGGCGCAGGACCCCGCGGTGCTGGAGCTGACGCGCGAGATGCTCATGCAGCGCGAAGCCGGGGAAGTCAGTGCCGGGCGGTTTCCCGACCAGCTGCGTTTCGGCGACCTGGTTCTGCCGCTGCACTACCACTTCGCGCCGGGCGCGGAAGACGACGGGGTCACGCTGCGCATCCCCCTGGCCGTGCTCAACCAGGTCGATGCCGACCGCTGCCAATGGCTGGTGCCGGGGCTGCTCGAGGAAAAGATCACCGGGCTGATCCGGTCGCTGCCCAAGTCGCTGCGACGGCAGTTTGTGCCGGCGCCGGAGTTTGCCCGGGCGGTATTCGAACGGCTGGCAGGGCAACCGCCGGACGGGCCGCTGACCGATGCAGTGGCGCGAGTGTTGCGCCAGATGACCGGCAGCGAACTGCCGCAGGATGCCTTTGACGTCAGCGCGCTGGACCCACACCTGTTGATGCGTTTCGAGGTAGTGGACGACCGCGGCAAGCCCCGTGCCGCCGGGCGGGACCTCGAAGCGCTGCGCCGGCGCCACGCCCGCGAAGCCGAGCGCGACTTTGCCCGAAAGAGCGCCGCCGCCCTCGACCGCGAGGACATCCAGGCATGGGACTTCGGCCCCCTGCCCAAGACCGTCACCCTGGAGCAGGCCGGGGCACAGTTGACCGGCTACCCCGCCCTGATCGACCAAGGCGACCGGGTTGCGCTGAAAATCCTCGATACGGCCGCTGCCGCGCAGCAGGCCCACCGGGCGGGACTGACCCGCCTGTTCCTGCTGGCCCTGCCCCAGACCGTCAAGGCCCTGCGACAGTCCCTGCCGCTGGAAACCGCCTGCCTGCAGTTCGCGCAGGTCAAGGCCCGGGGCCCGGAGCAGCCCCATCCGCCGCAGTGGCCGTTCAAGCCCTGTGACGCGCTGAAAATGCAGGTGATATTCAAGGCAGCAGACAATGCCATCGCGCCGCAGATTGACCAGATTCGCGATGCCGATGCCTTCGAGGCCATGCGCGCCCAGCTCGAGCAATCCCTGCCCGCAGCGGCCGAGGCCCTGGCCGGGCAGGTTTCCACGGTGCTTGCACACCACCATGAACTGCGGGTGCGCATCAAGGGCCGGCTACCGCTTTCGATGATCGAGGCGGCCCGCGAGATCGGCGAGCAAATGGATGCCCTGATCTTTCAGGGCTTTGTCTGGCACACCCCGGCCGACCGGCTGCCGGAGTTGCCCCGCTATATCCAGGCCGCCGAGCGGCGGCTGGAAAAGATCGAGCGCCAGCCCGACCGGGACCGGCTGCTGCGGGTGCAGTTCATGCCGCTGGCCGAGAAGTTCCAGGCACTGGCCGCCCGTGGCGAAAGCGACCCGGCGGTGATCGAATCGCTGCGCTGGCAGCTCGAGGAATTGCGCGTGTCGCTGTTTGCGCAGGAGCTGGGCGTTCGTGACCCGGTTTCTGTCGGCAAGTTGGAAAGGCAGCTCAATGCGCTTTGACTCGCAGGGTTCTACCCGCTCAGCGGTGCGTTCAATTAACCGGGTTGCCGGGGTATCATCGGGAGCCAGTTCCCAAGGGAAACTCTGCACAAATCCATCCATGGATTCGTGCAGAGACTCCCGAACCAAGAACCCGAAATGGACGGCAAGGCCAAGATGAAACGCAGAGAATTCCTGACCCGCGCCGGAATCGGTGCCCTGGCGGCCGGCTCGCTGGCCGCCTGTGGCAGCGAGGCCGAGCAGACCGCCGCGACGCCCGCGGCGAATGACTTCAAGCCGCTGCGCTGGCGGATGGTGACGACCTGGCCGAAGAACTTTCCCGGCCTGGGCACGGGTGCCGAGAACATCGCCCGATACATCAACGAGATGTCCGGTGGCCGGCTGACCGTCGAGGTGCTCGGCGCCGGGGAGATAGTGCCCGCGCTCGAGGTGTTCGACGCGGTGCAGGCCGGCACCGCCGAAATGGGACATGGCGGCGCCTACTACTGGCAGGGGAAGATGCCGGCGGCGCCGTTTTTCTCGGCGGTTCCCTTTGGCTTCACGGCGCAGGAGATGAACAGCTGGCTGCTGTACGGCGGTGGCCTGGAGCTGTGGCAGGAGCTGTATGAACCCTTTGGGGTGCTCCCGATGCCAGGCGGCAATACCGGCGTGCAGATGGCCGGCTGGTTCCGCAAGCCGATCGAGTCGATCGAGGATTTCAACGGCCTGAAGATCCGGCTGCCGGGCATTGCCGGGGAGGTGCTTCGCAAGCTGGGGGCTAGCGTGGTCAACATTCCCGGCGGGGAACTGTTCCAGGCACTGAACGACGGGACGATCGACGCGGCCGAATGGGTCGGTCCCTACAACGACCTGGCTTTCGGCTTCTACCGTGCCGCCAAGTACTACTACGGCCCGGGCTGGAACGAGCCCGGCACCACGCTGGAGGCCATTATCAACCGGGAGGCCTTCGAGGCGTTGCCGCCGGATCTGCGCCAGATTGTCCTGACGGCCTGCAAGGCGGCCAACGCGGACATGCTGGCCGAGTACACGGCACGCAACCACAATGCGCTGCGCCAGCTGGTGGACGATCACGGCGTGTCGCTGCGACAGTTTCCGCAGCCGGTGGTGGAGGCGCTGTTCGAGGCCTCGCAGGCGGTGATTGCCGAACTGGTTGAACGGGACGAATTCGCCCGCCGCGCCCACGAGTCGTTCAGTCGCTTCCTGGGCGAGGTCCGTCCCTGGACCCGCATTTCCGAGTTTGACTATCTCAAGGCGCGCGCTTCGCTGTGACCTCTTTTACGGACAACGACGGGAGCGCCGCGGACTTCGAGCTGTTCCCTCCGGAAATCGCCGCCTCCTGCCAGCAACCACTGGACGCGGCACTGCACACGCTGGTCGAGGAGGTGAACCGGCTGGGACGCCTGGTGCTCGAAGGGGCGGCCCCTTCTGCCCTGCAGCGCGCCATCGACCGGGTGGCCACGGCGGTTGAAACGGTTGCCGGGGCCGAACCGAACGCGCTCCGGTCGTACCTGGCCGACTTCAGGCCGACCGGCCCGGCGCCGGATGGCTACGACCCGCTGCTCTCGCGACTGGTCCACTGGCTGACTCGCCAATGCCTGCGCGTCGCACTTGAGTCCGATCCCCGGCTGGATTCTCCCAATTGCCCGATTTGCACGCGACTGGCAGAGCAGGCGCTCGATCGCCTGCGTGATCGGCGGCACGCCCACGATGCCGATCCCGCCCGGCGCAGGGCAGAGGATGCGCTTGCCGAGCACGCTCTGGATGCGATCCAGGCGGGTTGCTGGGAGTGGAACCTGCAAACCCAGTCAAGCCGGGTGGACGCACGCTACGCACGCATGCTCGGTTACAAGCCATCGGCGCTGGGCAGCACCCGGGAAACCAGCTTTTCGGCCCTGCTGCACCCCGAGGACCGGCCGGTGTTCGAGGAGCAGCTGCAGGCGCATTTCGCGCACCCGGAGCAGCCCTGCAGCTGTCTGGTTCGCCTGCGTCACGGCGACGGGCGGTGGATTTCCCTGCGCCTGACCGGCCGGGTCATCGAGTGGGACGAGTCGGGAAAGCCGCTTCGGATGGCCGGCTTTCAGCAGGCAGTCGATCCGCGGACCCCGGAACGCGAACGGGGCCTGATCTGTCTGCACGACCACCTGACCGGGCTGCCGAACCGGGTGCTGCTTGTCGAGCAGCTTCAGCACGAACTGGCCGTGGCGACCCGCGAAAAGCAGCCCCTGGTCGTGATCGAGCTGGCCGTGGCGGACTTTGACGCCCTGCGCGGGCAATACGGGCAGGCTGCCGCCGACCGCTTGCTGACGGGGCTGACCGGGCGGATGCACGAGACCCTGCGGGAAACCACCTTGATGGCGCGGGTTGGCGAAGATCGCTTCGTTCTCGTGATTCGCGGACTGGCTGAACAGGCCGAGGCGACCGCCATCGAGCGGCTGAGGGCGGCCCTCCGGGTGCCGCTGGACCTGGACGGCAACCGCCGGATGCCGTTGCAGGTCGCCATCGGCCTGAGCCGGCATGATCCGGCCCGCCAGGGCCGGACCACCGCCGAAGCTTTGCTGGAACAGGCGCAGCAGGCGCTTGAAACGGCGGGTCGTGACGAGAGCGGCCAGTGGCACGCCTTCGACCCGGAAACGGATCGGCTGGCGCGTGATCGACGACGCGAGCTGGAACGAATTCGGGCCGGGCTGTCCGCCGCCGAGTTCGTGCTGCACTACCAGCCGACTGTCAACCTGCACAGCGGGGAGGTGATCTCCCTGGAAGGTCTGGCGCGCTGGCAGCACCCGGAGCTGGGTTTGCTGGCCCCGGCGCGGTTCATCCCCCTGATCGAGGACGATCCGCTGGGCATCGA
>JBNGDJ010000026.1:0-16803 GCA_049974825.1 Halothiobacillaceae bacterium | reverse complement strand
ACGGGCTACTCTTCGATGAACCATCTCAAGCGTCTGGGCGTCGCCACGGTCAAGATCGACCGCAGCTTCGTGGCCGGGATGCTTGAGGATGTTGACCAGCTGGCCACGGTACAAAGCATCCTGCGGCTGGCCGAAACCTTCAAGCGGCGGGCCTCGGCCGAGGGCGTGGAAAGCGAGTTGCACGGCCGGATGCTGCTGCAGCTGGGCTGCACGATCGGGCAGGGATTCGGCATTGCCGGGCCCATGCCGGCCGAGTCGCTGGAAGAGTGGCTGCGGACCTGGACGGTGCCGGCCAGCTGGCTGAGCTGCCCGCCGCTGCCCGAGGACAAGCTGCCGGTGCTGGTCGCGGAAGTACAGCACCGCGCCTGGTTCCGAGCCCTGCTCCAGTCGCTCTCGGGCGGACATGCGGCGACCACGCCCCCGCTGAACGACCGCGAGTGCGAGCTGGGCCGCTGGCTGCACGGCGCGCAGGACAGCGGCAGCCTGGCCCAGTCCGAACACCTGCTTGACCTGGAGCATCAGCACCGCGAGCTGCATCGGCAGGCCATCGACGCGGTGCAGGCTGTTCAGGGCGGTGCAGCTGTCTCGGATGAAAAAGTGGCTGAACTGACGCGCCTGCATCAGGCCATGCTGACAGATCTGGAAAGGCTGCGGGGCTACTGAAAGGCGTCATGGCTTGGGGCCGACGATGCCGGACGAAGCGGCAGAACTCAGGCGTCGTCGGTCAGGCCGGGAATGCAACGCATGACGATGGCATCTTCCCGGACCGGGCGACCCTGCTCGTCCCGGCCGGCGGGGTAGTATCCGCGACGCCGGCCGATTTCCACGAACCCCGACCGGGCGTAAAGCCCAAGTGCCACCCGGTTGGACTTGCGCACCTCCAGCAGCAGCGCGCCCAGTCCACGCGCCGCCAGCATGCGCTTGGCATGTTCCAGCGCGGCCCGGCCCAGTCCCTGACCCTGCCATTCAGGATCAATGCAGAGATTGAGCAGGTGCAACTCGTCGGGGACGCGCATCCAGACACTGAACCCGACGACTGCCTGACGGACCCGGTAGGCGAGAATTTCGTAGTCGCCCACCAGGCAGTCGTAAAAGATGCCGTCGCTCCAGGGAAAGGCATGGGCCTGGCGCTCGATGGCGAGGATCGGGGAGAGTTCATCCGGCTGCTTCACGGCAACCACCCGCACCCGCAGGGCCGGATGGGCCAGCCAGTCCATGGACGGGGCTGCCCGCCGGGGCATGGCGGCGGTCACCGGCAGGATTTCCGTTTCATGCGCGTCAGCGGGTCGCCAGGGGGCGGTAGTCGCGCTCCTGCTGGCCGGTGTACTCCTGGGTCGGACGGTAGATGCGGTTGTTCAGCAGCTGTTCCTTCCAGTGCGCCAGCCAGCCCGCTGTGCGGGAAATGGCGAAGATCGGCGTGAACTGGTCGCGGGGGATGCCCAGCTCCGAGTACAGCAGCCCGGAGTAGTAGTCCACGTTGGGATAAACGCCCTTTTCCGCCAGCCGCTCGGAGGCGCAGCGCTCAAGCCGGACGGCAATGTCGTACAGCGGGCTGACCTCGCCCGAGCGGTGTTCGCGCAGCTGTTCGAGCAGACCCTGGAGAATGTCGGCCCGCGGGTCCTTGACCTTGTACTCGCGATGCCCGAAGCCCCAGACCACGTCCTTGTTGGCCAGCCGGGCGTCCAGCCAGGGCTCGACGTTGTCCACCGACCCGATGGACTCGAGCATTTCCAGTACCCGCTGGTTGGCGCCGCCATGCAGCGGCCCGGCCAGCGTCCCGATCGCGGAGGCCACCACCAGGTTCGGCGCCGCCAGCGTGGAACCGCAGACCAGCGCCGCAAAGGTCGAGGCATTGATGGTGTGCTCGGCGTGCAGCACCAGGCAGGCGTCCATGATGCGCGACTCGACCGGGTCCGGTTCGCGCTCGTTCATCATGTACAGGAAGTTCTCGGCGTAGCTCAGGTCGTTGCGCGGCGGGACCGGATCGTCACCCTTGCGGATGTGCTCCCACATGGCCACCAGGGTCGCCATGCTTGCCAGGATCTTGACGATCATCGACTCGACGAATTCGCTGTCGGCATTGATGCCGTTCGCCGTCATGCGCTCGTGGCCGGGATAGAACATGCCCAGCGAGGCGACGCAGGTCTGAAGGGCCTCCATGGGGTGCCCGTCGATCGGCAGGAACTTCATGATGTCCCGGACGTTGTACTTGACGCGCCGGTTCGCGCGCAGCTCGGCATCGAAGTCCGCCAGCTCGCCGGCTGTCGGCAATTCGCCATTGAGCAGCGTCCAGGAAGTCTCCTCGAAGGAGGAAAACCGGGCCAGGTCGACGATGCGGTAGCCACGATAGGTCAGAAGGCCGCGCTGCCCGTCAAGGTAGGAGATGCTGGACTCGGTGGCAGGCACGCCTTGAAGGCCGGGGATGTATTCCATGAAGTCTCGTTTTTTCCGATTGTTTGGCCAGATCACTCTGCGCGAATTCCGCCCCGGATTCGCGCAGACACACAAGGGAAACTCTGCACAAATCCATCCATGGATTTATGCAGACACGCATGGCCCGATGGGCTGACGCCAGCTTAACGCGTCAGCAGGCTTTGCCCGCGATCACGCCCGGATCATCGCCGGCTGGTGCTTCCGCACCATGCGCAGGATAACCCGAAAACCGCCGGAGACGGATTCACCGGGCAAACACGATTCGGTACAGGGCCTTGCGGCCCGGAACCGAGGGGCTCAGACCGAGAAGGACGAACCGCAACCGCAGGTGGTCGTGGCGTTGGGGTTTCGGATGACGAACTGCGCGCCTTCAAGCCCCTCGCTGTAGTCGATTTCCGCGCCCTCCAGATACTGGATGCTCATCGGATCGACCAGCAGGGTCACGCCACCCTTCTCGATGCGGGTGTCCCCGTCCTGCTCGTCCTCGTCAAAGGTAAACCCGTACTGGAAGCCGGAGCAGCCGCCCCCGGTGATAAAGACGCGAAGCTTCAGGGCATCGTTGCCCTCTTCCTCGATCAGCGAGCGGACCTTGGTGGCCGCGCTGTCAGTGAAGACCAGGGGGACCGTTTCGACGGCCGGATCTGCAATAGTCATGGCTTGGATGCTCCCGTGGATGACTTTGGGATCGGCTTCAGGAAGCACGCCCAGCGCGGCATTCCTGCAACCACCCGTCCATGGCGCGCTGCCGTGATCCCGCGGACCGCGGCAGGCAGGCCCCGCAGTTTACCCCCGTATGGCGCTCGGGGAAAACCGTCGGTCCGTGGCGGTTCGCTCTCGAAAACTGGCTCGCTGTCCTCGCGAAGGTCTGCATGGATGCCCTGCCGCACAATGGCACAAGCCATTGAATCGCGGAGCCCGGGCCAAGCACATATCGGCCCGGGCGTTTGTGCACAAGCCCAAGGATGGCTTTGTGCAGAGTTTCCCCTATGGCAGCAGGGCCACCGTGTCCAGACCGGCCCGCTCGTCCAGACCAAACATGAGATTCATGTTCTGCACGGCCTGGCCGGCCGCGCCCTTGACGAGATTGTCGATAACCGAGAGCACCACCACGGTGTCCCCGTCCAGCGGACGATGAACCGCCAGCCGGCAGAAATTCGACCCGCGGACGCTGCGCGTTTCCGGGATGGAACCGGCGGGCAGGACGTCCACGAAGGGCTCGTCGCGGTAGTAGTCCTCGAATATCGCCTGCACGTCCGCCGCCTTGTCGGTGAGTACGGCATAAAGGCTCGCCTCGATGCCGCGCGACATCGGTACCAGATGCGGCACAAAGGTCAGGCCCACGGCACGCCCTGCTCCAGCCTCGGAGCCAAGCACCTGGCAGATTTCGGGATGATGACGATGCCCGGCAACCGCGTAGGGCTTGAAGCTCTCGCCAGCCTCCGCCAGCAGGGTCGGCACCGCCGCGCCCCGGCCGGCGCCACTGGCCCCGGACTTGGAATCGGCCACCAGGTGATCGATATCCACTACCCCGGCATTCAGCAGCGGCAGCAACCCCAGCGTCACGGCCGTGACATGGCAGCCGGGATTGGCGACCAGACGCGCGTCGCGGATCTGCGCCCGGTTGATCTCCGGCAGTCCGTAGACGGCCTCGGCAACCCGTTCGGGACAGGCGTGGGTCATGCCGTACCAGCGCTCCCAGGTGGCAATGTCCCGCAGCCGAAAGTCGGCGGCCAGGTCCACGACCCGGGCGCCCCGGTCCAGCAGCTCGGGGGTCTGCTGCATGGCAATGCCGTTGGGCGTGGCGTAGAAGACCAGGTCGCAGTCGAGCAAAGCCTCGATGTCCGGCTCGGTGAACTTAAGGTCCAGAACCCCGCGCAGGTTGGGAAACATCTGGGCGACATGGGTTCCGGCCTCGGACCGCGAGGTAATCACCACCACCTCGGCCTGTGGATGCCGTGACAGCAGGCGCATGAGCTCGACGCCGGTGTACCCGGTGCCGCCGACAATACCGATTCGCTTCATGGTTACGGGCAGACTCCTGAAGTTGAAATTCCGCATCGATGGCCCGCAAGTTTACACTCTGGGGAATCTCTGCACGATGGCCCGCAAGCCCGGCCTTCGCGCAGCCCGCTCGGGCCAGGGCTCCGGATGTCCTGTCGCCCTCCTGCATCGTTCACCCCAGGGAGTACAGGCCCCGGCATGAAACTCGGCACCCGTCTGGCAGAAAAGATCCAGGCAGAACTCGACCGTCTGCGCCTGCGCCTGGCCCAACCCGATGCGCTGATCTACCTGTCGGCGCTGGGCATCCTGTCCGGGTTGCTGGCCAGCGCCCTGATCGTCGCGTTCCGGCTGTTGCTGGAGCTGCTGCAGACCTGGGTGGTCGGACTGCCGAGCAGCGACCGCTACGAGGCGCTGGCCCCACAATGGCGCTTTCTGCTGCCGGTCGTCGGCGGCCTTCTGCTGGGGCTGGTCTTTCACAAGCTGCGCGCCGAATACCGCTCGGTGGGCGTCGGGCACGTGATCCAGCGATTCCACAAACACCAGGCGGACATGCCTCTGCCCAACATGCTGGTGCAGTTTTTCGGCGGCATCGGAGCGCTCACGGCGGGGCTGTCAGGTGGCCGCGAGGGGCCCGGGGTGCACCTGGGTGCCTGGGGTGGCAGCATCCTGGGACGCACGATGGACCTGCCGAACAACAGCATACGGACGCTGGCCGGCTGTGGCGTGGCAGCAGCCATTGCCGCCTCGTTCAACACGCCGCTGGCCGGGGTGATCTTCGCCATGGAAGTCATCATGCTCCAGTACACGCTGGCGAGCTTTATCCCGGTCATCCTGGCCGCTTCGACCGGCGCGCTGGTGGCCACGACTTTTTTCGGCAGCGAACCGGCCCTCGCCCTGGAAGTCCAGTTCATCACCCAGTTCACGGATGTGCCGTTCCTGCTGCTGATGGGCGTGATCGTCGGGGTGCTTGCCTCGCTGTTCGTGTTCGGCGTGGAGCGAACCATCCTGCACACGCGCCACTGGCCGGTCTGGCTGCGCTTCGGCCTGGCCGGCCTGGCCACCGGGTTGATTGCGCTGGCCGTGCCCGAGGTGCTTGGCATGGGGTACGACACGGCCGAGGAAGCGGCCCGGGGCAACCTGCTGCTCTGGTCGATGGTGCTGATCGTGGCTGCCAAGCTGTTGGCTACCATCCTGACCGTGGGCCTGGGCCTGCCGGTGGGCCTGATCGGCCCTTCGATGATGGTCGGGGGCGTGGCCGGCGGTGCCTTCGGACTTATCATCGCGGCCATCATGGGGCAGGAGTTCGCGGACCCCGTTTTTTATGCACTGATTGGCACGGGGGCGATGCTGGGAGCCGTGATGCAGGCACCGCTGGCGGCGCTGACGGCTGTCATGGAGCTGACCGGCAGCCCGGAAATCATCCTGCCGGCCATGGTCGCAATTGTCTCGGCCAGTCTGACCAGCCGCACGCTTTTTGGGCAGGACGGCATTTACTCGGCGATCCTGCGCGCCCAGGACCCGAGCCGCTCCATGCCCTCGATGTCCCTCTGGCACTCGCCGAATGACCTGGCCCTGGGCAGCGTGATCGACCGCCAGTGCGTGGAGCTACGCCATCCCTGCACAGTCGAAAGCCTGTCCGAGGCACTGAATGAACAACCGCGCTGGCTGGTGCTGCGCGACGAGGAAAGCCGGCTGGTCGGTGTTATCCAGGCCACGGCCGCCCAGGCAAGGATGCAGGCAGCGATCGCCGAACCGGTGCAGGCAGAGACAGCGAACGAGGGCGCGACCGAGAGCGAGGCCGAAGCCGAGGCACAGGCACCCGAACCGCCCCGCCCGGAGGAAATCACGCTGGATCTGACCGAAGGCAACCAGCTGTATTCGGCCGAGGTCATCGACATTGGCGCGACCCTGTCCCAGGCGCTGGAGCGCATGCGCGAGCAGGGCGTGGACATGCTGGTGGTCCAGCGAGTTACTGTCCCGCCCTTCGCCCGGCTGCATGGCGTGGTGACCCGGCCAATGCTGGAGCAGGGGTTCAGGTAAGGCGCCGCCTGCAGAAAGAATCTCTGCACGAATGCAGACCTTCCCGTGCCGGTCTCGGACGCCCTGCCGCAAAATGGTGCAAGCCATTGAATTAAAGCCTGCTGACGCGTTTAGCTGGCGTTAGCCCACAAACCCATGGATGGATTTGTGCGGAGATTCCAGGAAAAACCCCGACAAGCGCAGGGGATCCGCCGGGCGAAGATCCCTGCGCTGCCGAGTCCCAAACGATCGGGCGTCAACCGAATCATTCAACAAGTGAAACAGAAACCATGAACCGACGTGACTTTCTCATTCGCGGCAGCCGGATCGGTGCCGGGGTGGCCGGGGCCCTCGCACTGAGCGCCTGCTCGGGTGCCGGCAGCGAGACCAACCTGAACGTGACCGTGCAGGACCTGGCAGGTCAGAACTTTTCCCTGCAAACCCTCAAGGGCAAGCCATCGCTGGTGACCTTCTGGGCAACCAGCTGCCCGGGCTGCATCAAGGAAATGCCCTACCTGGTCCGCCTGCACGAGCAGTTTGCCGATCGCGGCGTGACCGTGCTGGGCATCGCCATGAGCTACGACAACCCCGACCATGTGCGCAACATGGTCGAGCGCAAGAGCCTGCCCTACCGCATTGCCTACGACGAGTCCGGCGCGGCCGCGGTCGCCTTTGGAAAGGTCCGCCTGACCCCGTCCACCTTCGTGCTGGACGGCAACGGACAGGTTCGCTACCGGCACATCGGGGAGTTCGACGTGGCGCGGGTCGAATCCCTGCTCGACAAACTCGCCGGGTAACCGGCCGGGACGTGTCGGCAAGGCGGCCATGATGCCGGCCGCCGAAGTCGGGATTTGTTCGACCCGAGGCCCTGCCGGTAAACTGCGCGGTTTCATGCAGGGTCGGCAACGGTCCTCCGGAAGGCGGACCTCCCCCCCTGCCATGGCGCAATAATTTCCACCAAGACCCGGCGCGCACCGCATGAGCATTGTTATCAAGACCCCCGAACAGATCGAGAAAATGCGCGTGGCCAGCCAGATGGCCGCCGAGGTGCTGGACATGCTCACCCCGCATGTCGTGCCCGGGATGAGCACGGACGAGCTCGATCGGCTGGCGCATGAACACATCACCCAGATTCAGGGCGGGACACCCGCCCCGCTGAATTACCACGGTTTTCCCAAGTCAATTTGCACGTCGATCAACCACCAGGTCTGCCACGGCATTCCGGGCGACCGGGTGCTGAAAGCCGGGGACATCGTCAATATCGACGTCACGGTCATCAAGGATGGCTGGCATGGCGACACGAGCCGGATGTTCGAAGTCGGCGAGGTCCCGATTCGGGCCCGGCGGCTGAACCAGGTTGCCCACGAGGCGCTGCTGCGCGGAATTGAAGTAGTCCGCCCGGGCACGACCCTGGGAGACATCGGGTACGCGATCCAGAGCTTCGTGGAAAAGGAGCGGTTTTCTGTGGTGCGTGAATACTGCGGCCACGGCATCGGCGCGGCATTCCACGAGGACCCGCAGATCCTGCACTACGGCAAGCCCGGCGAAGGCGCCGTGCTCGAAGCGGGGATGACGTTCACCATCGAGCCAATGGTCAATGCTGGCAAGCGCCACGTGAAGGTTCTGGGAGACGGCTGGACCGTGGTGACCAAGGATCGCAGCCTTTCGGCCCAGTGGGAGCACACCCTGGCCGTCACGGAAGACGGCGCGGACATCCTCAGCCTCTCGCCGGGCGCCAACCCCTGAACCACTCATGCAGACGCGCCTGAACGCCCTGCTTCCCGAACTCGGCGCGACCCTGGAGTCGCTGGCCGAGGACGAACGCGCCGCCCTCGGCCCCGACATGGATGCCCGGGCCCTGCTCGACAGGCGCAGTGCCGTCACGGACGAAATCCTTACGCGAATCTGGCAGACCTGCCTGCCGGATCGGGAGGATCTGGCGCTGGTGGCCGTCGGGGGCTACGGCCGGCGAGAGCTTTTTCCGCAATCGGATATCGACCTTCTAATCCTGCTGCAACGTGACGATGTCTGCGACGTGGGCATCCACGACTTTCTGCACGGGCTCTGGGATCTCAAGCTGCACGTCGGCCACAGCGTGCGCACGCTGAACGAATGCCGCAACGAGGGCATGGCCGACATCACGGTGGCCACCAACTACATGGACGCGCGGCTGCTGGCCGGCAGCCGCGCCCTGTTCCGGCAGTTCCGCTCCGGGATCCGCGACGAGAGCTTCTGGCCGCCGCCGGCCTTTCTCAAGGCCAAGCTGGCCGAGCAGCAGGCCCGTCACGCCAAGTACGAGGATACGGGCTTCAAGATCGAGCCCAACGTCAAGGAAAGCCCGGGCGGCCTGCGCGACATCCAGACGGTGCGCTGGATCGCCGCCCGCCTCAACGGGGCCGCGTCGCTTGCCGAGATGCACGAGGTCGGCCTGCTGACGGACACCGAGTTTCGGTCGCTTGAGGCCAACTTCCAGCGACTTGCCCGCATTCGCATTGCCCTGCACCTGTCCCAGCAGCGTCCCGAAGAGCGACTGCTGCTCGCCTACCAGAAGGAACTGGCCGGCCAGTTCGGCTACCAGAGCGACGAGGACGGCAACCTGGCCGTCGAATGCTTCATGCAGGCCTACTTCCGGGCCGTGACGGAAACCGAGCGGCTCAACGGCCTGCTGATGCAGATGTTCGAGGAACGCCTGGCCGCAGACGGCGACACCGCGCCCCGGGTCATCAGTCCGCGCTTTGTGGTGCGCAACGGGTTCCTGGAGACGCGCGACGCGCAGGTGTTCATGCGCTCGCCGACGGCGCTGTTCGAGGTCTTTCTGCTCCTGGCGCGGCACCCGGAACTTCGGGGTGTCTCTGCCGCCACGATTCGCCAGCTTCGGGCCAACCTGTCGGTCATCGACGAGGGCTTTCGCGGCAACGCCATGGCGCGGCGGCTGTTCATGGAAATTCTGCAGTCACCCCGCGGCGTGTTCTCGGCGCTCAGGCGCATGAACCGATTCGGCGTACTGGCTGCCTACATTCCCGAGTTTTCGGCCATTGTCGGCCGAATGCAGTTCGACCTCTACCACCTGTACACGGTGGACGAGCACACGCTGTTCGTGATCCGCAATCTCCGGCGGTTTTCCGTCCCCGAACTGGCTGACGAGCACCCGCTGGGGCATTCGGTATTCCAGCGCATCGACCAGCCCTGTCTGCTTTACCTGGCGGCGCTGTTCCACGACATCGCCAAGGGGCGCGGAGGGGATCACGAAGAACTGGGCGCCATTGACGCCGAGGCATTCTGCTCGGCCCACGGGCTGGCACCCGAGGACACGGCCCTGGTCGCCTGGCTGGTGCGCGAGCACCTGACCATGTCGTTCACCGCGCAGCGGCGTGACATCGACGACCCGGAAGTCGTCACCGCCTTTGCGCAGAAGGTCGGCAGCCCCCGGCGGCTGGACTACCTGTATCTGCTGACCATGGCGGACATCCGGGCCACCAACCCCAAGCTGTGGACGTCCTGGCGGGACAACCTGCTCTGCCGGCTGTACCGCAGCACCCGGGACTATTTCGAGCGCGGGCAGCAGCCGATCGGCCAGATGCTGGACGAGACGCGGGAGGAAACGCTGGCACTGGCCCGGGAGGCTTCGCTGGACATGGCGGCGCTCTCCGGCTGGCTGGACTCCCTGCCCGAAGAGTACTTTCTGCGCTACTACCCCTCGGAAATCCTGCGTCACGCGCGACTGGTGCTTGACCCGTCCGACCGACGGGTCGAGATCCAGCCGGATCCGCAGAGCCACACCACGCAGCTTTTGGTCTACAGCCCCCTTCACCCGGCCCTGTTCACCCAGCTCGCCGCCCGGGTCGACCAGGAGCGCCTGAACGTGCAGGGAGCCAATCTGACCATCGCCCGCAACGGCTGGATGCTGATCGAGTTCTTCGTGCTCGACCGCGACGGCCAGCCGATCACCGATCCCTGGCTTCTGGATTCTCTGCGCGGGCGACTGATGGACGCCATCGACCACCCCGAGGTGCCTCTGCCCCCGCTCAAACGCCGTCCGGCACGGGATCTCAAGCCCTTTTCAGTACCCACCGAGATCTGTTTCTCGCGGGACGAGGCTCGCGCCCGCACCTGCCTTCAGGTCACCACCAAGGACCGCCCGGGCCTGCTGGCCCGGCTGGCCGATGCGCTCTGGCGGGCGGATGTGCACTTGCTGCACGCCCGCATCAGCACACTGGGCGAGCGCGTCGAGGATGCCTTTTTCATCGTCGACGAAAGCGGTCGGCCGGTAGAAGACAAGGACCGGCAGCAGCGGCTTCGGGACATGCTGCTCGGCAGCCTGGACGAGGATGACTGACGAGCGCGCCGTCGGTGTCACCGACACGGACGAACCCTGGACGCTGGTCCACGAGGACGAGCACCTGCTGGTGGTGGGCAAGCCGACACGCATGCTGACCGTGCCCGGCAAGGCCGCGCACAAGAAGGACTGCCTGATCGCCCGGGTGATGCGAGAGTTTCCGGAAGCCCGGATCGTGCACCGCCTCGACTGGGACACCTCGGGCCTGCTGGTGCTGGCCCGCCACGCACGGGCCCACAGCCGGCTGTCTCAGGCATTTGCCCAGCGCGCGGTAAACAAGGGCTACATTGCCCTGGTGGCCGGTGAGCCGACCGATGATTCAGGGCGCATTGAGCGGCCCATCGGCCCAGACCCTGACCCCGAACGCAAGCCGCGCCAGTGCATCCGTACCGACGGGCGGGCCGCGGTGACACAATGGCAAGTCATCGAACGCAAGGGCGAGCACAGCCGGGTGCGGCTTTCGCCGGTGACCGGACGCGGCCACCAGCTGCGGGTACACATGCAGGCACTGGGCCATCCGATTCTTGGCGACACGCTCTATGCCCCCAGAGAGGTGCAGGCGCAATCCGGGCGGCTCATGCTCCACGCCCGGGACCTGGCATTCACGCATCCGATCTCTGGCGAGTGGCTGACCTTTACCCTGCCCGAATCGTTCTGAGCCCGTTTCAAAGCAAGGTTTGCACAAGGCCAATGCCCTGCCTGATCTCGCGAATCACTGCAGGGGCCAGGTCAGCGTGAAGAGGCGCCGGTATCCGGCGGAGCGTTAAGCCGCGCAGGCGGATTCTCAGCCTCCGGCAGGGCTGGCTGGTCTGGTGGATCTTTTCCGGCAAGCGGTCCCGGCGGATCGGATACCCCCTCCCCGGCTGCCTCCGGCGTGCCGGGTGAAGACGCGCCCGACTGACGAGCCGGGTCGTGACCGCCCTGCACGGCCTCTTCCTCCTCTTCGACCAGTTCCTGAGCCTGGTAGAGCGTCTTGCGCAGGTGTTTAGTCAGCCGGGCCGCCTTGAAGGCCTGATCCATGATCCGGCGAATCGCCGAAATCTCGTCAAGCCGAACCACCATCTGGCGCATGGAAATACGTCCTTCGACGCCACAATGAAGCAGCAGGGCCTTCAGCGCCTGATACTCGGCCTCAAATTCCTTCATCGCCTGCTTGAGCGGCTTCATGCGAAAGCCCTCGACCCAGGGATCGCTCACATCCAGCACCTGAGCCGCACGGGCGCGAAACCGCGCAAGTGTCTCGACCAGTTCTCGATCATCCAGCTCGGACAGCCGGCCCTCAAGCTCGGCCACCGTGGCCACATGCTCGGCCACATCACCGTAGTACTGGCCGACGCGCAAGGCGTCCGGAAACCGCTCGGCAATGGCCGACGGCACCTGCCCGGTCTGGACCTGCAGGGCAAAATCACGCGCCGCCTGCAGCAGTCGCTCGATCACGGCCCGCTCCCGCGCCAGCCGATCAACCGAAGTGCCGGCCTCCGAGCTGAGCACGTCCTTGGCCCCGCGGCGGGCCATTTCGCCAACGCGTCGCAGTTCCAGCGCGAGCGCCTCAAGCGCCAGGTCCGGCGTACCGGCCACGTTCCGGTCCAGATGCCGGGGACGGCCCTCGTCCTCCTCGATCGAAAGAAAGCGCGATTCGAGAAACCCGACCAGGGTGGGCGCAAGCGGCCAGAAAATCGCCGTGCCCAGCAGCTTGGTCAAGGTATGGAAGATCGCAAGATAGGTTGCCGGGCCCGGGTCAAGACGCAACCAGTCCGCCGCCTGGGCCACCAGCCACAACAGCAGGGGCATGGTGACAAAGGCCACGATACCCGTCACTGCATTGAAGACAACATGCGCCGATGCGGCCCGCTTGGCCGCCGAAGTCGCGCCGATCACCGCAAACAGCGCCGTGGAGGTAGTGCCCACGTTGGCGCCGATCACCATGGCTGCCGCCGAATCCAGGGGAATCAGCCCGGAACCCGCGGCCGTCAGGGTAATGGCCAGCGAAGCGCTGGAGGAATTCATGACCACCGTCATCACGATGCCCACGAGCATAAAGGCCAGCAGACTGAACAATCCGTGGCCGACAAAGGATTCCAGGTCAACCGATTCCCCGAAATCCTCGAAGGAGCCCTTGAGCACGTCCAGCCCCAGGAAGAACACCCCGAAGCCTGTCAGCGCATCGCCCAAGGCGGCGCGCCGACTGCCGTTGCCGGTAACGCGCAAAAGGGTACCCAAGGCAATGGCCGGCAGCGCCAGCGCCTGCAGATCGACCTTGAAGCCCACAATCGCCACCAGCCAGGAGGTGGCGGTGGTCCCGACATTGCTGCCGATAATCACGCCCACCGCCTGGAACAGGCTCAGCAGTCCGGCATTGACGAAACCGACGGTCGCAAAAATGACGGCGGAGGAAGACTGCACCATGGCGGTGATGACCACGCCGGAGAGAATCCCCCGCCCCGTAGTAGCCGTGCCCCGGGCAAGAATCTCGCGCAGGGTGTCGCCGGCGGCGACCTTGAGCCCGTCCGTCATCAGGCGCATGCCGAGCAGGAACAGCCCCACCCCGCCAAGAAACGTCAAAACCAGAACCGGATCCATTCCGTCCTCCAGAAAACCAGGCGACCGGGAACACGATGATCCCGGCTAACGGTCATCTTAGACGCAAAATCAATATGACAGAATCATGACAGCGAAGGGTGAGCCCAACAACAGTCGGATTATGAAAGCCCGGTCGGCCCGGGCGTCACTGCACAAGCCCGAGGAAACTCTGCACGATCGGACATCGACCTTGCCAAGGGGAGAGCGCCTGCGATTGCCGGTGGCAAGTCCGCGGCCAGGCGGAGGATTTGACATCCGGCACATGGCCTGGTGACGCAGCATTGAGCGGCTTGTCCGTTGCCATGCGTTGTCATGCGCAACGTCAGTAATGCCACTCCTCATGTGCCAGCGGGGTCTCGTTCAGTTCGTCCTTGCGCAGGCGCCAATCCGGCAGGCATTGATCCATCAGGGCGCGGAAGCGCTCGGTGTGGTGACGCTCCAGCAGATGCACCATTTCGTGTACGAGTATGTATTCCAGGCAGCGCGGCGACTTCTTGGCGAGTTCCAGGTTCAGCCAGATGCGCCCCGCACCGATATTGCAGCTCCCCCAGCGGGTCTTCATTCGCCTGATGCGACAATCAGAAACCGTCACACCCACAACTGGCTCCCAGGCGGCGAGAAGTTCGGGGATGCGGGCTTTGAGTTGTCGCCGATACCAACCGTCGAGCGTCTGCTGCCGAGCGGCCCGGTCGGCACCCGGACGGACTTGCAGCTCAAGGGTAGTGTTGTTGACCACGCGCACCCGTGGATTGCCCGGCTGCTCCACAACACTCAGCCGGTAACGCCTGCCCGCGAAGTAGTGGCTTTCCCCGGTCACCATCTCCCGGGCGGACTGACGCGCCTGGCGCACAAAGCCCTGTTGCTGGCGGCGAATCCAGCCCAGGCGCGAGACAATCGCCAGCCGCACGGCATCGTCATCCAGGTGTGACGGCGCGGCCACCCGGACCTTGCCGTCGGGCGGGTAGACGCCCACATGCAGGTTCTTGATCGCCTTGCGGCGAATTTCCACGGGGATACCACTTACTTCGATATGACTGCGCTCAGTAGTCATTCTGGTTCTTCACCAGCTCAAGCACGGTGTCCACGTCGGGGAGATCGGTCTCACGCACCTGCATCTCCAGCATTGAGGCGATGGCGTTGCGCACCTCGCGCTCCTTGAACCGGTTGCCACGCCAGTCGGCCTTCTTCACGGCTCGAATCTTTTCATCAAGCCGGACAGTCAGCGTGGCATCCTGCCCCAGGTTATCGTACAGGGCCTGTTGCCCCGGTGTTTCGATTCCCGCGGGATAACGGTTCTTCTCCTCCCGCCGAGCCGCCTGTCGCGTCAATTCCACGATGCGGCGCAGATACTCCTTGTAGTCAAGCGCCTCCTGGCGCCGCTGCTCGATCAGGGCATCCAGCAGTTCGGACATCTTCTCGTAGTACTTCGGATTGACCGCCATCTCGTCGATGATCAGTCGGCGCACGTTGTTCTCGATGGTCTCGGCCATGGCCTCCCGGTCACCCGAGATTGATGTCGGCAGGCTGTCCAACCCGTCCTCGCCGCGCTCGACTACCATTTCCACCAGCGTCATGTCGTCGAAGGCCGAGAGCTTCTCACTCTCATCCGCACGGAGGTACGTGTCCAGCAGATGCCGCATGGCCGGCTCGTAGATCTTCATGTCGATGTAGTCACCACTGGCCAGCTTGACCTCTTCCCGCACCTTCTCGTAGTGCTCGACCTCCGCCTTGATCGCGACGGCCTCGGCCTCGCTGTAGCCGGCTTGGGGCATCTCGTTGGCCAGATCGGCGTAGGCGCGCATAAAGGCGCCGACGTGCTTGTACAGGGCCAGCCGCTTCGGTTCGTTGTCCTTCTGCACCTCTGGCGCATCGCTGGGGCCGACGAAATAGCGCCGGTAGGCGGGGCTGTCCTTGGGCGGATCTACCGGCTCGCACAGGGCCTTGATCGCTTCGCGGGCCGCTTCCAGCCGTTCCCGCGCCTTGCCCAGCCGGTCCTCCAGCAGCCCTTCCACGTCGTCCGCGTCGAAGGCATCGAAGGCCCCGCCCGTGTAGTCCTGGATCGACTGCTCCAGGGACTTGAACAGGTCCTTGTAGTCGACGATATAGCCGACTTCCTTGTCCTCGGTGTGCAGGCGATTTACCCGGCAGATGGCCTGGAACAGGCCGTGGTCGCGCATCTGCTTGTCGATATAGAGGTAGGTGGCTGGTGGGGCGTCAAAGCCGGTGAGCAGCTTGTCCACCACAATCAGCAGCTTCATCTGGCCGGGCTCGTCAATGAAGCGTTTCTTCACCTCCTGCTCGAAGGTCTCCACCTTGTTGACGGCCGTCTCTTCCGGTTCGCCGAAGTGCTCGGCCAGCATGCGGCGGTAGATTTCGTACTGGTGCAGCTTCTCGGTCTCGCCTTCGCCGGTCGCCTCACCCTTGATATCGGCGGTGGACGGCACGTAGGAGGTGACAATGGCGCACTTGCCCTTCAGTTCGGTCGCCTGGAACATCTCGAACAGCCGGCAGGCCGAATAGATGCTGCCGGCTACCAGCATGGCGTTGCCGTGGCCGCTCATCAGCCGGTCGCGGGTGGCCATGTCCCAGAGGATGTCGGAGACGATCTTCTCCAGCCGATCCCGGGAACTGAGCACCTTCTGCAGCGTGCCCCAGCGCTTCTTCAGTTGGGCGCGGGCATAGTCGTTCAGGCCCTGGGTCTTGAGCTCGAACCACTGGTCGATCTTGGTCTGAGAAGTCACCTGCTGGTCGATATCCCGCGCCTCGTAGCGCAGATCCAGCACCACACCATCCTCCACAGCTTCGTCGAACTTGTAGCTGTGGATGTAGGGGCCGAAGACTTCGATGCTCTTGCGCTTGTCCTTCTTCAGCAGCGGCGTGCCGGTGAAGCCGATCAGCAGGGCCTCGGGTAGCAGGGCCTTCATGGCCTCGTGCAGCTTGCCGGACTGGGTGCGGTGACACTCGTCCACGAACACGAACAGATTACCCTTGGCCTGAAAGCCTTTCGGCAGATGACTGCGCATGTCCCGGATAAAGGCCTCGACATCGCCCTCCTCCGAGGCGCCGAACTTGTGGATTAGCGAAGCCATCAACCATTCGTCACTGCGATTGAGGGTATCGATCAGGTCCGCGCCACTTTTGGTGCGGTGGATCTGCTCATCCACTCCCTTGAAGACCTTCTCTATCTGCTCGTCCAGCTCGGTGCGGTCGGTGATTACCAACACCCGGGCATCCTTCACGTTCTCGCGAATCCATTTTGCCAGCCACACCATGGTCAGCGACTTGCCGCTGCCCTGAGTGTGCCAGATGATGCCGCCCTGACGCCGCTGAACATAATCCTGCGCGGCACGCACACCGAAGAACTGATTGTGGCGACAGGTCTTCTTGATGCCGGCGTCGAAGACCATGAAGTCGTGCACGATCTCCAGCAGCCG
>JBNGDJ010000025.1:169-25473 GCA_049974825.1 Halothiobacillaceae bacterium | reverse complement strand
CCAAGGCTCTCCTCCCCAGGAGCCACAGGAGGGCTGAGGCAGCCGAGCTAATGCCCCGCAAGCGCAGCATCGACGATCATGACAAGAGCCACCCAGGGCATGGTCTATTCTGGGTCGTATGAAGCCGGCAAATAGCCGGCGCATGGCTGAGGAACAATCAGATGAAATCAATGAGTCTCGGATACCGGATATCTCTTTGGCTTCTGGCCCTGGGCCTGCTGGGGTTGATCCTGGCCTCGGCCTATGGCTACAGCCTGCGGGGCGACCTCAAGCAGAGCGCGCTCGATCGACGGGCGGGCGAGCTGACAGCTACGCTGGCCAATCGACTCGAGACCAAGTTCGATGTCGGCATCACCAACGCCGTCACCCTGGCGTCGGACCCGGACCTGATCGCTGCCGTTCAGGCAGGCAACCGGCCGGAAGTTGAGCGGATCGTCACCGGGGTACGCAAGGCTTACAAGGACTACACCAACTATCAGGGCATTCACGTCCACGTTTTTGACGCCGAGGGCCGTGCCGTATTCGACAGTGCGCCCCGCCCCGAATCGGGCGAAACCCGGCGGGGCGGCGTTGGGGCGGCACTTCGCCAAAATCGCGCGAGTGCCGCCTTCGAACGGGACGCCAACGGCAATGTCCTGATCCGCGCCTTCGCCCCGGTAACCCAGGGGGACCGGGTTGTGGGGGCGATCGAAATGACGCAGGGCGTGGGCAGTATCAGCCGCAATTTCGCTGAAGAGTCCGTGCACCTGATCATGCTGCTGGACCGTGCCTACCTCAATGCCGACAACCCGGCATGGAACAACCAGGCGGTGGGCGATTACGTGGTGGCCAATGACCGCTGGTTCACCGATGAGGTCGTGGCATTTGCCCGGGCAGTGGATCTGGCGGCCACACTGGAAACTGGCGGGTACCTGGACCAGGACTGGTTCACCACCGTCCGGCCAATCCAGGATGACCAGGACCGCATGCTGGGCATGATCCTGCTTGGCGTGCCCGCCGAGGTACTGCACGAAGATATCGCCAAGAGTACTTCCCTGGCCGACTCTCTACTCCTTGCCATGGTGATCCTGGTGGTGCTGCTGGTTGGTCTGGTGATCTTCCTTGTGCAGCGCCTGGTGGCCTGCCCGCTTGGCAATATCGCCAAGGCCATGGAGGACATCGCCCATGGGGAAGGTGACCTGACCCACCGGCTTGAGGTGCGGCGTCAGGACGAAATCGGCCGGGTGGCCGGGGCGTTCAACCGCTTTGCCGACAACATTCAGGCGCTGGTCCAGCGGATTGCCGACCAGAGCCAGCAGGTCGCCGGAGCGGGCAGTCAGCTTGAGCATTCCACCGAGCAGACACGCACGGGGGCAGACCAGCAACAGCAGGAGATCGTGCAGGTTGCCGCGGCCATCAACGAGATGGGCGCGGCCGCCGGCGAGGTCGCGCAGAATGCGCAGCAGACCATGAGCGCAACCGAGCAGGGGGCGCAGGAAGTCGAATCCGCGCGCGAGGCCATGGATCGACTCCTCAAGACCATCGAGATCCAGACCGAGGAAATCGAGCGGGCCGCCGATGACATCACCGCGCTGGAAAAGCAATCCGAGTCCATCGGCGATGTGGTGCAGGTCATCCGGGAAATCACGGAGCAAACCAACCTGCTGGCGCTGAACGCCGCCATCGAGTCGGCACGGGCCGGCGAGCACGGTCGCGGCTTTGCTGTCGTCGCCAACGAGGTGCGCACTCTCGCCGGACGGACCCATGAATCGACCAAGTCGATCGAGGAAACGGTCGCAGCCCTGCAGGAGCGCACGCGCGCTGCAGTCAAGGTCATGCAGGAAAACCGCGATCATGCGGTTGAAAGTCTCAACTTTGTCCGCGAAACCCACGAAATGCTGCGTCACCTGGCCGACATGATGCATCGGATCCGCGACATGACCACCCAGATCGCCGCCGCCACCGAAGAGGAGACCGCCGCCACCGAGGAGCTCGGGCGAAGCATTCACCGCATCCAGCAGGTTGCCGAGGAAGCCGCCCACAGCGCAGAGGCCAGCGCCCGCAGTGCCGAACATCTGCTGGGCGTCTCCGGCGAGATGCAGTCCTCCGTCTCGCGCTTCCACTACTGAGTGGAGGTCACCGGGGTGAGCGAACTGCCGACTCATCCCAGCCACCCGAGTGCGGTGCAGCCACAGCCAGTCCACGGTTGCATCGCATCCACGCTCGGGCACAATGCGAGGCGACAATCCGCGAAAAGCGCGCACCCGGCGATGACTGCCCACCGGCGGACACCCCGGCCGGCGTTCCCCGCACCATTTCCCCGACTGAGGTCCCGAGCATGAAAGTCGATGTTGCCCTGGAATGGTTTCTCAACCCCGATCACCTGCCCTTCGTCGCCGGCATCCAGACTGGGCGATTCGCCGAGGCAGGGTTCGAGGTCAACCTGATCGAGCCCGAGGATCACTACGACGGGCTTGAAGCCGTAGCCCGCGGCGAGATCGCCTTCGCTTGCAATGAACCCCTGCACATGGTCGACGCGCACCGCCCCAACCTGCGCGCCCTTGGCTGCTTTTTCGAGACCGACGGCGGTATCCTGCTGCGTCCCGAGGCCCAGGCCCGGCTGCTGGCCGGCGAAACGATCCGGCTCGCCTCCCCCGTCGCCGGTGAAATCACGGATGACATCGCGCGGGAGATCCTTCAGCGCTGGGTCGCGGCTCAGGGTGGCCAGTTCCGACCCGAACAGCTGCGCATCGAGTCGGCCGGCTTCAACCACATCGAAAACATTGAGAAGGGCTTCGACGGTGCCTGGCTGTGCTTTTTCAATTTCGAGGGCATTGAGGCGCGGCACCACGGGCTGGATCTGGCTTTCATCGGTACGGACGCAGTCGGCATGGCCAACTTCTCTGCCCTTGAATTGTTTACAGGCGCCGATTTCCTGAACCGTGAACCGGAGGCGGTCTCTCGTTTCTGCACCATCCTTTCGGAAACGGCCGCCCTGTGCCGAAACGAGCCGAAAACGGCCGCCGAACTCTGGTACCGGCATGTGGACGAGCAACCGGACCCCATGATGGATGCGATTCTCAACGATACCTGCCAGCGACTGGTCACCCCCGTCCAGCGCGACTCGGCACGCTGGCACGGCATGTGGGCGCAGTTTGATCGCCTCGGGCTGGCACAGATCGACGAAGCCGCGTTTGAAGCACTCTACCAGTAGGCCCTGACCTTCGGCGGACGAGGACTGGGTTTACACCTGCCGACAAGCCTGGCGCCAGGCGTTATAATCGATCTCGGTCAATCACGATTCTGCACCACGCGGGCACCGCAGCCTGCAACCGGGTGACCGAAACGGACGACTTTTGTCCTGCCTGCGCCCGGCCCTCCACGCGCCACCTCCGATCCGTTGACACACCAGCCCATGAAAGAAAATCAAGCGGCCAGCGATGCCGATGCCCTCGCCCACTTCGAAACCGCCATGGAAGAACTCGAATCCCTGGTGGCGCGCATGGAATCCTCGGATCAACCGCTGGAAAAGGCCCTGCAGGACTTCGAGCGCGGCGTTCAGCTGACCCGGCGCTGCCAGCAGGCGCTGGACGTGGCCGAGCAGCGAATCCGCGTGCTTGAGCAGGCGCAGGAAGATGCCCCGGGCATGAGGCAACCAGGCTCGGCCGATGATTCAGACGGCGAAGACGACGCGCCCTTCGCCGACGACAACATCCCTTTTTGAACGTCGTGGCCGATTTTTCCTTCAGCGACTACTGGATGCAGGCACGAGCCCGCCTGGAGAACACCCTCGAATCCCTGCTGTCCGAGATGCTGGGCACCACGCCGCCTGCTCTGGCCGAGGCCATCCGCTACGCGGTGCTCGGCGGCGGCAAGCGACTGCGGCCATTGCTGGTCGATGCCGCAGCAGGCACAGGAAACACGACCGACCAGGCAATGACCGACCGGGCCGGGCTGGCCGTTGAGCTGATTCACGTCTATTCCCTGGTACACGATGACCTGCCTGCGATGGATGACGATGACCTGCGCCGCGGACGTCCCACGGTGCATCGGGCCTGGGACGAGGCCACCGCCATTCTGGTGGGTGACGCCCTGCAGCCGATGGCCTTTGGACTGCTGGCGGAACTGCCCGGAGCGGATGCGGCCCTGCGCCTTGAACTGGTAGGCCGGCTTGCCGAAGGGGCCGGACCGGCCGGCATGGTGGGCGGTCAGGCGCTGGATCTGGCGGCGGTCGGCGCCGAAGGCGATCTGGACAGCCTCAAGGTTATGCACCGTGCCAAGACCGGCGCGCTGATTCGCGCAGCCGTGCGCATGGGTGCGGCGCTGGGCGGCCTGGATGACAGCCGGCGTGCCGCACTGGATTGCTATGCCGAGGCCATGGGCCTCGCCTTCCAGGTGCATGACGACGTCCTCGACGAGATCGGGGACGAAACCACCCTCGGCAAGCGCACGGGGGCCGACCGGGCCCGAGAGAAACCGTCCTTCGCAAGTCTGCTCGGCGTGGAGGCAGCCAGCGCTCTGGCCGGTGACCTGACCGACTCGGCAATTTCGGCACTGGCCGGTTTCGACGAGCGGGCCGATCCGCTGCGGGCCATCGCCCGGTTTGCCGTCGAGCGCAGCCACTGACCATGGCCGCCACCGAGCCCGACGACCTGCTTGCCCTGATCGACAGCCCGGCCGACCTGCGGGCCCTGCCGCGCCGTCGGCTGCCGGATCTGGCCAGGCAACTGCGCGCCTTCCTGATCGAGAGCGTGACCCGAACCGGGGGGCACCTGGCTGCCAATCTCGGCGTGGTGGAGCTGACTCTGGCCCTGCATTACTGCTTCGAGACACCGGAAGACCGCCTCGTCTTTGACGTGGGCCATCAGGCCTATGTCCACAAGATCCTGACCGGCCGACGCGCCGGCATGGACAAGCTGCGTACCCGCGGTGGTCTTTCCGGTTTCACCACGCGGACAGAGGGCCCCCACGACCCCTTTGGTGCGGGCCATTCAAGCACAGCCATCAGCGCCGCGCTCGGCATGGCCATGGCATCGCGCCTGCACGAAGCGCATCGACGCCACGTGGCAGTGGTGGGTGATGGCGCCCTGACGGCCGGCCAAGCCTTCGAAGCACTCAACCATGCCGGTTCGACCGACGCCAATCTTTTGGTGGTGCTCAATGACAACGAGATGAGCATTTCCCCCAATGTCGGGGCGCTGACCGAACACCTGACCCGCCTGCGGACAGCGCCGGTCATCGGCGCCCTGCGCGCAAGCAGCCGAGCACTGCTGCGCCCCCTGCCTCCCCTGAATGCGCTGGTCGATCAGGCGCGCAGCGGGCTCAAGGGCGCCCTGGGAGTCGACAGCCTGTTCGAGCACCTGGGCTTTGAGTATTACGGCCCCATCGACGGCCATGACCTGCCGCTGCTTCTGGATACGCTGAGCCATCTGCGCGACCGGCCCGGCCCCGTGCTGCTGCACGTGGTCACGCGCAAGGGACGCGGCCTGCCGGCCGCGGAAACCGACCCGACGCGGTTTCACGGGATCGGGGCACCTGGCTCCCCCGCCCCGGCGACCGGAAAGCCGACGCCACGCACGGGGACCGAGATTTTCGGGCAGTGGCTCTGCGAGACAGCCGGCCAGACTCCGGACCTGGTCGCGATTACGCCGGCCATGAAGGAAGGCTCCGGACTGGTCGATTTCGCGGAACGGTTCCCAGAGCGTTTTGTCGACGTGGGCATCGCCGAGCAGCATGCCGTCACCCTCGCTGGCGGAATGGCCGTCGCCGGGCTCAAGCCGGTGGTGGCCATCTACTCGACCTTCCTGCAGCGCGGCTACGACCAGCTGATTCACGACATTGCCCTGCAGTCGCTTGATCTGCTGTTCGCCATCGACCGGGCCGGACTGGTCGGCCCGGACGGCCCCACCCATGCCGGCGTGTTCGATATCGCCTTCATGCAGTGTGTCCCAAACATGACCCTGATGGCCCCGGCAGACCCCGCGAGCCTGAAGGCCATGCTCAAGCTCGGTCTCGACTGCCCGGGACCTGCGGCAGTACGCTATCCGCGCGGCGCCCTGTCCGAACTTCCCGATGCGCCACCGGTCACAGAAAGCCGTGCCGCCGTTCTACGAAAAGGCAGCAACATTCTGATCATCGGCGTCGGCAGCATGGTGGCTGCGTCCTTGCCGGCGGCCGAGGCCTTGAATGCCACGCTTGTAGACCTGCGCTTTATCAAGCCTCTGGATATGGATACGCTGGCGCCGCTGGCCCAGGCGCATGAACTCTGGGTCACGGTGGAGGAAGGTTCAATCACCGGCGGGGTCGGCCAAGCACTGATCCGGCGCCTGCAGGAACAGGGTCTGGCGGGCAAGGCTCTGAACCTCGGTATCCCCGATCGATTCATCGCGCATGGACGCCGGGCTCAATGCCTCGCCGACTGTGGGCTTGACCCCGAGACGATAGAAGCTAACATTCGCCGGCTTGCGAAAACCCCGGCGCCGAGTACCGACAGCGCCTAGGGAAACTCTGCACGAAGCCATGGATGGCTTCGTGCAGAGTTTCCCGATTGGGGCATTACAGGCTTCCTTGACAGCTGGACGCGCCACGGCGTTGTCCGCTACAACACGATGAAAGACGAGATGGCAACCTATACCCTCCGGGTAGAAACCGACTTCGCCGCCGCGCACAGCCTGCGCGGTTACGACGGCAACTGCGCCCGCCTGCACGGCCACAACTGGAAGGTCGAGGTCGAAATGACCGGCGAGCGGCTCGACGGCGTTGGCATGCTGGTGGACTTCAAGACCATGAAGAAAGCCGCCCGGGAAGTCGCCGCGCGGGTCGATCACCTGTATCTCAACGAGATTCCGCCCTTCGACGAGATCAACCCCACCGCCGAGAACATTGCCGCCTGGTTCTTCGAACAGGTCGCGGCGCTGCTGAACGGCCCGACCGCCCAGGTCAGCGCCGTGACGATCTGGGAGACCGAACGGGCCGCAGTCACCTACCGGGAGTCGCCATGAGCCAGATCCACGAGATGCCCGATGTCCAGTCCAACCGGGATCATCGCAATACGGCCATCGACCAGGTGGGCATCCGCGACATCAGGCACCCGGCCATCATTGTCGACGGCGAACTTCGCCAGCACAGCGTGGCCACCTGCGCCCTGACGGTGGGCCTGCCCCATGACCGCAAGGGCACGCACATGTCGCGGTTCGTCCAGATGCTCAACGAGGCGCCCCTGACACTGTCGGTTTCCGGCATGGCCGGCTGGGTGGCATCGATGGCCGAGCGGCTGGAGGCCAGCACGGCGCGGGCGGAGTTCGCCTTCACCTATTTCCGGGAAAAGCCCGCGCCGGTCTCCGGGGTGCCCAGCCTTGTCGATGCCGAAGTCACGCTGATCGGGTTGATGCAGGAAAGCGACCGTTTCGAGACGCGCATCCGGGCGGTGGTCCCGGTGACCAGCCTTTGCCCCTGCTCCAAGGAAATCTCGGCCTATGGCGCGCACAACCAGCGTTCGCACATTACGGTCGAGGCTGTGGTCAGCGACTCGTCGCTGACCCTGCGCGAACTGCTCGACACCTTGGAGGCACAGGGTTCCTGCGAACTGTGGGGCATTCTCAAGCGCCCGGACGAGAAGTTCATCACCGAGCGGGCCTACGACAACCCCAAGTTTGTCGAAGACATGATCCGGGACGTGGCCAGCGCCTTGGACGAACTGCCAGGGGTGAGCGCCTACCGGGCCGAGGTCGAGAACTTCGAGTCGATCCACAATCACTCGGCCTGGGCCATGATTGAGCGCGAGATGCCGGGCGACTGATCCGTCACGGCCCCGCACTACGGACTCTGCACTGGAGGCACGAGGCCGCTCAGAGCAGGCCGGCGGCGAATACTCACTCGCCGGCAGGCGGATTTTCCGTGCGCGGCTCGGTGGCAGGGTTGAGGTTGGCTCGGTCTGGATAGCGAATCACGGTGAAGGTCGCCAGCGCATCGGTCAGCGACTTGGCCGGATGAGCGCGGCAGTGCTCATCCAGCCAGCGAATCACTTCCGAAGTCGGGTCCTGGGCAAGGATGTCATAGGTGTTCGGCACAATGACGTTGAAGGCTGAAAGATACCCCTCCACGAAGCCAGCCACCCGGGCCATGGCCTCGCCACCCTGAACCCGGGCGGCGCTGTAGTCGGCGCAGGGTTGGGTACCGATGCCGTAGGCCACGTACTCCCCCTGGAATGTGCGGGCCTGCGCGAGCTGACTCGCGGTCAGGGCGACCAGGAACACCACCAGGCTCGTTCGACAATGCCCCGGGACAAGACGCGCCAACAGCGGAGCACTGCGCGCGCGGGCGGATGCACTGGCAACCTGGAGCCACCGAAGCCCCCGGGGACCACTCATCGGAAAGCGAGCTCGAAATCAAGCAGGGAGAGGTAAGCCTTCTCGCGCTCAAGGTCCGTGGCGGTGAGGGGATGGCGTTCCAGCCAGTTGGCCGGAAACACCAGATTGATCTTCCGGTCCTTCACCTGCACGGCCATTTCCGGCAGCTTGAGGCGCCTGGAGCGATTGCGGTGCAAGAGTACGGCAAGACGCAGAAGGATGGTCAGGCGCATGGCACGAAGCTGCGCACCGTCTTCGATCGAAGCGAAGCGGTTGGCCTTGAACTTGCGTCGATGGGCGCGCACCAGCGAAGCCACCCACTGCTGGGCCGACCGGGTCAGCCCCGGCATGTCCGCATTTTCCAGCACATAGGCCCCGTGGTGGTGATAGCCGGAGTGGGAAATGGCCAGGCCAATCTCGTGCAGACTGGCGGCGACATCCAGAATCGCCCGGTCGGCCAGGTCCAGCTGCCAGTCGTGCCGCACCTTCTCGAACAACTGCCCCGCCGTGGCGGCCACGCGCTCGGCATGGTCACGATCCACGGTGAACATCTCCTGAAGTCGCCGCACGGTGGTGCTGCGTACATCATCCTGCTTCTCTCGTCCGAGCCAGTCGTAGATCAGCCCTTCACGCAGCGCGCCGTCTGAGATATGCATTTCTTCGATGCGCAGGGCTTCGAACACCGCCTGCATCACCACGAAGCCCCCCACGAACACGGGTCGCCGCTCGTCGGACAGACCGTCAAGATCCAGCTTGTCGAGCCGGCCTGCCTTGAGGATCGCCTTGCGGATCTCTGCCAGCGAGTCCATCGTAATCGTGCCGTCGGACCAGCCATTGGCGGCAGAAACCGCACCCAGCGAACGTGCCGAGCCGGAAGACCCCAGGGCTCGGACCCAACCGCGATGCCGAAACGCCTTCTCGAAGGGCGCAAGTTCCAGATGCGCCCACTGTTCTGCACGCTTGAGGGAAGGCTCGTCCACCTGGGTGGAGGCAAAGTGGGTCCGCGTGACGGATACGCAACCCAAGGGGACGGATTCCATCTGTACCGGATCAAAGCGCTCGCCGATGATCAGTTCGGTCGAACCGCCTCCGATATCGACAACCAGCCGCCGCCCGTCCACGGGGACGTCGCTGTGAGCAACCCCCAGGTAGACCAGCCGGGCTTCTTCCCGGCCGGCAATAATTTCCACGGGATGACCGATGGCCAGCTCAGCCCGGCGTACGAAGGACTGCCCATTCTTGGCCCGGCGCAGGGTGTTGGTCCCCACGACCCGAACCGATCCCGGCGGCATGTCGCGCAGCCGTTGACCAAAGCGGCGCAGACAGTCCAGTGCGCGCTCGATGGAGGCCTCGGTCAGACGCCCGTCCTCGTCAAGCCCGCCGGCGAGCCGGACCATTTCCTTCATGCGATCGACCACATGAACCTGGCCGGCATGAATTCGGGCCACCAGCATGTGGAAGCTGTTCGAGCCAAGGTCGACCGAGGCAACCAGTTGTTCGTTTTCCATCCCGTGTCCAGTCGTTCTAGGTATCAATGCCCCGATTATCGCAGGGCGCGGCGCTCACCAACAACAGGATGCCAGGAAAAACCTGTCGAGGCCGCGGGCAGAACGGATCGGGCACACAGCGCGTCAGTCATCGCAGCCGCCGGCGCAAAGCCGATCGCGGAGCCTGTTGGCCTCGCTGCGAATCTCGGCACGGCGTTCCTCGTCAAGCCGCTCCAGATTTCGCCACTGCAGCACCGTGCGCGGATGCCGGGCAAACTGGTCTTGGTGTCTTTGCAAAAAATCCCAGTACAGCGTGGTGAACGGGCAGGCACGCTCACCGGTGGCCTGCCCCGGGTCAAAACGACATTGCGCGCAGTAATTGCTCATGCGCTGGATATACCGCCCACTGGCCACATAGGGTTTGGAGGCCATGCGCCCGCCATCGGCAAACTGGGACATGCCAAGAACATTGGGCAACTCGACCCACTCCACCGCATCCACGTACACGGCCAGATACCATTCGTGCACCGTGCGGGGTGCGACACCGAGCAGCTGGGCGAACAGCCCGGTCACCATCAACCGCTGAATGTGGTGGGCATAGCCGAACTTCAGCGTCTGCCCGATGGCATCGGCCAGGCAGCGCATGGATGTCTCGCCGGTCCAATAGAAGTCAGGCAGCGCCAGATCGGCCCCCAGTGCGTTCCAGTCGGCGAAATCCGGCATGTACCGCCAGTAAAGGCCGCGCACGTATTCGCGCCAGCCCATGACCTGCCGAATGAACCCCTCCACGGCATTGAGCGGCGCCTCCCCGCGCAGCCAGGCCTGCTCCGCCGCCCGCACCACAGTCTGTGGCCGGATGAGCTTGAGATTCATGGCAGCCGACAGCCGCGAATGAAACAACCAGGGCTCGCCGGACCACATCGCATCCTGATGGTCGCCGAATCGTGGCAACCTCTGCGTCAGAAAGTCGTCCAAGGCTTGCCCGGCCTGCCCGGGAGTAACCGGCCAGTCGAAAGCTGCCAGCGACCCCGGGTGATTCGCAAATCGCGATGCGACCAGCGCCAGAACCTCCTTGGTGGTCTCGTCCGGGGCGAAAGATTGCGGGCCGCCCCCAAGTCCCGGACCTCTTGCATCGAAGGCCTTGCGATTGGCCGCGTCGAAGTTCCATCGCCCACCGGCCGGCTTTCCTCCATCCATCAACACATCCAGGCGCTGACGCAGGTGCCGGTACCAGTATTCTTGCCTGAGCTGCTTGCGCCCGTCGGCCCAGGCGGCAAATTCCTCCGGCGAGGACAGAAAGTGCCGGTCGGCGTACTCATCCACGGGAACGCCGCGTGCCTGCGCGGTCGCCGAAAGCGACTTCCAGACTCGCCATTCACCCGGGCGAACCCAGCGGATGCGGCGCGGCCGCCACTCGGCCAGCGTGGCATCAAGCGCCGTTGCCAGGTCGGGAAATTCATGTTCATCCAGGGCCAGGTAGCGCACCGGGAACCCCCGTGCCTGACACTCGTCCCGGAAATGCCGCATGGCGGCCAGAAACAGGGCAATCCGTGCCTTGTGGGAAGGCACGTGGACGGCCTCTTCAACTACTTCGGCCATCCAGATCCGGTCCTGGGCCGGGTCAAAGTCATCAAAAACGGCACTGTCCCGGTCAAGCTGGTCCCCCAGGATCACGATCAGATCACGCATGACCGGCTTGCTCCCTCGCTCGCCGGTGGCGGCGACAGCGGTCGGAACAGTAACGAACATCCTCCCAACAACGCGCCCACTTGCGTCGCCAGACAAAGGGTCGGCCACAGCTCAGGCAGGTCTTCTGCGGCAGGTGAGGCTTTCGGTGCGGCATGAGGGCAGGGTCTCCTGAATACAGGCAGTCTTGCGGCTTGCGCCGCTGTGCCCTTGATCCGGTTGCGAGACATCCAGGGCTTTGGAGGACTGCTGCGGTGGTGGACAATGGCCGCTCCCGGAAGTGCCCTTTTCGAGGTTCGCTTGTCCCATCACCACCGTCCCGATCTGCTGCCCACCGCCGTGCTACTGATCGGCTCCACCCTCTGGGGCCTGATGTGGATGCCGCTCAAGCATCTCGTCGCGGCCGGCATGGACCCGGTATCAACCACGCTCACCGCCTATCTGGCCGCGGCGCTGCTCACCCTCCCGGTGGCCTGGACCTTCGCCCGGGGGCGGCAACTGCCTTGGGCGGGGCTGGCCTTGCTGGCATTTTTTGGCGGCGCCTCGGCGATTTTCTTTATCGCCGCGCTGATGGAAGGGTCGGTGGTGCGGGCCATGATGTTGTTTTTTCTGATTCCTGCCTGGGGGGTGATCCTCGGACGAATCTTTCTGGGCGAGGCCCTGGGCCCGGCCCGGGTGCTGGCGGTGATCCTGGCGCTGATCGGCGCCTTCCTGATCCTTGGCCCGGCGAAGATCCTGGAGACCAGCTGGCAGTGGGCCGATCTGTTCGCGGTGCTGGCCGGGCTCACCCTGGCGATGTCCAACGTGATCTTCCGCTACCTGATCGAATGCCCGATCCCGGTGAAGCTGTTTTCCATGCAGCTCGGGTCGCTGGCCTTCGCGGGAGTGGCGGCGCTACTGCTGGGCGCGGACGGCCTGTCCGGGGCCGCCTCGATGCAGGCCGTCGCCGGGGCCGCGGTGTACGGCATCACCATCCTGCTGGCGGCCATGGCCTGTACCCAGTTTGCTGTCAATCGACTGCCCGTGGGGCGTGTGGCCATTCTGATGACCATGGAGCTGGTCGTTTCCGTCGGTTCAGCAACCATCCTCGGCGGCGAACGCCCGACGCCACTGGAGTGGAGCGGCGGCCTGCTGATCCTGATCGCGGCACTGGTCGAGGCCTGGCGACGAAGCAACGGCCGGCCTGCGGCCGGACGCCAGCCGACACCGGAGGCAGGGGCCTGATACAATCGGCCGCTGCCACTTTGCCGCGCCCGACACCCCCGCAATGACACTCAACCCCCGACAAGCCGAAGCCGTGACCCACGTCGACAGCCCGCTGCTGGTCCTTGCCGGCGCGGGATCAGGCAAGACGCGGGTGATCACCGAGAAGATCGCGCATCTGGTGCGTGCCGGTGGTTACCGTGGGCGAGACATCCATGCGGTGACTTTCACCAACAAGGCCGCCCGGGAGATGCGTGAGCGGATCACCGGCCTGCTGGACAAGTCAGAGAGCCGGGGCCTGAACGTCTCGACCTTCCACACGCTCGGCCTGAACATGCTGCGCCAGGACCATCCGCGCCTGGGGCTGCGCAAGGGCTTCACGGTTCTGGATGCCGATGACTCGCAGGCCATGCTGCGCGAGCTGGCAGGCAATCTGGGCCTTTCCAATGCGCTGGATCTCAAGCAGGCCCGCAATCGAATCTCCCTGTGGAAGAACGACTTCATCAACCCGGAGCAGGCGGCGCAAACCCAGGTCGAGGATGCACTCGCCGAGCAAACCGCGCGACTGTACGCCGAATACGAGCGCCAACTCCGAGCCTGCAATGCCCTGGATTTCGACGATTTGATCGTGCTGCCCGTGCGCCTGCTGCAAACCGACGCGGAGGCCCGGGAGCGCTGGCAGAACCGCGTCCGCTACCTGCTGGTGGACGAGTACCAGGACACCAACACCACCCAGTACGAGCTGGTCCGGCTGCTGGTGGGCGTCCAGGGTCGCCTCACGGCTGTTGGCGACGACCACCAGTCGGTTTACGCCTGGCGAGGCGCGCGGCCGGAGAACCTGATGCGGCTCGCGCAGGATTTTCCCGGACTGAGACTGATCAAGCTTGAGCAGAACTACCGGTCAGTCAACAGCGTGCTTCGGGCGGCGAATCATCTGATCCGCAACAACCCCGGCACCTTCGAGAAGAATCTTTGGAGCGAGCATGGCCCCGGGGACCCCCTGCGGGTACTCGTCTGCGAACACGCCGAGGACGAGGTCCAGCGAATCGCGTCGGAAATCCTGCACCACAAGTTCCGCGTCAACGCGCGCTACCGCGATTACGCCATCCTCTATCGGGGCAACCACCAGGCCCGGCTCATCGAGGGCGCCCTGCGCCAGCTGAACATTCCCTATGTGCTCACGGGCGGGCAGTCATTCTTCGAACGGGCCGAAATCAAGGATGCAATGGGCTATCTGCGGCTGCTGGCGAACCCGGACGACGATGCGGCCTTCCTGCGTGTGGTGAATACCCCGCGGCGCGAAATTGGACCGACCACCCTGGAACGGCTGGGCGGTTACGCCCACGACCGGGGCGTGAGCCTTTACGCCGCCGCCGGCCAGATCGGCCTGCAGACCGTGCTCGACGAGCGGGCCCGGCAGCGCCTGACCCACTTTACGAGCTGGCTGGACACAATTCGCACTGCCGCCCGAAGGCAAGACCCGGTCACGGCCATCGAAGAACTGCTGACCGCAGTGGACTATCCCCATTGGCTGCGAGAGAACAGCCCCTCGCCCAAGGCGGCCGAGCGGCGCTGGCAGAATGTCCGCGACTGGATCGACTGGCTACGCCGGATGCAGGAGGATGCCGAGGGCGGCATGGGTCTTTCCGACCTGGCTGCCCGGATGAGCCTGATGGGCATACTCGAACGACAGGAGGAAGACTCCAACCCGGATGCCGTCGCGCTCATGACTCTGCATGCGGCCAAGGGGCTGGAATTTCCCCATGTCTACATGGCCGGGATGGAAGAAGAACTGCTGCCCCACCGGGAAAGCCTCGATGGCGACCGGCTCGAAGAGGAGCGGCGGCTGTGCTATGTGGGCATCACGCGGGCGCAACGCAGCCTCACCTTTACGCTGGCGCGACGCCGGAAGCGTTACGGCGAGTGGCAGCGATGCACGCCCTCGCGATTTCTTGATGAACTGCCGGAAGACCTGCTCGAGTGGCAAGGCGTCGGCATCGAGGTGCCGGAGCAGGAGCGCAAGCAGCGCGGCCGTGAGAGCCTCGCCCAGCTCAAGGCCATGCTTCATGGCGAGTGAGAGGATCCCCGCCCCAGGCATGACCCGGAAAATCTGGCCTTGTAAATCAGGCGAAAAGATCCAGCCGCCGATCACCCACGGAAACTTCCGTCACGGACAGGCCGCCGTCCTCGCCTTCAACGCCGGTCTCGCCAGACTGACCGCCGCGGTCATCAGCGCCGGCGGTTGCCGCGCCTTCACCACCCGACCCACCGGAATCCGCGGCTCCCTGGCCCCCCTGCTGGCCCACGCTCACCGAAACCTGACTGAAGCCATTCTCGCCCAGCATCTCGCGCAGCCGGGGGATGGCCGCTTCCAGGGCCTCGCGGGTCGTGCCCTGTGCTGCCATCATGTGGACCACCGCCTCGTCACCACGTACTTCAAGCTGCACGCTCACCGGCCCCATGTTGGCCGGATTCAGGGAAATCCGCGCCTGCTGAACGTTCTGGTTGACCATGAAGGTCACGCGCTGGCCCATGGCCTCAGCAAACTTCGGATGATTGACGGCAACGGGAATCGGCGCCAACCGAACCTGATTGCCGGCATCCAGGTCACGCCCGGCATTCAGCGAAAAGCTGGCCGAATTCAGATCGCCGCCCTGAAGCATCGACTGGCTGCGCTCCAGCTGTTCCGTGCGCAAAGGTGAAGGACTGTCATTGCGTTGACGGGCCGACTGCACGGCCAGGTCAATCGCCTCGGCCAGCCGAGTCTTGGGCGCCGCTTTTTCCGCCGCCTCGCCCAGCAGGGCATCAAACTGCTTGCGCAGGGCATTGCCCTCGGAAAGATCACCGGCGATCGCTGCATTCCGCCCGGCTCCAGGCGCATCCGCCTCAGCGCCAGCCCGTCCCGCAGACTCCCGGGCACGCAACCACTGCCCCGCCGTCATGGCCTCGTCCGCTGGCCGCTCGCGCTCACCGTTCGGCATTGTTGTGCCCATTCGATCGGCAGGGCGTGCATCACCCTCGGTTGCCGCTGCAGTCATGCGGCCCCCCGAACGATCGACCGTCTCCGATCCTCGACTTTCACGCAACGCTGCCCGCCAGTCGCCAACACTGGGCGCAACGACCACCGGTTGCCCTTCACGGGCCTCAATGGTCGACTGCAGTCGGTCAAACTGCTGTTCCAGTTCGGTCAGCGTTTCGCGCAGATCCGCCAGCCACTGGGGCGCGTCTCCATCATTCTCCGATGACCACTGGCCGGTGTACTGGCCCACTGCCTCGCGGACCGAGGCCAACTGCTCGTTCAGATCGCCCATGAACTGGCGAATATCCTGCAGATCAAGCTCGCCGCTGTCCTCCGCCCGGCGCATGACCCCGTCAAGCTGCGCACGGAGGTCATCGAGCATATCCTCCAGCGCCGAGAGGCCGGTTCCGTCCAGGGCGTCGGCCAGCTCATCGAGCGAAGCACCGATTCGCCCAAGGGATTCGGCAACCACCTCGCCGTCCGGGCTAGCCTTGCGAAGCAGCGAATCCAGCCGTGCCAGGCTCTGCTCAAGGGATCTGAGCCCCTCGGACAGCCCCTCAAGCAGGGCGCCCGCCCGCGACTCCATCTGTTGCGCAAGCCGCTCGCCCAGCACCGCCAGACTGGCCTTGTCACCGGAAAGACCCATGCGTTCGAGATCACCCTTCAGGCGGCTCATCAAGGCTTTGGGATCCAGTCCTTCCGCCCCACCCTCGGCAGTCAGGGCTGACAGGCGCCCCAGCAACTGTTCCAGTGAAGCCTCGAAATCCTCCGTGGAAACCGGCTGTCCGTTGCCGGAAACCCCTTCCATCGTCTTGCCTGAGGCCCGCATGATCTGCTCGATGGATGCCACGATCGTCTCCTCCAGGCTTCCGGAACCGGCCTGAGTCATTGCGTCGGGCAGTGCCTGCCCATCGCCGGTCAGCCGAGAACCCACCACTTGAGTCAGTTCACCGGGATTGACCGAGACGCCAGAAGGATTCTCAAGCCCAACCGGAATTGACTCCCCCAGGCTGCCCGAGCCGCCTTGAGTCATTCCGTAGGGCAGTGCCTGCCCATCGCCGGTCAGCCGGGAACGCACAACCCGGGTCAGTTCGCTCGGGTCTACCTCGGAAGGCATGCCCTGCCCGGCCCCCAGGGCCTGCTGAACAAGCTTGCCAAAGGCCTGATCGCCCGAGACGCCCGACAGAGTTTCAAGTGCGCCCGGAAGGCCCCCGCCGGACCCCTTGACCGATTTGCCGGCCTCCGTACCCATCTTCATCAGCAGAGGAATGTCCGCCATGTTCAATCACCTCCCGCGAGCGAAGGCCGACGAAGGGCACGCTGGGTCGCGTGCGCATCGAGCTCGCGCTGCTCGCGCTTTTCCTGCTGGTTTCGCGCCTCATCGAGTACGCGGCCATGCAATTTTTCCACCGAGCGGGCGTGGATGTTCGCTTCCTTGAAGCGCTCCCGAAGCATTTCAAGCTCCCGCTCCACCATGTCGACGTTTTGTCGCTGCTGCTCTACCGCCGCCTCGATCTTGGCCATGAAGGCCCGGTAGTTCTGGATGGCAAAGGCACCGGCCTTGCCTCCCTGAGCGAATTCGAGATTGCGCGCGTATTCCTCCATGTAGTTCGATAACTGATCAAAGCGGCCTCGCTGCTCGGCCAGGCGCTGCTCGCAGGCCTTGACCTCGGCCAGCACAGAATCCGACTGGTGCCTGGCAATCCGGCCGAGCTGCTCAATCCGTTTTTCGCGTGTCATTTGCGTCTACCGTTGTCTCTTGCAGGAAAAGCCCCTGCGTCGATGCATGACGCACAAAATCATGAACTTCTTGCCTTGGAAGTCATCCTTGCATCAATCGTTCCAGAGCGCTCACGCTGTCCTCGAGCGTGGCGCCCTCGAACACATCCTGGGCAAGGAAGGCTTCCAGATCCGGAAAGGCATCAATGGCCGCATCCAGTCGTCGATCATTGCCGCGCTTGTACGCCCCCACGGCGATCAGGTCCTTGCTTTGAGTATAGGTGCTCATCAACTGCTTGAAACGCTGTGCCAGGTCTCGCTGCTCCGGCGAGACGATATTGGGCATGACGCGCGAGATGGAGCCTTCAATGTCGATGGCCGGATAGCGGCCGCGCTCAGCGATCTGCCGCGACAGCACGATATGACCGTCCAGGATGGCCCGTGCCGCATCGGCAATGGGATCGTTCTGATCGTCGCCCTCCACCAGAACCGTGTAAAAGGCCGTGATTGACCCGCCACCCTCCGGCCCGTTGCCCGCGCGCTCGACCAGCTGGGGAAGCCGGGCAAAGACGGAGGGCGGGTACCCCTTGGTCGCCGGCGGTTCCCCGACGGCAAGCGAGATCTCTCGCTGGGCCTGGGCATAGCGGGTCAGCGAGTCCATCAGCAGCAACACGTCATAGCCCTGGTCGCGGAAGTATTCCGCGATGGCGGTGGTGAGCATCGCCCCGTGCAGGCGCATCAGAGGCGAGGCATCTGCCGGCGCGGCAACCACCACGGCCCGGCGCAGGCCCTCCTCGCCCAGAATTTCCTGAACGAATTCCTTGACCTCGCGACCCCGCTCGCCGATCAGTCCGACCACGATGATCTGGGCGCGGGTGTAGCGGGTCATCATGCCCAGCAAGACACTTTTGCCCACGCCGCTGCCGGCAAACAGCCCCATGCGCTGGCCCCGGCCCACCGTGAGCAGGGCATTGATGGCACGCACACCCACATCCAGCGGTTCACGAATCGGCTGTCGGCTCAGGGGATTGATTGGCGTGCCGTTGAGCAATACGTCCGAACTGCCGAGGATCGGGCCTCGGCCATCCAACGGCTCGCCGGCCCCGTCGATCACCCGCCCGAGCAGTGCCTCGCTCATCGGAATCCGGATGGACAGGCCGGTGGGCGTGACCCGCGCCCCGGGACTGAGCCCGCGGATTTCCTCCAGGGGCATCAAATACAGCCGCTCGCCAGCAAAACCAACAACCTCGGCGGCAACCTGCTCGTCGTTTGGCAGGGTGATGCGGCACTGGTCCCCAATGGCTGCCCGGCAGCCCTCGGCTTCCAGCGCCAGGCCAACAACGCGCGTGAGCACCCCTTCGACCATCGGCGCCGGATCCTTGACGCTCTCTCCCAGGGAGATCAGGCGGGAAGCCCAGTTGATATCCCGGCGGATGCCCGCCTGATCCGGGGATGCGCTCATGACCCTGCCCTCTCGGTTTCAGTCTGCGCGACCGATGACGAAGACTCGTTCACCGGTCCGGGTTCATCGTCCGCCTGCGCCTCGACTGCCCCCTCCGGGTCGGTCGGGCTGGCCTGATCGATCGACTGATCCACATCCGGGTCAGCGGAAACATGATCAGTCCGCGAATCAGAAGCTCCGGCCGCGTTGTTGTCTTCGGGTGGTGGTTCCGGCGCGTCTTCAGGCTCGGGTTCCAGCGTCTCCGCCACGGGCTGATCCAGTCCCTCGGGCACCTCACCCAACATCTGCATGGCCACCGTGGCCCAGCGCCGTTCCAGCGTCGCGTCGATCCGGCTGGCTCCCGACTCGATCCGGCACCCCCCAGGCGCAACGGAAGGATCTTCTTCAAGCGTCCAGTCTTCCTCGCGAGCGGCCAGCCGCAGGATGGCCTCGTCCTCCGGATGAACGACAATGGTGATCTGTCGATCCTGCGCCGGCAGCTGTTTCAGCGCCTTGCGCACCACCCCAAGCAACTGCTCACGGGAGTAGGACAGTTCCCGCTGGACTACCGCCCGGGCGATCTGAAGCGCCAGCTGGGTCAGCTGGGTCTCGACCTCCGAATCGAGTGCCTGCAGGGGATGATCCAGATAGTTCAAAATCTCGCGCATCCGGCCAAGCAGGGCCTCCTGCTCGGCACGGCCGGCCTCCAGTCCTTCGGCATGCCCCTGCTCGTGGCCTTCCCGATATCCCTCTTCCCGAGCCTGCTCACGGATCTGTTCGAGCTCTTCTGCCGTGGGCAGACTGGGTGCCTCCTCCACATCCTCCACTGCCGTCGACTCGTCCTCGGACGACTCCAGGCCACCCCTTGCCATGGCGCCCGGTTTGGGTACAGAGAGGGTATCGAGCCGGGGCGCATGCCAGCGTTTAAAGTCCGCACTGCCGGCCTCGACCAGCCGATCGGGATCAGACGAACTCGTCACCACCGCCTCCCAGCGTGATCGTGCCTTCTTCGGCCAGTCGGCGGGCTACCTGAAGGATTTCCTTCTGGGCAGCTTCCACATCGGACAGGCGGGTCGGGCCCAGGGCCTCAAGATCGTCGCGCATCATCTCGGCCGCCCGCTTGGACATGTTCTTGAAGAACTTGTCCTGCAGGACGCTTTCCGCCCCCTTGAGGGCCATGAGCAGCTTGTCGGACGGCACTTCACGCAGCAGGGTCTGCAGGCTGCGATCGTCAACATCGATCAGGTTGTCGAAGACGAACATCAGGTCCTCGATCTTCTCGCCAAGGTCCTCGTCGGCGGACTTGATTTCGCCCATCAGGTGTTCCTCGACGTTCGATTCGAGGAAGTTCATGATGTTGGCCGCCACGCGCACGCCCCCAACCTTGGAGGACTTGCCGCCCGACCCGCCGGAAGATTGACGCTCCATGATGTCGTCCAGTTCCAGCAGGGCCGCGGGCGAGACCCCCTCAAGATTCGCGATGCGAAACATGATGTCCGCGCGGATGTTCTCGGGCAGCATCTGCAGAATCTCGGCGGACTGGTCGCCCTCAAGGTGAGACAGGACGATGGCGATGATCTGCGGGTGCTCGTAGCGGATGATTTCCGCGATCGAACGTGCGTCCATCCACTTGAGAAACTCCAGGTTCTTGCGGTTGGCGCCGGTCGCCATGATCCGGTCGAGCACGCCCTCGGCCTTGTCCTCGCCCAGAGCATTCGTCAGCACATTGCGGATGTAGTCGTTGGCACCCAGAGCAAGCCCGGTCTGGTCCTCCATGTCCGAGATAAAGTCGTTGAGCACAGCCTGAATCTGCGAACGGGTGACATTCGGAAGCACAGCCATGGACTGACCGATCTTCTGCACCTCGCGCGGGTCAAGCTCGCGAAAGAGCATGGCCGCCGTTTCCTCGCCCAGCGCCATCATCAGGATCGCCACCTTCTCAGGCCCCTTCAGGCCCTCCAGCGGATCCTTCTGATCGTTCAGGTCCAGTTCGCCTTCCGCCATGAACTCGTCACTCCGTCATGATTGTGCACAGCGCGGCTGCGATCAGCTTTCTGCATTGGTCCACTGCTTGACCACGGTGGCCACGGCACGGGGATCACTCTCGATGGTCTTTCGCAACTGCTTGAGCCGATCGGTATAGCTTGCATCACCGATCAGGGCCGGCACGTCCTCGTCCTCTTCCTCCTCGGCCGCCTGACGGCGACGGGCCGGCATGCCCTGGGCATCGCTGCCGATCTGGGCAGTGACGCCTCCGTCCTCATCCTCGGCTCCGGTCGCACCGGGCAGTCGCGCCACATCCCCGGACCCGCCTCCCGGCAAGGCCTTGCGCTCTTCTTCGGTCTTGCCAAAGAGGGCACGCAGCAGGGGCCGGACCACCATCAGGAAGATGATCAGCAACGCCAGGCCGATGCCGGCGCTCTTGAGCGTGCTCCAGAACATCGGATGCTCCCAGAGCTCCGGCTCGGGCATTTCGATCTTTTCCTGCACGAAAGGCGCACTGGTGACGGTGATTCGATCACCCCGCTCGTTGTCGAGCCCGATCGCCTGCTCAACCAGGGCAGTAATCCGGTCCAGCTCCGCCTGGGTCGGCGCTTCCCGGGTTTCGTTGCCCTCCTCGTCAACCACAGCCGGCTCGTCGACCAGAACCGCCACCGTCAGGCGCTCGATCCCTCCCATGGCGAACCGCGTATGACTGAGCTGCCGGTCGACCTCGTAATTGCGCACCTCGTTGCGCTGGCCATTGACCGGCGACTGGATCAGCTCAAGGTATTCCTCGTAGGTCAGGTCCCCTGGCGGCTGCAGAGGCAGTTCCCCCGGCGCCAGCTGACCGCCCCCCGGCGGCTGGTTTGCCAAGGCCCCGGGGACGCCCAGCAGGCTGCCGGCGCCCCCAAGTCGCTGGTCCTGCTCGGAAATCTGCTCACTGCGCAAGGCGCCTTCGGCCGGGCCGAAGGTCTCGGATGTTCCCTCCCGCTCGGAAAAGTCGATGTCTGCCGAAACCTGGGCGCGAACCTTGTCCAGTCCCACGATAGGTTGCAGCAGGGCCTCGATTCGCCGCACGAACTCGCGCTCGACGCGGGTTCGGTAGGCGAACTGTCGATCAGTCAGGCCCAGCCGGGAGGCCTCGCCACTGTCATCGCTGAGCAGATCGCCGCGTTGATTGACGACCGTCACATCCCGACTTTCCATCCCGGGAATGGCCGAGGCCACCAGGTGCTGGATGGACTGGACCTGCCCGCGCTCCAGGCTGCGCCCGGGCAGCAGACGCACCGTGACGGAAGCCGTTGGCGACTGGCGATCGCGCACGAAGACAGACTGCTTGGGCACGGCCAGGTGCACGCGTGCCGATTCGATGCTGTTGATCGCGGTGATTGTCCGGGCAAGCTCGACTTCCAGCGCGTGGTTGTAGCGCGCCTGCTCCAGAAACTGGCTGGTGCCGAGCGACGGGTCCTGCTGAAGCATTTCCAGCCCGACGGAGGACTGGGACGGCAGCCCCTGGGCGGCCAGCTGCATTCGAGCCTGATGCACCTGATCCGCCGGAACCACGATATTGCCGGTCTGCTGGTCAATCTCGAACTTCGTCCCGGCGGCTCGCAGGGCATCGGCCACCGCCGCGGAATCCTGGCTGTCGAGATTCGTGTAAAGCGGCTCCATCGCCGGGGCACGGCCCCACATGACCAAGGTGACCATGAAGGCGACCACGGCGGCCAGTCCGACCAGTGCCGCGATCTGACGAAAACTTGACGACTGGGTAAACTGGTCCAGCTGGACCAGCCAGCCGGGCCGCTCGCGCCCTGTGGTGTTCGTGGCCGGCATGCCCTCGTTCGGAGGAAGGATGTTTTCAGCCATGATCAAACCTCGATCGACAATTCATGCTGCAGGAAAATCCGGTTACATCGGCATGTTCATGACGGCCTGGTAGGCCTCCACGAACTTGTTGCGCACCTGCAGCGTGGCCTCGAAACCGATGGAGGACTTCTGGGACGCAACCATGACGTCGACCAGGTCGACACTGCGATCGCCCGCCTCAAAGCGGTCGCGCAGCTGCGAGGTGGTCTGCTGGGCCTCATTGACACCCTGGATGGCTTCCTTGAGCAACTCACTGAAACCATTGGGCTGCACCGGTTCGGTCCGCGTTGGCGGCTGCGCGACTTGCTGGACCGCCGTCGGATCCGACAGGCGAGTCTGAGCCTGGGCGCGCATCTGGCTCATCTGCGAGAGAATCTGGTTGACGGACAGGTCATTCATGACTCAATGCTCCATTCGTTCCATTCAGGGGGCGTTCTGGTCACCCCGGCTTGACGGGAATGAAGCAGGTACCGTGCCACATTCAATAGCAACGGAAATCACATGCCGTACTTGCGCAACTTTTCCACGAGTGTCGTCCGACGAAGCCCGAGCCGACGGGCCGCCTGGGCTACCACGCCGTCGCACTCGGACAATGCCTGCTCGATAAACCGGCGTTCGGTTTCCTCCAGATGCTCCTTGAGATTGAAGCCCTCTTCAGGCAGGGCAGCCGCCTCCATGGCAGGCGCAGGCGGTGTCGCATTCACGGCCTCGGGCGACTCGGGTTCATCCACTTCGCCCGCAGGCACCTGGGACGCATCGCCTGCATTGAAGTCCTCGGGCAACTGCGCCAGCAGTCGCTCGGGCAACATCGGCAAATCCACCGTCTCTTCCGGATACAGGATCGCCAGCCGTTCAATCAGATTTCCCAACTCGCGGACATTGCCCGGCCACGGCAACGCCGAGAGCGCGTTGAGCGCCGCGTCCGTGAAACGGACCTGACCACGCCCCTCGTCCGCCAGTCGCTGCGCCAGCGCAGTTGCCACCTGTGGAATGTCCTCCCGGATCGCACGCAAAGGCTGGGTCTCAACTGGAAAGACATTCAGCCGATAGAACAGGTCCTCGCGGAACTCACCATCGGCAATCCGTGACTCCAGATCCCGGTGGGTTGCGGCAATCACGCGCACATCCGCCTTGTAAGTCTGTCTGCCCCCCACGCGCTCGAAGGTACGCTCCTGCAGCACGCGCAGCAGCTTGACCTGCATGGGCATGGGCATGTCGCCGATCTCATCCAGAAAGATCGTCCCCCCCTCGGCCAGCTCGAATCGACCGGCGCGCGCGGTGATGGCGCCGGTGAATGCCCCTTTCTCATGACCAAAGAGTTCCGATTCCAGCAACTCGCCTGGAATGGCGCCACAGTTGATCGGCACAAAGGGCTTGCCCGAGCGGTTCGACAACGCATGGATCGACCGGGCAACCACTTCCTTGCCCGTGCCCGACTCCCCGAGAATCAAAACCGTGGCCTCGGTGGCCGCGACCTGCCGGATCATCCGACGCAGCGACTGCATCGGCGCGCTTTCTCCCACCAGGCGCGGCCCGTTGACCGCCCCGGTTCGCTCGCGCCAGTGGGTGCTCAACCGGCTGATCACGGCGTTGAGCTGCGCCAGCGTCGGCGTGGCATCCAGACTGGCCGTGACCTGGGCCCCCGTACGCGTCGCGGCAGCCCGGCTGCTCCCCCCAAGCAACACCATGGGGATTTCGCGCAATGGCTCGGGCAGTACCTCGGGCACGGCGTTCTCGTCCGTCAGTACGACACCGAGCGTCGCGCGCCCGGGCGCACAATCGGCGAGAGTCGAGCGGGGCACCAGGCTGACCCCGAAAAAAGCGACCATCTGCTCCAGCATCCCCGCATCAGTGCGGTCCGGGTCGCACAAGAGCAGGTGCGGCGTGCTGTCGAGATCTTGTGCTAGGCTTGTCATGAAACGTTTACCTCTGCGGGCGACTGGCTGACGCGAGCCGTTTCGGCCTCGACCAGGAAACGGAACAGACCCAAAAAAATCGCGTCAAAGCACAAAGTTACAACCAGAACTTAAGGCTCCTTCCGAAAATACCGGTCAAACCGGAGGTTGTCAAAACTTTGTCACCACTTCCGACCAATCTGAACCCCGCCCTCCGTGGTACGGATACAACAACCGTCCGTCCGCTCACCTCGGTTCGGCCAGCTTCCACTCAGCTACTCAGTCAACTTCAGGTCGGTCAGCAAGTCTCCGCCACCGTGGTCGCCGCTGGCGGCAGCGGCGCCATGCGTGAAGCCCAGCTCAATATCGCCGGCAATCCGCTCAGCGTGCGGACCGCCATCCCGCTCAAGGCCGGACAGAACCTCACATTGCAGGTGGACCGCCTGGGTCCCCAGATCGAACTGAAGCTGGTTGAAAACAAGCCCACCACACCCCAGCTGCTTCAGGCCGGATTGCGCACGGTGCTGCCCCAGACACTTGGGGCACAGAGTCTTGGCCAGGCCATGGGCCAGCTTCAGATCCTTGCCCGACCACCGGCAGCCATGCCGGGTGGGGCTGTTCCAGGTGGGGCTGTTCCAGGTGGGGCTGTTCCAGGTGGGGCTGTTCCAGGTGGGGCTG
>JBNGDJ010000025.1:0-69 GCA_049974825.1 Halothiobacillaceae bacterium | reverse complement strand
TTCCAGGTGGGGCCGTTCCAGGTGGGGCCGTGCCGGGTGGGGCCGTGCCGGGTGGGGCCGTGCCGGGTG
>JBNGDJ010000024.1:0-26092 GCA_049974825.1 Halothiobacillaceae bacterium | reverse complement strand
GCAGGGCATCCGTGCCCTGCACGGGAAGGTCTGCATTTGTGCAGACCTTCCCTAAACAACGGAGCGCCCAGGAGCAGGGGTGCGCCGCGACGTTACTCGGCCGAACCGGGTTCGCCCTCGCCTGCCGGCCGCTCCTGCCGCTCGGTGACCAGCAACAGGTGCAACCGCCGCCTGTCCGCGCCAAGGATCTTGAACTCGTAGCGGCCCATGCGGGCCACTTCGCCCCGGCGCGGGAGATGACCGAGCTCATGAGTGACCAGGCCGCCAATCGTGCCGTACTCGCTCTCGGGAAAGTCACTGCCGAAATGCCGGTTGAACTCGTCAATGGGGGTCAGCGCCTTCACGGTATGCCGATTGGGCGCCTGCTGGCGGATATTGATTCGCTCCTCGGTGTCGTACTCGTCGTCGATGTCACCGACGATCTCCTCCAGCACGTCCTCGATCGTCACCAGCCCGGCCACGCCGCCGAATTCGTCCAGCACGATGGCCATGTGTGTCCGCGTCAGGCGAAAATCCGCCAGCAGCGCGTCCAGCCGCTTACTCTCGGGCACGAACATGGGGGTGCGCAGGTGCGCCCGCAAGTCGAATTCATTGTCCGTCTTGCCGGCAAAGTGGCGCAGCAGCTCCTTGACCAGCAGGATGCCCACGACCTCATCGCGGCTGGCCTCGATGACCGGGTACCGCGAATGCCCGGAGTCCGTGGCCTCCTCCAGGATATCGCCCAGACCCGCCTCGGCGTGGATCACGTCGATCTGTCCGCGCGGAATCATCACATCGCGGGCGCGCATCTCGTGAAAGTCCAGCACGCCTTCCATCAGGCGGACCGAACCGTTGGGGATGATCTCGCGCCGTGCGGCGCTGCGGATCTGTTCGAGAAGATCGTCGCGGCTCTGCGGTTCGCTATTGAAGGCCTGTCCCAGGCGCTCCAACCAATTGCGACCCGACGAGCCGCCTTGACTGTCTGACTCGTCCATAACGGGCGTCATTCACTCTCTGTGTGGGGAAATCGGGCCCGGCAGACACTCGGGTGATCGCCTGACCGGCAGATGGATACAGCCTTTCCCGTTACGGCGCCGACAGGCAGGCCTTGCCGCTGCGCGCCAGGGCGCAGGCAATGGAGCACCCGAACACGGGCCGGCATGGAAGCAAAGGCGAAAAGGTCTTTTTCAAACATCCGCGTAGGGATCAGGATAGCCCAGCACCGCCAGAATTTGCACTTCCAGCGCCTCCATTATGTCGGCTTCCTCGGCCTGCTCGTGGTCATGGCCCAGCAGGTGCAACGTGCCATGCACGCAAAGATGCGCCCAGTGCGCGGTCAAGGCCTTGCCTTGTTCCAGGGCTTCGCGTGCCACGACCGGCGCGCAGATCACGAGATCGCCCAGATAGGGGATGTCCACATGTTCCGGCATGTCCAGCGGGAAGGAGAGCACGTTGGTGGCTCGGTCGCGGTCTCGCCAGCGGGCATTGAGCTCGCGACCTTCGGGCTCATCGACGATCCGGAGGGTCAGTTCGCAGGAACCCTGATGACCGGCCAGTGCCAGTGTCCGGGCAATCCACTCATGCAGGGATTCGTCGGCGGGAAGGTTGGCCAGATCATCCTCCGGCACGGCCCGCTGAACTTCCAGGTGCAGCGCGTCATCGCTCACGAGGATTCTTCCCGGTCATAGGCGCTGACAATCCGCTTGACCAGCGGGTGACGCACCACGTCCCGCGCCTGGAAGAAAGTAAAGCTCACGCCTTCGACATCGCGCAGCACCTCGACGGCATTGCGCAGGCCCGAGGTGACGCCCTTGGGCAGGTCGATCTGGGTCACGTCGCCGGTAACCACCGCGGTCGATCCAAACCCGATCCGGGTCAGGAACATTTTCATCTGTTCGATCGTGGTGTTCTGCGCCTCGTCGAGGATGATGAACGACTCGTTGAGGGTTCTTCCGCGCATGAAGGCCAGCGGGGCGACCTCGATCACGTTGCGGTCAATCAGCTTGGCCACCTTGTCGAAGCCCATCATCTCGTAGAGCGCGTCATACATCGGCCGCAGGTAGGGATCGATCTTCTGCGCCAGATCGCCGGGGAGAAACCCAAGCCGCTCTCCGGCCTCGACCGCGGGGCGAACCAGAACGATCCGGCGCACTTCCTCGCGCTCCAGTGCATCCACGGCGCTGGCCACGGCCAGGTAGGTCTTGCCGGTGCCGGCCGGGCCGATGCCGAAGCTCAGGTCATGGTGGCGGATGTCTGAAAGGTAGCGGACCTGGTTGCGCCCGCGCCCGCGTACGATCCCGCGCTGGGTCTGGACCAGCACCTCCTCGGGCACCAGGTCCTCGAGGGAGTCCTCAAGCCCCGCCTCCTGGAGCAGAACGTTGATGCGCGCCCCGTCGAGCACTTCACGGTCGGTCAGATCATAGAGTTCGCGCAGCAGCTCGGCCGTCGAACGGGCCAGTTCGCCCGGGCCGATGACCCCGAAGGCATTGCCCCGGTTGTTGATTTCCACGCCCAGGCGCCGCTCGATCAGGCGCAGGTGGGCATCGAACTGGCCGGCCAGATTGGCCAGCCGCTGGTTGTCGGCGTCTTCGATGGTGAAGCGGTGGTGTTCCAGCTGGGCACTCATGCCGCGGGAACCAGGTCCAGGCGCTCGGCGCGGGCGCGATCAACCTCGGCTATCCCCACGAACTCGCCCCGCAGCGAGTTGGGGAAGACGTCCACGATCCGCACATCCACGAACAGCCCCACCAGTTCGGGCCGGGCACGGAAGTTCACGGTACGATTGTTCTCGGTCTTGCCGGCCAGTTCCGCGGGGTCTTTCTTCGAAGGGCCTTCCACAAGAATGGTCTGCACCGTGCCCCGCATGGACTCGCTGATTGCGCGGGCCTGCTCGTTGATCAACGCCTGCAACTTCGCCAGTCGGGCCTTCTTGACCTGCTCCGGAGTGTCATCCGGCAGGCTGGACGCCGGCGTGCCGGGACGGGCGCTGTAGACAAAACTGTAGGAATGATCGAAGCCGACCTCGCGAATCAGCTTCATGGTGGCCTCGAAGTCCGCCTCGGTCTCACCGGGGAAGCCGACGATGAAATCCGAGGACAGGCTGATGCCCGGCCGGGCCTCGCGCAGCCGGCGAATCCGCGCCTTGTATTCAAGCGCCGTATGCCCCCGCTTCATGGAGGCCAGCACCCGGTCCGATCCGCTCTGGACCGGCAGATGCAGGAACGAGGCCAGCTTGGGCTCGGTCCGGTAGGCCTCAACCAGCGAGTCGGTGAACTCGACCGGATGCGAGGTGGTAAAACGGATTCGTTCAATGCCGTCGATGGCCGCGACAAAGTGAATCAGCAGCGCCAGATCCGCCACCTGGCCGTCATGCATCAGCCCCCGGTAGGCGTTGACGTTCTGCCCAAGAAGATTCACCTCCCGCACGCCCTGGGCCGCCAGCTCGGCCACCTCGGCAATCACGTCATCAAATGGCCGGGATATCTCCTCGCCGCGGGTGTAGGGCACTACGCAGAAGGTACAGTACTTGGAGCAGCCTTCCATGACCGATACATAGGCCGTCGGTCCCTCGGCCCGGGGTGCAGGCAGGTTGTCGAACTTCTCGATTTCCGGGAAGGAAATGTCCACGACCGGCTCGCGCGCCTCGCGCACCTGCCGGACCATCTCCGGAAGACGATGGAGCGTCTGCGGGCCGAACACGATGTCCACGAACGGCGCGCGCTCGCGCAGCGCCTCGCCTTCCTGGCTGGCCACGCAGCCGCCCACACCGATGACCAGATCCGGATTTTGCGCCTTGAGCGGCCGCCACTGGCCAAGCTGGGAAAACACCTTCTCCTGCGCCTTTTCGCGGATCGAGCAGGTGTTGAGCAGGATGACGTCGGCCTGAGACGCGTCATCCGTCACCTCGACACCGTCAGAGACGCCCAGCACGTCAGCCATCTTGGCCGAGTCGTACTCGTTCATCTGGCAGCCCCAGGTCTTGATATGCAGCTTCAAAGGTCGCGGATCGCTCATGGTTCGATGGTCTGGACTCATGGTTCGGAAAAAGGAAAACCCGTCATCATATCAGCACCTTGGGATAACCCAAAGCCAGATGATGCGTGGAACGACAGCCGCCGTGGTTGCCCGGGCTAACGCAGAAGCTGCAAGGCAGCGGCGGCGGACACCCCACCCTGGGCGCGCATGGCACGACCGGGAGAAGCCATGACCTCCGCCGCCGCCGCATCGGCCCGGACCTGGGCCTCCGCGGAGTTGGTGATCGCGCTGCCCGGGCGCTCGGGCGATTCGATCCAGTTGCGGATCGTCTCTGCCGTATCCCGCACACCGGCACGCTGGCGACTCAGGGTTTCCAGTGCCGCATCCAGCACCTGCACCCCGGCCCGGGCGGACTGCGGATCGGTGACATCAAAACCGGCCAGACCCAGCGTTTCGGGCCGCAAATCACCCACCTGAAACCAGGCGCGGGTGTTCTCGTCCAGGCTGAATGAGGCGGCGAAATCACCTTCCAGCGGCCGCTGTCCCTCGAAGGAAAGCGAAGAGACGGTGCGGTCCATGGATTCGGTCAGTGCCATGGCTTCCGTCTGCATGGCGCGTCGACGGTCATCGGGCAGGTTGTCATCCGAAGAGGACATTGCCAGTTCACGCATGCGCAGCAGGGCGCCGGTCATGGACATCATGCCGCCGTTGAGATTCTGCGCCAGGGAAATGCCGTCACTTGCGGCACGAAGCGGGTTGGCGGCCGTTGCGCCACCCGTGGAGAGCGTGACCAGGTCGGAAACCGGCCGGGCCCGGGTGAGATCCGCCGGCCGGGTACCGCGGATCTCCGGCATTTGCCCCAGGGCAGCCGTCTCCCGCAGCATCTTCAGGCCAAGCGTGGCCATTCCCGGATTGATGGTGGTGCTCATCGAAGGCGACCCGGACTCCAGCTGCAACCGGTGGCATGTCGTGACACGCCGTTCGAGCGACCGTCTGGTCGATTATCTTGCCGAGTTCCCATTTCCGAGATCCCGACCTTCAGATTGTAGCAGGCGCAGGCGAAACGGTCGCAGGGCAACCCCGGCCAGCTGCCCGTGAAGACTCCGCGGCAAACGCCCGGCAGGTTCAGTCCTCGATCACGATGGACGGAAACCCTTCATCCTCGCCGCCTGCCAGCGCCAGGCGGGCGGCCATGCGCCGCGCAATCTGCCGATACAGCCCGGCGACCTGCCCTTCCGGGTCAGCCGCCACAGTGGGCCGGCCCGAATCGGCCTGTTCCCTGATGCCGCCATCCAGCGGAAGCGCCCCGAGCAGCGGCACGTCATATTCAGCTGCCATCCGCTCGCCGCCGCCCTCACCGAAGATATGTTCGACATGGCCACAGTTCGAGCAGACGTGCAGGGACATGTTCTCGACGATCCCGAGCACCGGCACGTTGACCTTCTCGAACATCTTCAGGCCCTTGCGCGCATCGATCAGCGAAATATCCTGTGGCGTCGTCACGATCACGGCGCCCGCGACCGGAACTTTCTGCGCCAGGGTCAACTGCACGTCGCCCGTTCCCGGCGGCATGTCGACAATCAGGTAATCCAGCCCCTGCCAGCGGGTTTCATTGAGCAGTTGCATCAGGGCCGAGGTCACCATGGGTCCACGCCAGATCATGGGGTTGTCCTCGGCCACCAGATAGCCGATCGACATGGTCTGGAGGCCGTGAGCCTCCACCGGCATCATGGACTGCCCGTCCTGCGAACTGGGCTGGGCCTGACTGCCGACCATCCGTGGCTGGCTGGGCCCGTAGATGTCCGCATCCAGAAGGCCAACGCGCGCCCCCTCGGCCGCCAGTGCCAGGGCAAGGTTCACGGCCGTGGTCGACTTGCCGACCCCACCCTTGCCCGAGGCCACCGCGATGATATTGCGCACTTCGGGCAGCGGCGCCTGCTTGCCTTGCACCGCCCCGATGGGTACGTCGCAGGCCAGCTCGACATCCACCCGCTCGACATCCTCGACAGACTTGAGCGCCTCGCCCACACGCGCAGTGAACTCAGCGGCCGAGCCCTTCGCCGGATAGGGCAGCACCAGCTCCACCGCAGCATGCCCCTTGCGAAAATCCACTCTGGGCTCGGCACCGAGCGTTCTCAGGGGAACGTCCAGGTTCGGGTCGTCGATTTCCAGAATGGCGGAGCGGATGCGCTCCACTGCGCCGTCGTCTTTTCGGGAAAACAGGCCCATCAGTTACCTCGGATACTGTTTGCAGGAACCGCCGCAGACTCGCCCCCGATTCCCTTGTCGGGCGTGCCGGCATGCCCGGCATTCTGCCCGATCCACAAAGGCAGACAACCCGGGGATCTGCGCAGATACCGCGCGATCACTCCGGCCGCATGTGGGGAAACAACAGCACATCGCGGATCGACGGCGAATCGGTCAGCAACATGACCAGCCGGTCGATGCCGATGCCCTCCCCGGCAGTCGGCGGCAAACCGTGCTCCAGCGCCCGAATGTAATCGGCGTCGAAGTGCATGGCCTCCTCGTCGCCCGCATCCTTTTCTTCCACCTGCCGACGGAAACGCTCGGCCTGATCCTCGGCATCGTTAAGCTCCGAGAATCCATTGGCAATCTCCCGCCCCCCGACGAAGAACTCGAACCGGTCGGTCACGAACGGGTCGCCGTCCTTTGGCCGGGCCAGCGGCGACACCTCGGCCGGGTACTCGGTGATGAAGGTCGGGTCCTTGAGTCGGTGCTCGACCGTCTTCTCGAAGATCTCGATCTGCACCTTGCCCAGTCCGTAACTGTCCTTGAGCACAATGCCGAGGCGCTCGGCAGCCGCCCGGCAGCGCGCTTCGTCGTCCAGGTCGACCGCCGACAGCTCCGGGTTGAAATGCAGGATCGACTCGCGCACCGTCATCCGCGCAAAGGGCTTGCCGAAATGATAGACCTCGCCCTGATAGGACACTTCGGGGCTGCCAACCACATGCTCGGCCAGCTTGCGTAGCATGTCTTCGGTGCGGTTCATCAGGTCGTGGTAGTCCGCATAGGCCTCGTAGAACTCGATCATGGTGAATTCCGGGTTGTGGCGCGTCGACAGCCCCTCGTTCCGGAAATTGCGGTTGATCTCGTACACCTTCTCGAAGCCCCCGACGACCAGACGCTTGAGATAAAGCTCCGGCGCGATCCGCAGGAACAGATCCATCTCCAGCGTGTTGTGATAGGTGGTGAACGGCCGCGCGGTCGCCCCGCCGGGGATGACGTGCATCATCGGGGTCTCGACTTCCAGGAAGTCGTGCGCGTTGAGGTAGTCGCGAATAAACTGGATGATCCGGCTGCGCATGCGGAAAGTGTCGCGCACCGGCTCGTTCATGATCAGGTCCAGGTAGCGCTGCCGGTAGCGCTGCTCGGTGTCCGACAGCCCCTTGAACTTGTCCGGCAGCGGCCTCAGCGACTTGGTCAGCAGGCGGATGCCGTCCACGCGAATGGAAAGCTCGCCCTTGTTGGTCTTGAAGAGCGTCCCCTCCGCACCAACGATGTCCCCGATGTCCCAGGTCTTGAAGTCCGCGTAGTGCTCGCTGCCGATCTCGTCGCGAGCCACGTACAGCTGAATGCGCCCGGACATGTCCAGGATCGACAAAAAACTGGCCTTGCCCATAATGCGCTTGGCCATGACCCGGCCGGCCACCGCCGCGCGGATGGTGTTCTCCTCGAACCAGGCCTTGTCACGCTCGCCATACTCGGCATGCAGCTCGCCGGCGACCACGTTGCGCCGGAAATCGCTGGGAAAGGCCACACCCTGCTCGCGCAGGCGAGCCAGCTTGGCGCGCCGCTCGGCAATCAGGGCATTGTCGTCGGCAGGCGTGCGCTCGGCACCCTGCCCTTCGGGCTTGTTATTAGACATTGTTTTTCGTCGTGAAGTAATTTGAAGATACCGCCCGCGCAGCGGCGAGCACAGGCGCCCGCTACCAGCGCAGCCTGCCGTGACGTTCAGAGTCCGCTCTTGAGACTGGCCTCGATAAAGGCGTCCAGGTCGCCGTCGAGCACAGCCTGGGTGTTGCCAACCTCCACGCCGGTGCGCAGATCCTTGATCCGGGACTGGTCGAGAACGTAGGAGCGGATCTGGTTGCCCCAGGACACATCGGACTTGCTGTCCTCCAGGGCCTGAGTGGCAGCATTGCGCTTTTGCATTTCCTGCTCGTAGAGGCGAGCCTTGAGCATCCGCATGGCCTCGGCCTTGTTCTGATGCTGGGAGCGCCCTGCCTGGCAGGCGGCCACGGTGTTGGTGGGCACGTGCGTGATCCGCACGGCCGACTCGGTCCGGTTGACGTGCTGCCCCCCGGCACCCGAGGCCCGATACACGTCAATTCGCAGGTCGGCCGGGTTGATTTCAATTTCGATGTCGTCGTCCACCTCGGGGGATACAAACACCGAACAGAACGAGGTATGCCGCCGGGCATCCGAGTCAAACGGGGACTTGCGGACCAGCCGGTGAATCCCGGTCTCCGTGCGCAGCCAGCCAAAGGCGAATTCGCCCTCGATGCGGACGGTGGCGGACTTGATGCCGGCTACCTCGCCTTCAGACAGCTCGACGATCTCCGCCTTGAAATCGCGTTTGTCCGCCCAGCGCAGGTACATCCGCAGCAGCATGTTGGCCCAGTCCTGAGCTTCGGTCCCGCCGGCCCCGGCCTGGATATCCAAAAAGGCGTTCTTCTCGTCCATCTCGCCGGAGAACATCCGGCGAAACTCCAGCTTCTCGATCTCGGCCTCGAAGTCGGCCACGTCGGCCTCCACCGCCCGGACTGTTTCCTCGTCTCCTTCCTCGGCGGCCATTTCCAGCAGGTCACGCGCATCTTCAAGACCCGATGCCATGCGCCCCAGGCCGGAGACCACGGCATCCAGCGAGGCGCGCTCCTTGCCGAGCGCCTGGGCCCGTTCGGGGTCGGACCAGACATCCGGCACCTCGAGCTCGCGGTTTACCTCCTCCAGGCGTTCCTTCTTGCCATCGTAGTCAAAGATACCCCCTAAGCGTGCTCGCACGCTCGTCGAGATCCCGGATGCGGGCGAGAATCGGGTTGGTTTCGATCATCGAAGCCTCTTGATCTGTCGAAGTTTTGGGCGCAAGAGTGTACCCAAAGCGCTGCGACCACTCAAAGCCTGCCATCCGGATCCCGCACCTGTCCGGAGCACCCTGGCCCGGCGGCACGGCAAACCCGTCGCCCCGGCTTCGCTCCAGCCCGCACAGTGCTATCCTGTGCGCCGTCCCAAACGCCATCCGCCGGGAACAATGGCAACGCCCTTCAAAGAGGCGCCCTGCCGCGCTCCCGGGGTAGAACATTGATTGAGTCCTGCCATGTCATCGCTCCGCAGCCTGTTGCTTGTCCTGCTCTGTCTTGCCGTCAGCCCAGTGGCTGCCGAACTGCCGTCGGAAGTGACCCGCGAACTGTCCGCCAACCGCCTCTCGGCCGACCGTCTGGGTGTGTGGATTCAGGCCGTGGACGCCGACAAGCCCCTGCTGGCCCATAACCCGGACCTGGCACTGAACCCCGCTTCGGTGATGAAGCTCGTCACCTCCATGGCCGCACTCGACCTGCTCGGCCCAACCTACCAGTGGCCGACCGAGTTGTTCAGCGACGGGCCGATCAACCGGGGGACGCTGGAGGGCAACGTTTACATCAAGGGTTATGGTGACCCCTGGATGCGCACCGAGGATCTCTGGCAGGTGATTCGTCAGCTCCACGAGCTGGGCATTCATACCATTACCGGCCAGCTGGTGATCGACGACAGCTACTTTGCCCGTACCGAGGAAGACCCGGCGGCATTCGACAATCGGCCCGACCGCCCCTACAACGCCCTGCCCCGCGCCCTGCTGTTCGAGAACCGCGTAACCCGATTCGTGGTGCAGCCGGATCGCGATACCGGGGCCATCCGGATCCAGAACTGGCCGCCCCAGCCGGAGTCGGTGGAGCTGATCAACCAGATAGAGCCGGACAACGCCGGCTGTTCCGGCCGCAACGCCTGGCCGGTGGTCGATATCCGCCTGCAGGAGGAAGCCGACCGGGTTCTGCTGCGCGGCAGCTACTCGCCCGATTGTGGCGTCCGGGAGTTCTACCGCGTGGTCGGCAACCCGGAGGAGGCGTTTTACAACGCCTTCGTGCATCTGTTCGGCGAGAAGGGCGGCGTGATCGAGGGCGGCTACCGCGTCGGCCAGGCGCCGGAAGGCGCTCGCCTGCTGTTCACCCACCGCTCTCGGCCGCTGGTGGAATATCTGTCTCCGATCAACAAGTGGTCGAACAACGTCATGGCCCGCCAGCTGTTCCTGACGCTGGGCGCCGACCAGCTCGGCCCGCCCGCCACCGAGCTCAAGGGACGGCAGGCGATCGACGCCTGGCTCCGTGTCCAGGACCTGGAGTTTCCCGAGTTCGTGATCGAAAACGGCTCCGGGCTTTCAAGAATCTCCCGGATCTCGGCGCGCAATCTGGGCAAACTGCTGCAGCGGGCCTGGCAGAAGCCCACCATGCCCGAGTTCGTTGGCTCAATGGCAATCATCGGGGTGGATGGCACCATGCGCCGACGGTTCCGGGGCGAGCCGGTGGCCGGCCAGGGCCACTTCAAGACCGGCACCCTGCGCGACGTGCGCGCCGGCGCAGGCTATCTTCAGGCGGCTTCCGGGCAGCGGTACCTGGTCGTGGTGCTCCACAACCAGCCGACCGTCCAGTCCGGCGGCGGCACGCGGGTGCAGGATGCCCTGCTCGACTGGCTGTACCGCAACGGCTGACCGGGCCGCGGGTCAACCCGGTGCGGCCGGACGTCCGTGCAGGAAGCCCTGCTGCACGATTCCCGGGTCCAGTGACCAGAGGTAGTCCGCCTGCTCGCGGGTTTCCACGCCCTCGGCGACCACCAGCAGCCCCATTCGGCGGGCCACCATGATCATGGCCTCGACCAGCGCCGCGGTCTCGGGATTTTCCAGCGCACCTTGCACAAAGTCCCGGTCGATCTTGATCTCGTGGATGGGCAGCCGCCGAAGGTAGGCCATCGAGGAATAACCCGTCCCGAAATCATCGATGGAAAAGCGCAGGCCGAGTCGGGTCAGCTCCAGCATCCGTTCGCGCACCATCTCGGGGTTGTCGATGAACACCCCCTCGGTGATTTCCAGCACCAGCCGCTCGGACGCAGCTCCGCTGCGGGCCAGCAAATCGCGCAACTCGCGCACGAAGCCGGGTTGACGGAACTGGCGCGGGCTCACGTTCACGGAGAGGGACCAGTCGGCCTCCGCGTTTTCGGGACGAGCCAGGAGCGCCAGCGACTGCTCAAGCACGACCCGCCCGAGCGAGACGATCAGGTCGGACTGCTCGGCCACCGGAATGAAGCAGCCGGGCGAGACCATGCCCCGATCCGGATGCTGCCAGCGAAGCAGTACCTCCCGTCCGACCACGCGGCCATCACGCGCGACTTGCGGTTGCAGGTAAAGCAGGAACTGATCGCTGCCGAGGCCCAGACGCAGATCCCGCTCGATCTGGAACTGCTCGCTGGCCACCTCGTCCATCCCGACCTCAAAGAACAATACCTGGTGCCCGCCGCGCTCCTTGGCCCGGTGCAGAGCCGTGTCGGCGCGCTGTATCACCTGCACCGGGGTTTCGCCCGGGCGCTCGGGAAACAAAGTCAGGCCGATGCTGGCCCGCAGGGCAAAGGATTCGCCGTCAAGCATCACTTCTTCCGACAGAAGCTGACTGATCTGCTCGGCCAGGGTCAGGGCAGCCACGCTGGCCCGACCCTCTGCATCCCGCCCCGGCTGAAGTACCGCAAACTCATCGGCGCCCATGCGCGCCACTGTCGCGGCCGGCGGCAAGCGTTCGAGCAGCAATTGCCCCACCGCCCGAAGCAACCGGTCCCCCACCTCGTTGCCGCGTGCATCATTGATCAGCTTGAAGCGGTCCAGGTTGATCAGCATCAGCGCATGGCGGGCCTGTGCCCCTTCTTCACTGACCAGGCTCTGCCCCAGCCGATCCATCAGCAAACTGCGGTTTGGCAATTCCGTCAATGGGTCGAAGTAGGCCAGCTTGCGAATGCGCTCCTGCTGGGCCTTTTGTTCGGTCACGTCCTGAGTGATGGCCAAATAGTGCGTCACAACTCCATCCGCCTCGCGGACCGGAACCAGTGTGGCGGAGGCAATGTACTCGGAACCGTCACGCCGGCGGTTGACGAATTCCCCCCGCCAGGTCTTTCCGGCATCCAGCGTCTTCCACAGACCCTCGTAAATCGCAGGATCGGTCTGCCCGGACTTGAGCACGGCCGGGGTGCGCCCGATGATCTCGTCTTCGGGATAGCCGGTCTGGCGCGTAAACGCCGCATTCACGTATTCCACCGTGCCCACCGGGTCGGTAATCATGATCGCGTGTGGACTTTGGGCCACGGCCAGCCCCAGCTTGTGCACCTCGGTGGCCGATGACTGCAGGGCCCGCTGCGCGTGTTGCAGCACCCGGTTGCGCCGGCGCATCACCATCAGCATGCCGGCCAACGCAACCCCGAGCGCCCCGATGCCCGCAAGCAGCGGCAGCTGCCATTGCTGCCAGACTTCCCGCAGCGTCAGAGTACGGGGATGGTCGAATGGCGGCAGGCGCAGGGCCCGAAGCAGGTTGTCGATGTTCCGGTAGTCGCCGGGGAAGGTGAAGCCGACAATCTCAAGCTGCTCGGCAACCGGGCCTTCATGCGGCAGGCTCAGGAGGGCAGCCGCCACCTGTCGCTTGAGCTCAGACGGCGGGTGCGGCATCGCCACGAAGGGCCATTCCGGATAAAGCTGTGTGGAGGTCAGGAAAGGAAAGTCCGGCCGGTTTTCGGCCCCGATCAGGCGCAACTGCCTTGGCTCCAGGCGGCCCGTCGCCACCAGCCCTTCCAGCACACCGGTACGCACGAAACCGGCATCCACCTCGCGGTCCAACACCGCCTGCACGGCATTGAACTGCGGCTGCCCGGTGACCACGTACTCGACATCCGACCGGGCCACGCCATGCTTCATCAGCTCGAAGGCCTGCATCTGGAAGGCGCCCAGCGAGTTGTACCCGGCCATGGCCACCCGCTTGCCGGCAAGGTCCGAGAGCGCATTCAGGTCGGTCCGGTCGGCCCGCACGAAGATCAGCCCGCCAACGCGATCCGTCGTCTCGCCCAGTTCCCGGTTTACTACCGTGGCCAGCGGGGCCGACAGGCCCGCCTGATAGGTCATCGCCACGTAATGCGAGGGCTGGGTGAACACAAAGTCCACATCAGCCCGGCGCACCGCCTCGGCCATCTCGTCCAGGTGAAGCACCTCAAGCGCGAACCGATGCCCGGGCACCTGCGCAGAAAGATATTCCACCAGTGGCTGCCAGCGCGCCCGCGTTGATTCCACGCTGCGATAGGCAAGCACCGCCACCTTCCAGGACCGATCCTTATCCGCCCCTTCCGCGGCAGTCAGTACCGCGGCGGGCAGGCACCACAGCACCAGCCCCAGGGCCAGACCCGCCAGCGACATCAGGCGCCGGCCCGTCACTGGATCTCCACGCGGTTGCGACCGCCGTCCTTGGCCCGATACAACGCCTGGTCGGCCCGGAGCAGCACCTTGTCCACGTCGCCATCGTCGGGGCGAATCGCCGTACCCCCAATGCTCACGGTCCAGTCGACAGGATCACCGGAATCGTTTTTCAGGGGCGACTGGAGCACCTCGGTCCTCAGCCGGGAGGCCAGCTCCCCGGCCCGGTCAAGGGGCGTATCGGGCATCAGCAGGACGAACTCCTCGCCGCCCATCCGGGCAGCCAGGTCGGTTCGGCGCCGGTTGGACTTCAGCAGCTCGGCGAATCGCACGAGCACGCGATCACCCACGGCATGGCCATGGGTATCGTTGATCCGCTTGAAGTGATCCAGGTCAAACATCAGCAGACTGGCGGTGCGCTGGCTGCGATTAACCCGCAGGCACTCCGCTTCGAGCCGTTCGAGCAGTGCGCGCCGGTTCGCCAGCCCGGTCAGTGCATCGGTGGTGGCCATCTCCCGAAGCCGGGCCTCGAGCATCCGCCGCTCGGTGACATCCTGGAACACCACCACGGCCCCAACGCAGCGGCCGGCATCCTTGAGCGGCGCTACGCGAAGGTGAATGGGCAGGATACTGCCATCCTTGCGGATAAAGGACTCCTCGCCCTCGCGGGCCCGATGATCCTGTAGTGTCTTGTGGATGGGGCAGTCCTCGTGCGGGTAGGCCGCTCCGTCCTCGCGGCGATAGTGGAACAGGGCATGCTGGTCGCGCCCGATCACCTCCGCACGATCAAAACCGAGCATTCTAAGCGCGGCCGGGTTGATGAAAGTACAACGCCCGGCGCTGTCCACCCCATAGATCCCGTCGCCGGCCGATTCGAGCAGCAAGCGGTTGCGCTCTGCCAGCTGGTCACGCTCGTGCTCGGCATGCTTGCGTGCGCTCAGATCGCTGAAGGCGGCTACCGCCCCGATCCGGCGGCCCTGCTCGTGCAGCGGGCTGACGACCAGATCGACCGGGAAGCGATGACCATCGGCCCGGAAGAACCATTCTTCCACGTGGCGGACTTGACCATCGGCCACCGTGCGGGAAATGGGGCAGTCGGACTCGGGATAGGCCCGTCCGTCCGGGTAATGGTGATGAAACAGCAGATGCTGGTTCTCCCCGATCACGTCCCGCTTCTCGACACCCAGCATCCGCCGGGCGGTGCGGTTGATAAAGGTGCAGCGCCCCTGCAAATCCACCCCGTACACGCCCTGCCCCAGCGCGCCCAGCAGCCGCTCGAAGCGCTGCCGCGCCCGGCTGACCCGGCGCAAAAGCAGGGAAAGCACCCCCAGGAGGACGAGGATCAGCCCCACGGCGACTCCAAGTATCACCAGCATGACGCCCCAGCGGGCCCAGGCGTCCGCCAGTGTAAAGTCCGGGGGACGATCAAAGGGGGCCAGCCGCAGAGCGCGCGCCAGTTCCTCGACTGGCAGGTAGTCATCGGCAATGGTGAAACCATGGATGCCCGCCGTGCGGGCAGCGGCCGAATCGGGCTCAATGGCAAACAGCGCGGCGGCAATGTGCCGGATCACCGCCTCCGGCACATGCGCCAGGGCAAAGACCGGCCACTCCGGATAAAGCCGGGTGGATACCTGGTGCGGAAAACGGGGGTAATACTGGGCGTTCAAAAACTTCACCGCATCGGGTTCAAGAAGCCCCTCCGCCACCAGCCGCTCGACCGTCCCATCGCGCACAAAAGCCACATCGGCCCGACCGGCGAGCACGGCATCAATGGCCGCATCATGGGTACCGGTCTGCACCAGTTCCTCCACATCGTCCGGAATCCGAATGCCTGCTCGCGCCAGTTCCAGCGCCTGTGCCCGGAAGCCGCCCATATGCTGGGTGCTCGGTGCGGCGATGACCTGGTTTCTCAAGTCATCCAGATCGTGCAGATCATCACGGTCGGAACGCGTGACGATTGCGCCGCCCAAATGGTGCATGGGTTCGCCGTTGGGACCTGATTCGACCAGGGTGGCAATCACCCCCGTCAGCGGCTGACGCTTGCGCATCACCAGAAAATGCGTGGGATTGGTGGTGACCAGATCGACCTCGCGGCGATTGACGGCCTCGTACAGCGCATCCTGGGGCAACACGCGCAGTTCAATGCGCTCATCGGGCAGGACCCGGTTCAGATGCTCGACGATCGGTTCGAACTTGGCCCGGGTTCGCTCCTCGCCCAGGTAGGCAAATACGCCGAAGACAAGCACCTCCCGTTCCCCGGAGAAAACCGGGCTGGGCAGCAAAAACGCAGCCAGGAACAAGACCAAAAACAGGAACCGCGCCCCAAGCAGGGATCGCCCCGAGCGCCATTGATTTTCCGAACAGATCGCGCGATCAGGCCAACCCGTGCCTTGCGCGGGGACACAGGCGCAGGTAGAGGCCCTAACCATGCTGCCAGATTCAACGGCTTGCGCCATTGTGCGGCAGGATTTTGGTGCCTTGCGCGGTACGGCTTGCATCTGTGCAAGCCGTACCGAACTGTGGTGTTCTGGGACCAATCCCCCCTCCTCGGACCAGGTGACGCAAAAAGCCCCACCCAAGAAAAAAGCCTCATTTTCTCAGGCAATGCCGCCGGGTCCTGCTTTAGAGCATAGAAAAAGCCGCGCCGAAAGGCGCGGATGTTTTCATAAATGTTACCTATAAGACCCCAACATCACCAAGAGATTTTCCGGCAGACGGATCAGGATCGGGCGGCAGGGCAACATGCTCAATCACCAGCTGACAGCGGGGAAGTCCACGGTAATGGTTGACTCCGAGCCGGTAGGCCACATGCCACACCCGGGCGGCCGGAAGTTCCTCGGCCCGGGTATTGAACAGCACCCCCTCCACCGGCAGCGTCTCCTGCCCGGGAAACGCCAACTCCAGCCGCTGGTGTCGGCCCTGCCCCATCGGCGTGACCTTGCGCACTTCAAAAAGGTTGTCAAAGCAGGGTTCAGGAAAATGCTGCCCCCAGGGCGAGAGTCCCCGCAGGGATTCGGCCAATGGCAGGTTGATGTCCTCGGGAGACAGCGGTCCGTCGGTCAGCACCTCGCCAACCAGATCGGCGGCATCAACCTGTTCAGCCACCACGGCCCGAAAAGCCTCGCGAAAGCGGGACAGGTTCTCGGGCGCGAGCGTCAGCCCGGCCGCCATGGCATGTCCGCCGAACCGGGCGATCAAGCCTTCAAAGCGCGCGTCAACCACCTCCAGCGCATCACGCAGATGCAGCCCGGGAATGGATCGTCCCGACCCGCGCAGCATGCCCTGCTCGTCGGTCGCGAACACCACGGTCGGGCGGTGCCAGCGTTCCTTGATTCGACCGGCGAGAATGCCGATCACACCCTGGTGCCAGTCGGCATCATGCAGCACCAGCGCCGGGGGAAGCTGTCCCGAGGCGGCAGACAGGCGCTCGCCCAGCGCGGCCAGCTGTTCCTGTGCCTGCTGCTGCATCGACTGCTCGATTTCCCGTCGATCCCGGTTCAGGGTATCCAGCGCCTCGGCATGACGCCGCGCGGTGGCCGGGTCATCGGCCAACAGACAGTCGATTCCCAGCGACATATCATCGAGCCGTCCTGCGGCATTCAGCCGCGGGCCAACCGCAAAGCCCAGGTCGGATGCGACGGCATGGCGGGGGTCGCGACCGGCCACCGCAAACAGCGCAAGCACGCCCGGTGCCGCCCGGCCGGCCCGGATTCGCTCAAGCCCCTGGGCGACGAGAATCCGGTTGTTGCGATCGAGCGGCACGACGTCCGCCACGGTGCCCAGGGCCACCAGGTCCAGGTAGGTTGCCAGATTGGGACAGGGCCGCGTCTCGAACCAGCCGCGTGATCGCAGCACGCGACGCAAGGCGCTCATGACGTAGAAGGTCACGCCCACGCCGGCCAGCGCAGTGGATTCAAAGCCGGCCCCGGGCAGGTTCGGGTTGACCAGGGCGTCGGCCGACGGCAGCCGTGCGCCGGGCAGGTGGTGATCGGTAACCACCACAGTGACGCCCGCTGCCTGGGCCGCCGCCACGCCCTCGTGCGACGTGACGCCATTGTCCACGGTCAAAATCAGGTCAGGGGCTGACTCAAGGGCCAGCGCCACGATCTGCGGACTCAACCCATAACCGAACTCAAAGCGGTTCGGGACCAGGTAGGACACCCGGCTGGCACCCATGGCCCGCAGAGCCCGGAGCGCCAGTGCCGTGCTGGTCGCGCCATCGGCATCAAAGTCTCCGACCACCAGGATATGACGCCCCGACTGCAGGGCATCGGCCAGCAGTTCCGCGGCCTGGTCGATATCCGGCAGACGCTCCGGGGTAAGCAGACCGGCAAGCTTTAGGTCCAGCTCGGTGGCATCGCCTCCTTCAGGCAGACGGGATGCCAGCACCCGGCGCAAAACCGGATGCATTCTTTCGGGCAGCGCGACCGCGCGGGCAGTTCGGCGACGGATGATCTTCTCCGTCATGTTCGCCCGCTGATCTCCAGCCGTGCTGCCTCGAACTCAGGCTTGCGCCAGAACCGCCAGCCATGCCACGGCCGGCTGACGACATGCCCGAAAGCCCCGTGCAGCCGAATTTCCTGTGGTCCGAAGCGCTCGGCCTGACGAAAGTGGGCCTCCACCGACTCCAGCGCCGTCTTCCAGCCGGCCACGTTGCCCTCCAGGTTGGCCCACCAGGCGTTGGTCTCGATCCAGAGCACATGTTCCAGATCGTGCAGGACATGCAGGTTCTCGAAGGCGGCCTCCACGGTGAACGCCTGGATCTCTGCCCATCGCGCCAGGCCCCGCGACAGCGGATCATCGCAGATCACCGCATCGAAATGCGGCCGGTGCGTGGGGGTCACGTCATCCGGCCAGCCGCCCTCCCCGTGCAGCCAGACACTGTTGACCTGGGGCTGCCCCCGGGCGGCGCGTTCGACATTGACCGGGTGGTTGTACAGGAGCATCTCGATTTCAGCCAGCCAGCGCCGCGGCGCGAATCGGGCATCGGGCACCCCGTCAGGCGGGCGTGGCAGCAGGTTCGCCGCATTGCGTCGCAGGGCAACCCACAGTGGCGTGGTATGGATCGACGGCGGCTCGGGCAGCCGCAGGTACCAGCGGTCGGGCGAGGCCTCGAGGAACGACCAGCCATCCGAGGCGAAGTGAGCCTTGAGCGATTCAACCAGCGCCTGCGATTCAGGCTCGGTAAGGGCATGAAGCCCGTGACCAAACACCAGCGCATGATCAGGCTCGGCCTTCAGCGAGACCGGATCGGCGCACAGCCAGTAGCCCGTTTCGGGCCCGAAGGCCCGGCCATGCTGATCCGGCTCGCCCAGCAGCCGCAACCGGGCCACGGGCAGAGTCTCGTCGACCGGCCAGCCAAAGAAGCGCGCCATCCACTGCACGGTATGATCGCGCGCCTCGGGCAGCGAGGCCTTGAGGTCGCCCCGTGCGAGCCGGCGGGAAAGCCGCGGCAGCAACGGCAGGTCTTCCTGCCCGAGCGGTTCGGGCCAGTCACCCGGCAGGCCGGGCAGCACAAGCGTCAGAGTGCGCATGTTTTTCTCCCCTTCAGGCCCGCAGGATATGTTCGCGGTAATAGTTGAGCTCCGCGATGGATGCCCGGATGTCGTCGAGCGCCTGGTGACTGCTGGTCTTTTTCAGGCCGGCCGCCACCTCGGGAAACCAGCGACGGGCAATTTCCTTGATGGTGGAGACATCCAGGTTGCGGTAGTGAAAATAGGCCTCCAGCTCGGGCATCAGACGCGCCATGAAACGCCGGTCCTGGCAGATGCTGTTGCCGCACATCGGCGAGTGCCCCGCCGGAACCCACTGGCGCAGAAAGGCCAGAGTCTGTGCCTCGGCCTCGGCTTCGGTCAGGTCACTGGCGCGTACCCGGGCCGTCAGGCCGTTTTCGCCGTGGGTACGCGTGTTCCACTCGTCCATGGCGTTGAGCACAGCGTCTTCCTGATGAACGGCGAGCACCGGCCCTTGGGCCAGGACATTCAGATGCTTGTCGGTGACCAGCGTGGCGACCTCGATAATCCGGTCGCGCTCGGGATCCAGACCGGTCATTTCCAGGTCGATCCAGATCAGGTTCTCTTCGGGATTGGACATTTCGGACGGCCTTGTCGTCTTGCCCGGATGGGCGGTGGCGTGGGTTTGATTTGGGGCGACCCGAAATTTTTTTCGGGATGCGATTCTGGGAATCTTGGCCTCAATGCAGAGATTCCCCAGGGCTGACGCGCATTCAGGCGCCTGACATCGCTTTCACGTTATCATGGCCTGCCGGCCAAAGGACCGGGACGCAAGAAACCCTGGCACGAAGCCCTGAACGCGGAGGTCGGCATCTTCGTCGACTTCCGTCGAAGCCACAATTGTAATGGGAATCGTCATCATATGCGCATCATTGACAACCCCGAAAACCAGATGGGCCGCCTGCAGGATGGCTGGCAGCTTACAGACGGCGGACGCCGGCTCGAACGAAACGACCGTTTCCCCGACTTCACCAGCGCCCTGCTGTTCGTCAACGCCGTCGGCCATCATGCCGAAGCAATGGATCATCATCCCGACATCACGCTCGGCTACGGTCGCTGTACCATTGCTCTGACCACTCACGATGCCGGCGGACTGACCGAACGGGATTTCCAACTGGCCGAGCGGATCGACACGCTCAAGCCAGATGCCTAGGCCAGATGCCCAGGGAATCTCTGCACGAATGCAGAGTTTCCTGATTGGGGAATCTCGAAAGGGCATCTCGAAAAACCTTTCGAGGTGCCCTTTGGGGCAGGGATGCCCCAACGCATCAAGCGCGCAAGCGATTGAAATTGCGTGAGTCATTCGCGGGTCTCCCGCGAATGACGACCTCGAAAAACCACAGGGAAGTGGTTTTTCGAGGCTCCCAAAAGGATTTTCCAAGTGCCTTCCACTGATGCCTGCTGATTGACACAGCGCCCGCAAGAACACCCGCATGGCCAACAAGCACAAGATCCGCTACCAGGAACTGCAGCGCATTATCCACGACGTGCACGAAACGCTCGGGCGCAACCGCATGACCGAACAACTGGTGCGCCAGCAGCAGGAGAGCCCCCGGCAGGACCTGGTAGGCAGCATCGTGCACCGGCAAAACCTGGCTCGGCTGGCTCATCAGCTGGAGCGGCTTCATGCGGCAGACATCGCCGTACTGCTTGAGGCACTGCCACTGGCCGAGCGCATGGTGGTTTGGGAACTGGTGCAGGCGGACCAGGACGGCGAGGTTTTGCTGGAGGTCTCGGACTCAGTTCGCGAAAGCCTGATTCGGGCCATGGATCAGGACGAGATCCGGCAGGCGGCCGGTACGCTGAGCGCCGACGAGCTGGCGGACCTGGCGCCGGACATCCCCGAGCAGATCATGGAAGATGTGCTCAACGCCCTGCCCTCCGAAGAGGGCTGGCGTCTGCGACTGGCCATGTCCTGCCCGGACGACTCAGTCGGGGCGCTAATGGACTTTGACCAGATCACGGTGCGCGAAGACGTGACCATCGAGACAGTGCTTCGATACCTTCGCCGATTCACCGCCCTGCCCAACCACACGGACAAGCTGTTCGTGACCGACCGTGACGGCATCTTCCGCGGCCTGGTGCACCTGAAAACGCTGCTGGTCAACGCCCCGGACACCCCCGTGGCCGACGTGATGACGCGGGAAGCCCATGCCTTTCGTCCGCGGGATCCGGCGCGGGACGCCGCCGACGCCTTTGAACGCTACGACCTGATCAGCGCGCCGGTGATCGACGAGAACGGCCGGCTGATCGGCCGCATCACCGTCGACGAGATCGTCCACCACATCCATGAAACCAGCGAGGAAGCCCAACTCACGCGCGGCGGCCTGCGCGAGGAAGAAGACCTCTTCGCCCCGGTGCGCCAGAGTGTCCGAAACCGTGCGCCCTGGCTGGCCGTCAACCTGGTCACCGCGATCGTGGCCTCGCGAGTAATCGGACTGTTCGAGGGATCGATCCAGCAGCTGGTCGCCCTTGCAGCCCTGATGCCCATCGTCGCCGGCATGGGCGGCAATGTCGGCAACCAGACCATCACCATGATCGTTCGGGAGCTGGCCTTCCGGCACCTCGAACGCCATGACGTGATGGTGCTCTACTTCAAGGAGCTTCGTATCGCCGCCATCAATGGACTGATCTGGGGCGGTGTGCTCGCCGGGGTGACCTACCTGCTCTACCAGGACCTGCCACTGGGCCTGGTCATGCTTGCGGCCGTGACGCTGAACTTCCTCGTCGCCGCGCTGTTCGGGGTGACCATCCCGGTGGTGCGGGCACGCCTGGGCCGGGATCCAGCCCTCGGCAGCTCGGTCATGATTACCGCCATCACCGACTCCGGAGGATTCTTCATCTTCCTCGGACTCGCCACCCTGTTCCTGCTCTAAGTCATGGCCCGGAACCGCCTCAGTCGCAACCAGCAGCGCAATATCCGTGATCGGCAACGGCGCGAAGCAGACCGCGGCGACCTGCGCGACGGACTGGTGGTGGCCCACCACGGCAAGCAACTGATGGTCGAAGACAACCAGACCGGCCGGCGACTGCGCGCCCATACCCGCCGAACCCTGGGCGCGCTGGCCACCGGCGACCGGATCGGCTGGACCGAAGACGACGAGGGAGGCGCCCGGATCGAGGCGCTCAAGCCGCGCGATTCGCTGCTGGTCCGCCCTGACACCCACGGGCGGGAACGGCTGATGGCCGCCAATCTCGACCAGGTCGTGATCATGGTGGCGCCCCGCCCGGCCATGAACCCGGGCGTTGTTGAACAGGCCATGGTCGCCGCGCTGGATCTGCCCGCCCGCCCCGTTATCCTGCGCAACAAGATCGACCTGCTGCCCGAAAGCCCGGTCGATTCGCCGGAGCAGAAGGCGCTGCAAACCTGGCAGGCACTGGGCATTCCCTGCCTGGACATCAGCGTTCAACAAGGCATTGGACTCGATGCACTGCGCGACATCCTGGCCGGCCACTGCAGCCTGCTGGTGGGACTGTCTGGCGTGGGCAAGTCCTCCCTGACCCGGTGGCTCGTCCCCGAAGCCGGCGACATCGCCATCGCAGCACTGTCCGAACACAGCGGCGAAGGCCGGCACACCACCCGAACCAGCACCCTCTACCACCTGCCCGGTGGCGGCATGCTGATCGACGCCCCCGGCGTACGCGACTTCACACCGCGCGCCCCGCGTGCCGAATCGATCGACCAGGCTTTCCCGGACATCCTCGCCCACGCCGAGCACTGCCGCTTTGCCAACTGCAGTCACGACCACGAACCCGGCTGCGCCGTGCGTGAAGCGGTCGCCTCCGGCACGCTCGAACCACGCCGGCTTGAAAGTTATCGCGCCCTGCGCGCGCAATTGTTGCTAGGCACGCGGTAATCGGTGTGGCCGCCCCTCCCGGGCTGCCCGTTACGCCCCCATCTTGTGTATCCACGAGGGACTGTATGAACAACATGGAACAGCAATTCCTGAACGACCTGGACGCCAAGCTCTGGTCGGCCGCCGACAAGTTGCGCGCCAACCTGGATGCCGCCAACTACAAGCACGTCGTGCTCGGCCTGATCTTCCTCAAGTACGTCTCGGATGCCTTCGAGGAGCGCCAGCGCCAGTTGCGCGCGCTGTTCCAGTTCGACCGGGAGGACAACATCTACTACCTCCCACGGGAGGACTTCGACTCCGACGCCGAATACCAACAGGCGCTGGAAGAGGAACTGGAGGTACTGGACTACTACCGCGAGGCCAACGTCTTCTGGGTGCCCAAGCCCGCCCGCTGGCGCACCCTCAAGGAAAAGGCCGTGCTGCCGGTCGGCAGCGTGCTATGGCAGGACGAGCAGGGAAACGACATCAAGCTACGCTCGGTCTCCTGGCTGATCGACAACGCCCTGGAGGAGATCGAGAAGAGCAACGCCAAGCTCAAGGGCATCCTCAACCGCATCAGTCAGTACCAGTTGGACAATGACAAGCTGCTCGGGTTGATCAACACCTTCTCGGATACCTCCTTCACCCGCCCGGTCCAGGACGGCGAGGAGCTGAACCTGCACAGCAAGGACATCCTCGGCCACGTCTACGAATACTTCCTCGGCCAGTTCGCCCTGGCCGAAGGCAAGCAGGGCGGGCAGTACTACACGCCGAAGAGCATCGTCACCCTGATCACCGAAATGCTCGAACCCTACTCGGGCCGCGTGTTTGACCCGGCCATGGGCTCCGGCGGTTTCTTCGTCTCCTCCGATCGGTTCATCGAGGAACACGCAAAAGAGCAGCACTACGACCCCGCCGAACAGCGCAAGCACATCTCCGTCTACGGCCAGGAATCCAACCCCACCACCTGGCGGCTGGCCGCCATGAACATGGCCATCCGCGGCATCGACTTCAACTTCGGCAAGAAGAACGCCGACAGCTTCCTCGACGACCAGCACCCGGACCTGCGCGCCGACTTCGTCATGGCTAACCCGCCGTTCAACATGAAGGACTGGTGGAGCGAATCACTCGCCGACGACGCCCGCTGGCAATACGGCACTCCGCCCAAGGGCAACGCCAATTTCGCCTGGCTGCAGCACATGCTCCATCACCTGGCGCCCGCCGGCAGCATGGCCCTGCTGCTGGCCAATGGCTCGATGAGCTCCAACACCGGCGGGGAAGGCGAAATTCGTAAACGGCTGATCGAGGAAGACCTGGTCGAATGCATGGTCGCCCTGCCGGGGCAATTGTTCACCAACACCCAGATCCCCGCCTGTATCTGGTTCCTGACAAAAAACAAAGCCGGCACTATTCCCCCCTCTCCCTCCGGGAGAGGGACCGGGGGTGAGGGTGCAAAACGCGACCGCCGCGGCGAAGTCCTGTTTATCGACGCCCGTAACCTGGGCTTCATGCGCGACCGGGTGCTGCGCGACTTCACCGTTGATGACATCGCCAAGATCGCCGACACCTTCCATGCCTGGCAACAATCTGCCGGCCAGCACGCCTCTCCCACCGGGAGAGGGGCCGGGGGTGAAGGTGTTGAAGGCAAAAACAGCAACAAAACGCCCGCCAAACTGCTGCAATTTGCCCGCGAACTCCGCCAAAACCAGACCGATGCCGAAGCCCTGCTATGGCATCTGCTACGCAATCGCCAAGTGGCTGACGCAAAATTTCGCAGGCAGCACCCCATCGACAACTACATTGCCGACTTTTATTGCCATGAGCACCAGCTGATTATTGAGCTTGATGGCAGTCAACATTTGACTGTCGAGGGAGAACAGCGGGACGCTGAGCGAACTCGACATCTCCAGGAAAAGGGTATTCGCGTGCTGCGTTTCGACAATCGCCAGGTTCTCACCGAGACGGAAGCGGTACTGGACGTGATCTACAACGCCCTCACCCAAACCCTCTCCCAGAGGGAGAGGGCTTATCAAGACATCCCAGGCTTCTGCAAATCCGCCGGCCTGGATGAGATCAAAAAGCATGACTTTGTGCTGACACCCGGGCGCTACGTGGGCGCTCAGGCTCAGGAAGACGACGGCGAGCCCTTTGCCGAAAAGATGGCGCGCCTGACCGGGCAGCTGCGCGAACAGTTTGCCGAGAGCGACCGACTTGAGGCGGAGATCAAACGAAACCTCGGGGGCCTGGGCTATGAGCTCTGAACACCCGCTCTGGGACGAAATCCAACAGGGCGAAGGCAAAACCCTGGAGTTCAAACAGCAACTCCCCAAAGGGGAGCAACTGGCCAAAACCCTGGTGGCCTTTGCCAATACCAGTGGGGGAAAGCTGATCATCGGAGTGAATGACCAGCGCCAGGTTGTCGGCGTGCAAGGCGACGAGTTTGATCTGATGGATCAAATTGCCTCCATGCTCTACAGCCAGTGCCAGCCAACGTTGTTACCGAACATCTACCTGGAAACGCTGGAAGACAAAACCCTGATCGTGGTGCAGGTACACCGGGGAAGCCAACTGCCCTATCACCTGAAAAGTCACGGCCGGGACGAAGGGGTTTTTGTGCGCCTGGGTGCCACCAATCGCCTGGCCAGCCTGGAAATGATCCACGAGTTGGAACGCCAGCGCCTGCTGCAAAGCTACGATGAGCAAGCCGCCTGGCAGGTGGAGCTGGGCGAGCTGGACCTCACGCCGCTCACTCAGGCTTTCAAGCAAGCCGGCAAGCCACTCGACACCGCCCGCATGAAAAGCCTAAAACTGATCCGGGAAGAACAGGGCACCGACCGCCCCACCCACGGCCTGATGATTCTGCTGGGGCTGTACGAACAGGTAGAAATCAAATGCAGCCGGTTCAAAGGCACCAGCATGGCCGTATTTCTCGACAAAAAGGAATACCGGGGCGATCTGTTCAGCCAACTGGCGCAGACCGAAGCCTTTATCAAAAACCACCTGCACCTGAGGGCCGAGATTCTTGGCCTGCAACGCACCGAAACCTACGAAATCCCCATTCCTGCCATCCGCGAAGCCCTGGTTAACGCCGTGGTGCATCGCGATTACAGCAATGCCGGGCGCGATATCAAGGTCGGCATCTACGACGACGTACTGAACATCGTCTCCCCCGGCGGCCTGCCCAACGGCCTGACCCTGAACGAAGCCTTGAAAGGCCGCTCGGAAATCCGCAACAAAGTGCTGGCCCGGGTGTTCAAGGAGCTGGGTTACATCGAGCAATGGGGCAGCGGCATGAGCCGCAT
>JBNGDJ010000023.1:0-26100 GCA_049974825.1 Halothiobacillaceae bacterium | reverse complement strand
GGCTTACGCCATTGTGCGGCAGGGCATCCATGCCCTGCACGGGAAGGTCTGCATTTGTGCAGACCTTCCATAAAAAACTCTACACAAAAACCATCCTTGGACTTTGTGATCATGCGCCAGCTTAACGCATCAGCAGGCTTCGCCCCGCGTTAGGAAATCCCCGAGCCGACACACGCTCGCCCCGGGCTCCGCAACTCAATGGCTTGCGCCATTGTGCGACAGGGTATCCATGCCCCAGCCGGGAGGGTCTGCATTTGTGCAGAGATTCCCATCGCTTGCCTCTGGGCTCAGTCTGCCAGCGCCGCCACGATCGCATCGCCCATTTCACCGGTGCTGACGGGTGTTTCGTCCGGCAGGGCAATGTCTGCCGTGCGCAGTCCATCGTCGAGCACACGGCCAACAGCCTGCTCGATCCGGCCGGCCAGGTCAGCATGACCAAGGCTGTGGCGCAGCATCATGGCGACCGACAGGATGGTGGCGATGGGGTTGGCAATCCCCTGCCCGGCGATGTCCGGCGCCGACCCGTGGATCGGCTCGTACATACCGTTGCCCCGGGCGTTGAGCGAGGCGGAAGGCAGCATCCCAATCGAGCCGGTCAGCATCGCAGCCGCATCGGAGAGGATGTCACCAAACATGTTCTCGGTGACCATCACGTCAAACTGCTTGGGCGCACGCACCAGCTGCATCGCCGCGTTGTCCACATACATGTGGGAGAGTGCCACCTCGGGGTACTCGACGGCAATCCGCTCCATGACCTCGCGCCAAAGCTCGGAGGTTTCCAGCACATTTGCCTTGTCCACCGAACACAGGCGCTTGTCGCGTTTCATGGCCGCCTCAAAGGCTGCCCGCCCGATCCGCTCGATCTCGTGCTCGGCGTAGCGCATGGTGTTGTAGCCCTCGCGCTCTCCGTTCTCGAGCTTGTGTTGCCCCCGCGGCTGGCCGAAATAAATGCCGCCGGTCAATTCGCGCACGATGAGAATGTCCAGCCCCGCGACGATCTCGGGACGCAGAGAGGATGCAGACGCCAGCTGCGGGTAGAGAATCGCCGGACGAAGGTTGGCGAACAGCCCAAGATCCGAGCGAATGCCCAGCAGGCCGCGCTCCGGGCGCAGTTCACGCTCTAGCTTGTCGTAGCGAGGTCCGCCGACAGCGCCAAGCAGGATGGCATCAGCCTCCCGCGCCATCTTGCGGGTCGCCTCCGGGTAGGGATGGCCGGCACCGTCGAACCCGGCTCCGCCGATCAGTCCCTCGTCCATTTCCACGTCCAGGTCGTGCCCGCCGACCAGGGCATCGAGAACCTTGACGGCCTCGTTGACAATTTCGGGGCCGATGCCGTCCCCCGGAAGCACCAGAATACGCTTGGTCATTTCGCTCGACTCGTTCCTGTGTTGTTCAGTTTTTGTTCAGTTGTCGTTCGGCCTGGCCCGGCCGGCTGGTGGTATGGCCTGCCGCACCAAGGCGCAGGCCATCGAACGACACAGGGATCGGATTGCAACCGACCCCTTCAATAAAACCGGCCCCTTCAATAAATGTGTGCAGTCATCGCAAAGCCCCGCGACAGCCCATGTTTTTATTGTTGCACAAAAGCGTGGCTTATCCCGCGAACAGCCAGGGCGCCTGTGCTTGCCGACGGGCTTCATAAGCACGAATTTCATCAGCATGCTGCAAGGTCAGTGCAATGTCGTCGAGTCCCTCAAGCAGGCACTGGCGACGGAAAGGGTCCACCGTGAACTCATGCGCGGTTCCGTCGGGCTGAACCACCTGGCAGGCCTCCAGATCCACGGTCAGCCGGTAGCCTGGTTCCGCCTGAGCCTGCCGGAACAGCGCGTCGACCACCGATGCATCCAGCACGATCGGCAAGAGCCCGTTCTTGAAACTGTTGTTGAAAAAGATATCGGCAAAGCTCGGTGCGATCACAGCCCGGAAGCCGAAGTCAGTCAAAGCCCAGACCGCGTGCTCCCGGGACGAACCACAGCCGAAATTTTCGCGCGCCAGCAGGATGCTCGCCTGATCGTAGGGCGCCTGGTTAAGCACAAAATCCGGATTCTTGCGCCGCTTGTCATGATCCATGCCCGGCTCACCGGGCTCCAGGTAACGCCAGTCGTCAAAGGCGGTCGGACCGAAACCGGTGCGCTTGACGGACTTGAGATACTGCTTGGGAATGATCGCGTCCGTATCGACGTTCGAACGATCCAGTGGCGCGACGATCCCGGTGTGCTGCGTGAATGCCTGCATGATTCGATTCCCCTCAGAAATTGCGGACGTCGACGAAGTGGCCGGCCACCGCAGCTGCGGCAGCCATGGCGGGACTGACCAGGTGGGTACGCCCGCCCTGCCCCTGCCGCCCCTCAAAGTTGCGGTTGGACGTCGAGGCGCAGCGCTCGCCGGGCCCCAGCCGGTCGGCGTTCATGGCCAGGCACATCGAGCAGCCAGGCTCGCGCCACTCGAAGCCCGCCTCAAGGAAAACCTGGTCCAGCCCTTCCTGCTCGGCCTGCTGGCGCACAAGACCAGACCCGGGCACCACCATGGCCAGCTGGACATTTCCGGCCACCTTGCGGCCACGCACGACCTCGGCCGCCGCACGCAAGTCCTCGATCCGCGAGTTGGTACAGGAGCCGATGAACACCTTGTCGATGGCGATCTCGGAAATCGGCTGTCCGGGCTTCAGCCCCATGTAATCCAGTGCCTTGCGCACCCCGCTGGAACGGACCTCGTCTTCGATCGCGTCGGGGTCTGGCACCCGCTCGCTCACCGGGGCAACCATTTCAGGCGAAGTGCCCCAGGTCACCTGCGGCACGATCTCGGCCGCATCCAGGGTCACCACCTTGTCGAAGGACGCACCCGGGTCCGAGCGCAGATCACGCCAGGCGTCGGCAGCCTGCTCGAACAATTCGCCGCGCGGCGCAAACGGGCGGTTGCGGAAATACTCGATGGTCTTTTCATCCACTGCCACCATCCCTGCCCGGGCCCCGGCCTCAATCGCCATGTTGCAGACCGTCATCCGGCCCTCGATGGAAAGATCCTCGATGGCCTCGCCCGCAAACTCAATGGCATACCCTGTTCCACCCGCCGTCCCGATCCGGCCGATAATCGCCAGCACGATGTCCTTGGCCGTCACCCCCGGGCCGACCCGGCCTTCGACGCGAATCTGCATGGAGCGGGACTTCTTCTGCAGCAGGCACTGAGTCGCCATCACATGCTCCACCTCGGAAGTCCCGATCCCGAAGGCCAGGGCACCGAAGGCTCCGTGGGTGGAGGTATGCGAATCACCGCAGACAATGGTCGTTCCCGGCAGGGTGAAGCCTTCCTCCGGCCCGATCACGTGCACGATGCCCTGCCGGATATCGTCCATCCGAAACTCGGTGATCTCGAAGATCTGGCAGTTCTTGTCCAGCGTGGCCACCTGCTCGCGCGAGACCGGGTCCTCGATGCCACGGTCTCGATGCAGGGTCGGCACATTATGATCAGGAACCGCCAGCATGGCGTTGCGCCGCCAGGGCTGACGGCCAGCCAGACGCAACCCTTCAAAGGCCTGCGGCGAGGTCACCTCGTGGACCAAGTGCCGGTCGATGTAGAGCAATGCCGTGCCATCGGCCTCCTCCCGCACCACGTGCGCATCCCAGAGCTTGTCGTAAAGTGTTCTGGCGGTCATCCCGCATCCTCCTGATAAAGCCGTTGTATTTCCGACTCTAGCGGGTCGGCATCAAAAACGAAAATGGCAATTTCTTATTCAGCGCATTCCCAAAAGTTATACTCAAGTGCCCGTCCCTCCAAGACAGCCACAGGCCATGACCCCGGACACAACCCAGCTGCTGGCATTCCTTGCCGTGGCCGAGCGCGGCTCGTTTTCTGCGGCGGCCCGTGACCTGCACCTGAGCCAACCGGCCGTCAGCAAGCGCATCCGCCAGCTTGAACAAGTACTGGAGCACCCGCTGTTTGACCGGATTGGCCATCGAGTCCAGCTCACCGAGGCCGGCAGGGCCCTGTTGCCGGTCGCCAGGCGTCTGCGTCGAGACCTTGACCAGGCTCGGCAAGTCGTCGCTGACACCGAGGGCCCGATTGGCGGACGCCTGACTCTCGTCACCAGCCATCACATCGGCCTGCACCGTCTGCCGGACATTCTGGTCGAGTACAGCAGGCGTCACCCCGGCGTACGGCCGGATCTGGCCTTCATGGATTCGGAGCAGGCCTTCCGCGCCGTCGAGCAGGGGGCCTACGAACTGGCCATCGTGACTCTGCCCGAGCAGGCTCCGCCCGCCCTCGCGGTGCGCGTACTCTGGGAGGACAGGCTGCCCATCGTCGTTTCCCCGAACCACACCCTGGCCCGGAATCCGCCGAAAGACCCCGCGGCCCTGGCGCAACATCGCGCCATTCTGCCGGCAAGGCACACGGTGACCCGCCGGCGCATCGATTGCTGGCTCGACCAGGTCGGCAGCCACGCGCCCGATGTCATGGAAGTCAATTATCTGGAGACCATCGCCACTCTGGTCGGCATCGGCCTTGGCTGGAGTGCGCTCCCCCAAACGCTGCTCGGCCCATCACTTCAGACGCTGCATTTCGATCATGCCCCGCCAATGCGGCAACTTGGCCTGGCCCGTCACCAGGAAGTCAGCCCCACGCGGGCCGGCATGGCACTGGAGGGCCTGCTGCCTGGCAGCGGTTGACGACGCATTTCAGGGAATCTCTGCACGAATGCTTCAGATTCCCGCGCAGGGCACGGATGCCCTGCCGCACAATGGCGCAAGCCATTGAATCGCGGAGCCCGGGCCGAGCATGTATCGGCCCGGGCGTGTCTGAACGCGGGCTCCGCCAGCTGACGCGTTCAGCTGGCGTTAGCCCACGGAGCCATGGATGGCTTCGTGCAGAGTTTTCATAGATTCAGCACGCCTTTGCGCCCCGGGACAACATTCAAGGCCTGCGACTGCCAATCTCCGTCATAGTGAAAGGAATCTCGCCCTGCCTGCGGCATGCGCCAACCCTGTCGTCTGGCTTAGAATGAAATATGGGTTTTACCACTTTCACGAGTCCCCACCGGGATTCCAGACAGTCCAGGAGAGATTCCCAATGCTCAAGCAGGAAGTCATCGACAAGCTCAACACCCAGATCGGCGCGGAGATGTACGCGTCAAACCTGTACCTGCAAATGGCGGCCTGGTGCGAGACCCAGGGGCTGGCAGGGGCCGCTGCCTTCTTCCGCAAGCACGTGCCCGAGGAGATCATGCACCGCGACAAGTTCGTCGACTACCTGATCGAATGTGACGCGGAGGTCATCGTCGGACCGATCGAAGCGCCGCCCACGCAGTTCGCAAGCCTGGTGGAAGTGATCCACGCGGCCTACGAGCACGAGCAGAAGATCACCGGCATGATCAACGACATCGCCGAGCTGGCTCTTGCCCACAACGACTTCAACACCTTCAACATGCTGCAGTACTTCATCGCCGAGCAGCGCGAGGAAGAAGTGTTGTTCCGGGGCATCATCGACCAGATCAAGCTGGTGGCCTTCAAGGGCGAAACCGGCGAAGCGATGTTCCACATCAACAACTACCTGCAGCGGCTCGCTGACACGCACGCCTGAGGCGTCCTTGTCCCGCACCGGACTGATCCGAGGTCTTGCACTCGCCGCGACGATCCTTGCGCTCGTCGCGGCGAGTCTGTTTTTGCTCGGGCGCCCACCGCAGCAGCCGCCCCCGGCGGCGCCCGTCGTCACGACCGGGACAGATTTCGTTATCTCGGCCACGGAACCCGAGGCCGCGGCGGCCGGCAGCGAGGTACTCCGTGCCGGGGGCAACGCCATGGATGCGGCCGTTGCCGTGCAAACCACCCTGGGGCTCGTCGAGCCGGCCGAGAGTGGTTTGGGCGGTGGCGGCTTTCTGCTTTATTACGACGCGGCCAGCGGTCAGCTGCACTTTTATGACGGACGGGAAACCGCCCCGGCAGCAGCCGAGGCCGACCGGTTCATTCTCGGATCAGTCGCCCTGCCACTTTGGGCCGCGGTTCCTGCCGGCCGGTCGGTCGGCGTGCCCGGCATGGTGGATCTGCTGGGTCTGGCCCATGATCGCCACGGCCGGCTGGACTGGGCCGAGGTGCTGGTCCCGGCGACCCTCCGCGCCCGTGAGGGCGTGCCGACCCCCATTCGCCTGCAACGGCAGCTTCGCAACGATCCGAGCCTCTGGCTGTTCGGGGACCTGCGCCGCGCCTACCTCCCCGAGACCCCGCGCCTCGCAAATGCTCAGTACGCACGAACGCTGGATTTGCTTGCGCGCAGCGGCCCGCGGGTGTTTTACGAGGGCCCGATCGCGGCAAGCGTAGTGCGGCGCGCCCGGGCTCGCAGCTGGCTGCCTTCCGACCTGACCCTGCGCGACATGGCCGGCTACCGGGCCAGGACGCGCGACCCGCTGTGTCGCCCCTACAGGCAATGGACCGTCTGTGGCGCCCCGCCACCCTCGGCAGGCGGACTGGCCACGCTGCAGATTCTGGGCATGCTTGAGCACTTTGACATGGCCGCTCACGGGCCGGAGTCGATTGTCGGCTGGCACCTGCTGGCGGAAGCCGGGCGGCTCGCCTTCGCGGATATCGAAACCTTTGTGGGCGACCCGGACCACGTATCCGTCCCGGTCGATGCCCTGCTCAACCCCGATTACCTGGCCGCCCGAGCCGCCAAAATCGACCCGGCCCGGGCCATGGACACGGTGCCGGTCGGCGACCCGCTGGCCGGACGGCCGGACAGCGGGCAAACGGCCCGCTTCGGCCCGCTGTCGGCCGGCACCGCTCATTTCTCCATCGTTGACAAGGACGGCAATGTCGTCAGCATGACCGGCTCCATCGAAATGCCCTTTGGCAGCCGGATGGCCGCGGGCGGCTTCTTGCTGAACAACCAGCTGACCGATTTCGACTTCAGCCCCACCCTGCCGGACGGTCGCCCCAGCCCCAACGCCGTTGCGGCCAACAAGCGCCCCCGCAGCGCGATGAGCCCAACGATCGTGTTCGACGCTGATGGCGCGGTACATCTGGTGATCGGCGCGCGCGGAGGCAGCCGGATTATCGGCCACGTGGCCCGGGTGCTGGTCGCCACACTCGACTGGGGGCTTGACCTGCAGGCCGCCGTGGCGCTTCCCAACCTGGTTCATCGCGGCAGGCGACTGGAGATCGAGCAGGACAGTCCACTCGCCGATCGAGTGGTGGCCTTTCGCGCCCTCGGTCACAACCCGCGGATCCTGCGCATGAACGGCGGCCTGCATGGCTTCGAACGAGTTGGGGACCGCTGGCGCGCCGCGCAGGACCCGCGTCATGACGGGCTGGCGCTGGCCGATTGAGCACCCGAAAAACCGGGAGGGAAGAGAACCCCCGGGACTGTGCGCCGGGCTGGAGTCGTCCTGAAGCGTTTTGCCGGGTACTGGAAGCAACCCACCCGGTTTCACGGCCATGTCATCTCCAGGCCCTAGCCTTGACTCATTTGTGCTCGCCAATCCACTTACCGGGCGACGAGGCCACACACCGACATGAACATTCTGATGATCTCGGACGTGTACTTTCCGAGGATCAACGGCGTCTCGACATCCATCGAAAGCTTCCGTCGCGCCCTCGTGGCACAGGGTCACCAGGTGACGCTGATCTGCCCCGCCTACCCGGTCGGTGACGAGGAAGACCCGCAGGTCATTCGGATTCCGTCCCGCGGGGTGATTTCCGACCCCGAAGACCGGATGATGCACTATCGACCGATTCTCAGGCTGGCAGACGAGCTGGCCCGGCGAGACTTCGACATCGTGCATGTCCATACGCCCTTCGTGGCGCACTATGCCGGGCTGGCACTGGCCCGCCGGCTGGGCCTGCCCGTCGTCGAGAGCTACCACACCTTTTTCGAAGAATACCTTTACAACTACATCGCCTGGCTGCCGCGCGCCCTGCTTCGCTGGTCGGCGAGGCGCTTTTCCGCCAGCCAGTGCAATGCGGTCGACGCGCTGGTGGTGCCCTCCACGCCGATGCGCGAAGTCCTGACCCGCTACGGGGTACGCAGCCCCATGTCCGTCATCCCGACCGGCATCGCCCTGGATCGCTTTTGCACGAAACCGGTGGCGGATTTTCGGGCCGAGCACGGCATCCCGCCCGAACGGCCGCTGCTGCTGTTCGTCGGGCGGGCAGCGCATGAAAAGAACATCGGATTTCTCATCGACCTGATGCCGGCGGTGCTGGCCCGCCACCCCGATGCCCTGCTGGTCATTGCCGGCGAGGGCCCGGCCCGCGCCGCGCTGATCTCACAGGTACGCAAGGCCAAACTCCAGGATTCGGTCCGGTTTGTCGGTTACATGCGCCGTGACGGGCCGCTGCAGGACGCCTACCGGGCCGCCGACCTGTTCGTGTTCGCCTCGCGGACCGAAACCCAGGGACTGGTGCTGCTCGAAGCGATGGCGATGGGCACGCCAGTGGTCTCCACCGCCATTATGGGCACCCGCGACGTGTTGCAAGACGGGGTCGGCTGCCTGGTCGCCGAGGATGACCCCCGGGACTTCACCGACAAGGTCTGCCGACTGCTCGATGACCCCGAGCTGCGCGCGCGGCTCTCGGAATCAGCCCGGTCCTGCGTGCGTCAGTGGGACGAGAGCGAGAAGGCGGCACAGCTGGTTCAGCGCTACGAAACCCTGGTTGATGACCATGACGGCGGCTGAACAGTCCGCGCCGCAAGATTTCATGCGCCCGACCCGGCGACGAGGTGCCCCGCTGCACAGTGGCTTCGACCACTGAATCGCAGAACATGATTTCCCCCTGAAATCGGCCTTTGCCAGCGGCCCGGTTGCAAGGAGCCACTCCAGGCGAGCTGTATGCTGCGCCTCCGCCGAGCGGCGAAGGTCTGGGGCTGATGTATCATCACCGGCTCCGCTTCTTGTTCTGGATACCCACTGAACATGCCCCGCTCCCTCGCCAGCTACGATGCCCTGCCCTACGACAGCCGCCCCATCGCGCTGACGCGGCCGGATACCCTGGCGGCCCGGGCGGCCCTGCTCGGCGCAAATCCGGCAGACCCACAAACCGCCCGGGTGCTGGAACTTGGCTGCGCCAGCGGGGGCAACCTCATCCCCATGGCCATGCGCTTCCCCGAGGCGCGCTTTTTCGGTGTCGACCTGTCCAAGCGGCAGGTTGCCGACGGACAGCAGCGCATCACATCACTGGGACTGACCAACCTGACGCTTGAGCACGCCGACATTCTCGACTGGTCACCACCGGCGGGGACCTTCGACTACATCATTGGTCACGGCGTGTTCAGCTGGGTGCCCGAGCCGGTACGCATGCGCATCCTTGCGCTCTGCGAACAGAAACTTTCGCCTCGGGGCATCGCCTTTATCAGCTTCAATACCCTGCCCGGCTTTCACCTGCGGGCCATCACCCGCGACATGCTCCGGGATGCCGATCGGCCCGAACATCCTGCAGCAGAGCGAATCCAGACCGCACGCGCATGGCTCGACGACCTGGATGACATACTGACGGGCCGGGAAGATCTGGAAGCCCAGCTTTTGTGCCGCGAGATCCACGAACTGCGCGGGGCCCGAGACAGCTACCTGCTGCACGAGTACCTGGCCGAGTGCAACACGCCGTACAGCGTGCGCACATTCGCCCAGACGGCCGAAACCCGTGGCCTGGCCTTTCTTGGCGAGGCGGATCTCTCGACCCTGTCGTTGCTCGACCTTGACCCCGACCCCGAAGGTTTTGATGCTCAAAGCCTTTTGGCCGCCGAATCCACAGCCGACCAGGCACGCCTTCGCCCCTTCCGGCAGTCGATACTCTGTCGCGCAGAGGCCCGAAAGGCGCCCAACCCGCTGGCGATGGCCGATGCGCTGCACTGGCAGGCCGAGTTGCAGGAAACCGAAGCCGGCTGGATGGACCCGGCCGGACGCGAGCTGACTCCGGACACGCCTTGGCTGGCGGAAGCGCTGGCCCAACTGGCCCAGGCCTTTCCGGGCAGCTGCGACACACGCGCCCTGCTCGCTCAGCCGGAGGATGCCCAAACACGCCGGAATCGGCTCGGGCAGCTCCTGGGGCTGGCTGCAGCCGGCATCCTCCGTCCCGCGACAACACCGCAGCCGCCGGCAACGCCCGTCGTGCCGCGGCTCACGGCCCTGGCCCGGGAAGAACTGGCTGACGGCCAGACCTTTGTCAGCAGCCTGGCGACCCATGCGCCCATTGAACTGGATCGTTTCTCCCGCGCTCTGCTCACAGCGCTTGACCAATCCGCGGACCTTGACGACCTGCTGCGCCATTTGGCCGAGGCAGTGCGGACCGATCCGGTCATGGCACGGGAAACCGGGCTGGACTCGGTCGATGCCGAATCGCGGGACGCACTGGTCGCAGCCAATGCCGAACGCCTGCTGGCCGTCTTTGCAAGACACGCCGTGCTTGAGCCTTCCACGACACGGTAGCCCACCCGTACTCGCTGCGGACGGGACCGCATGACACCCTGAACGAATTGATGTGCGCCGGGAACCGACCGCGCCCCCGGGCGATTTCTGGTACATTTGCGCATTGTCGCTCCCATTTGAGTGGGCTGCTGCCGCCCGGCAAGGTCATGACGGGCACGCTCGCCCCTTCATGACAGCCCGGTTCCGGACATCCCGGCCACCTGCCCGAGACACGCGCCGCCATGTTCACGTATCTCAAAGACTGGTTCGACCGCCACTTCTCCGATCCGCAGGTGGTCATCCTCGCCATATTGCTGATCCTGGGGTCGGTGGTGGTGCTTTACGCCGGCAAGCTGCTCGCGCCGCTGATTGCCAGCGTGGTGGTCGCCTATTTGCTGGAAGGGGCGGTGCGCATGCTCCGCGGCTGGGGCCTGCCCAGAATGCCTGCGGTGATGCTGGTATTTTTGGTGTTTCTCTCGGTCTTCATCGCGTCGATCTTTCTGCTGGCACCATTGCTGGTCCAGCAGGTAACCCAGTTGTTCCGGGAGGCGCCGGCCATGATTTCCAAGGGCCAGGAAGTCCTCTTGCAGCTGCCCGAGCGCTATCCCCAGCTGGTCTCCGAGGCGCAGATCCGTGAGGTCATTGGCACCATCCGCGCCCAGATCACCAGCATCGGGCAGCAGGTGGTGATGTTCTCCCTCAGCTCGGTGGTCCACCTGGTGACTTTCCTGGTCTACCTGGTGCTCGTGCCCCTGCTGGTGTTCTTCATGCTCAAGGACAAGGACGTGATCCTCGCCTGGGTGCTCTCCTTTCTGCCGCAGGAACGCGGACTGGCCAACCAGGTCTGGGAGGACGTCAACGCGGGGATTGGTTCCTACGTCCGGGGCAAGTTCATAGAGATCCTGATCGTCTGGTCCGTCAGCTATGTGACCTTCACCCTGCTCGGGCTGGAATACGCCATGCTGCTGTCCTTCCTGACCGGCATTTCGGTGATCATCCCCTACATCGGGGCCTTCGTTGTGGCCCTGCCGGTTGCGCTGGTGGCTTACTTCCAGTTCGGGCTTGAGGCCATGTTCTGGTGGGTGGTAGTCGCCTATGCCGTCATCCAGTTCCTCGACGGCAACGTGCTGGTGCCGCTGCTGTTTTCCGAAGTGGTCAACCTGCATCCGGTGGCCATTATTGCCGCGGTCATCATCTTTGGCGGGCTCTGGGGGCTCTGGGGGGTGTTTTTCGCAATCCCTCTGGCAACGCTGGTCGCCGCCGTACTCAATGCCTGGCCGACGCGTGACCCGGCCAGTCCCGCCGAGGCCAGCGTGGAGGACGAGGCTGCCCCCGAGACCGCCTGAACACCCGATACCCGCCCAGCAAACGCACAAGACCAAAAGAAACGCACCGAGACACCCATGAGTGCCAACGAAAACACTACGCCCGTTCACTTCATCCGCAACCTGATTGATGCCGACCGGTCAGCCGGTCATTGGGACGGCCGGGTCGAGACCCGCTTTCCCCCGGAACCCAACGGCTACCTGCATCTGGGCCATGCCAAGAGCATCTTCCTGAACTTCGGGCTCGCCCGGGATTACGGCGGCATCTGTCACCTGCGCTTTGACGACACCAACCCGGTCAAGGAAGACGACGAGTACGTCCGCGCCATCGAGGAGGATGTCGCCTGGCTCGGCTTTGACTGGCCGAAACCCACCGACTTCACCTCCAATTATTTTCGGAAGCTCTACGAGTGTGCCGAGTCCCTGGTCGAAGCCGGCCTGGCCTACGTGGATTCGCAGACGCCGGAACAGATGCGGGAAAACCGCGGCACGCTGACCGAGCCCGGCAAGGACAGCCCCTACCGGGACCGGCCCGTTGACGAAAACCTCGACCTGCTCCGGCGGATGCGTGACGGCGAATTCCCGGACGGCAGTCACGTGCTGCGTGCGAAGATCGACATGGCATCGCCCAACATGAACATGCGCGATCCGACCATCTACCGCATCCGCCGCGCGCATCACCATCGCACGGGTGATGCCTGGTGCATCTACCCGATGTACGACTACGCGCACTGCCTGTCCGATGCCATCGAAGGGATCACCCATTCGCTGTGCACGCTCGAGTTCGAGGACCATCGCGCGCTCTACGACTGGTTCCTGCACCGACTGGCAGAGCTGGGTCATTTCGACCGGGAAAACCTGCCCCGCCAGACCGAATTCGCCCGGCTCAACCTGACCTACACGGTGCTCTCGAAGCGAAAGCTGATCCAGCTGATCCAGGAGGGACATGTCGATGGCTGGGACGACCCCCGGATGCCGACGCTCAAGGGTGCGCGCCGGCGGGGCTTCACGCCCTCCGGTCTGCGGCTGTTTGCCGACCGGATCGGCGTGTCACGCTCCGACAGCCTGATCGACATGGGCGTGCTTGAGGACTGCATGCGCGAGGACCTCAACGAGCAAGCCGAACGACGCATTGCGATTCTGGACCCGGTGAAGCTGGTGCTGACCAACTTCCCCGAGGACCGGGTCGAGGAGTGTCTTGCTCCCAATCATCCCCAGAAGCCGGAACTCGGCCAGCGCGTGGTACCCCTGACGCGCGAACTGTGGATCGAGCGCGAGGACTTCATGGAGGAGCCACCGAAGAAATTCTTCCGCCTGAAGCCTGACGGCGAGGTGCGCCTGCGCTACGGCTACATCATCCGCTGCACCGGTTTCGAGAAAGATGCCGAAGGACGGGTGACAATCATTCATGCCGAGTACGACCCGGATACCAAGTCCGGCACGCCGGGCGCCGAGAGTCGCAAGGTCAAGGGCAATATCCACTGGCTCAGCGCCGCCCATGCCGTGGAGGGCAGCGTGCGCATCTACGACCGCCTGTTCGATGTCCCCGCACCAGGTGGCCGCCGGGAAGGCGACCCGGATGACCTCAAGCGCGACTTCATCGACGATCTCAACCCCGACAGCAAGCAGGTCCGGCGCTGCTACATGGAACCCGCGCTGGCGGAGGCACCGCCCGAGTCGCGCTTCCAGTTCGAGCGCAACGGCTACTTCGTGTCGGATATCCGGGACCACAATCACGATCGGCCCGTCTACAATCGCTGTGTCACCCTGCGCGATTCCTGGGCCAAGGGAAAGAAGTGATTGCCTATGCTTCATGAGGGAAAGTACCGGGTTGGACTGTCCCGCTGGCAGGTCGCTGCCATGGCCTCTGCGCTTGCGCTGGCCATGTCGGTGCCGACCGGCGCAGAGACTGATCCGCTGGTGCTGGCGCCGACCCTGTTTGACTCCCGTGCCGATGCCATCCGCAGCCAGATTGGCCCGGCCGAATTCATCGAAAACCTGCTCGACCGGCCCGTTTCCGTCCAGAACATCCTGCGCTACGAAGCGGTCATCGCCGGCTTCGAGCGTGACGAGATCGACCTGGCGATTCTCGGCCCCCTGCCCTACGTCCGCCTGAGCCAGCATCATCCGCAGGTCGAGCCCCTGGTCCGCTTTCGCGATACGGACGGCCGGGATCACTACCGCTGCACCCTGGTGGCCTTTGCGGATGACCGACGCCCCCTGGACCAGTATGCAGACGCCCGGCTGGCCCTGACCCAGCCCTATTCGACCTGTGGCTACTTTGCCGCAGCCACCATCCTGGAGCAGGCGGACATCGACGTGGCCACCACCGACTTCGCGTTCATTGGCCGCCATGACCAGATCGCCATCAGCGTGGTCACCGGCGGACATGACATCGGGATCATCAAGGACCACCTGGCCGACCGCTACGCATCCGTCGGCCTGCAGCCACTGGCCGACACCATGCCCCTGCCGGGCTTCACGCTGGTGGCCAATACCCGCACCCTGGATGCTGCCACGCGGGAGAAACTGCGCCGGGGCTTTCTTGCCCTGGCCCCGGACCACGAGGTTCTTCGGGAAAACTGGCCGGCCAATATGATCAACGGCACGTTGCCGGCAAACGATGCTGACTACGATGCCATCCGACGGGACTTTGAACGGATCCAGTTCCCGGACGGGGCACAAGCACCTGACACGCCCCCGCCGGGCGAGACCAGTGCGGAGGCCATGCGGTGAAGTGGCCTTTCCTCGTCATTCTCGTTCTGCTCGAAGGCATCCTGCTGGCCGGGGTTCATGCCCTGTGGTCCAAGAGTGCCGAGGACATTCTCGAGGCCAAGAGTCGCGAAACCCTGAGTGCCTACGCCGCCATTACCCAAACCTACGGCCAGGTGGCGGACCTGATGCACGACACGCTGTTTTCCCGTCCCGGGGTACGCCGACTGTTCCACCAGGGTCTGCAGGCCTCCGACGAGGAACAGGCCATCCTGCGCGGCCGACTTTTGCGGCTGCTCTGGGACGACTATCAGCACATGACCCGCTACAACCTGGTCCAGCTGCATTTTCACACCGCGGAGGGAGACAGCTACCTGAGGTTTCATCGCCCAGAGGTTTCCGGGGACAGCCTTCTGGCCGCGCGCCCCAGCGTGCGGATGGTGCTGGAGACGGGCAAGCCGGCGCGGGGATTCGAGAACGGCAAGCTGTTTCATGGCTACCGTTTCGTCTTTCCAGTCCGGATCGAGGACCGCCTGATCGGCTCGGTGGAGACCAGCATCGACTTCGAGGCGATCCGCGCCGGGCTGTCCGAGGTCATGCCGGACCACGAGTTCACCTTCTGGCTGCGCCGGGCCAATCTGGACGCCCGGATCGGAGAGCACACCGACGACCTGCTCTATCCGGTGCAGGTCAACCCGGACTACGTAATCGAGGACCTGCAAGCCCGGCTGTCGCATGAAACCGAGTTGATCCGATCCGAAAGACAGGTCGTCCTGGAACGGCGGGTGCAGGCGCGCTGGTCGCAGATTCGCGCGTCAATGGCCGAGGACCGGACTTTTTCGGTCCCGGTGCGCCTTCGGGGCCTGGACTACGCCGCCATCCAGTTCATGCCCATTCACGACATCTCCGGGGCCCAGGCGGGCTACCTGGTCAGCTACGCCGATCTGCCTGAGCTCAGCCAGGCTGCCCGGAACTACCTGGTCATGGCGCTGGGCGCCGGCTTGCTGCTGGCCCTGCTGCTCTGGTTCATCTATCGGCAGCGGGCTGCGCGGCGCGTGCTGGCCAACGAGCGGCATACGCTCAAGGCCATTACCGACAACATGCTTGAGGGGCTGTTCGTGCAGGACCGCGACGGCCGAATGACCTACTGGAATCCAGCGCTGGAGCGCATCCTTGGCTTCTCACGGACGCAGCTTGAAAACGCGCGGGTCCACGACCTGATCCACGCCCACGACCATCACGGCGAAGCCGTCCCCATGGAGCGCTGCCCGATCCGCGTTGCCACCCTGCGCGGCGATGTCTACTACGCCGAACGCGAAGGGTTTCGCAGGTCGGACGGTACCGTCCTGCCGGTGGAGGTCACTTGCGCTCCAATGATTCGCGATGGTCGGATCGTCGGCTCGGTCACGGTCTTCCGGGACATGACGCAGCGGATCGAGATGCAGCGAGCCCAGGACGAAGCGCGGGAAGCGGCCGAGCGCGCTGCCCGGATGAAATCCAGCTTCCTGGCCAACATGAGCCACGAAATCAGAACGCCCATGAATGGCGTGATGGGCATGCTGGAGCTGGCGCTGGATACCGAGCTAAGCCCAGAACAGCGCGAATATCTGGAAATCGCGCAACGCTCTGGCGAGCTGCTGCTCGCCCTGCTCAACGACATCCTGGACGTCTCCAAGGTGGATGCCGGCCACCTGGACATTGAGCATGTCGCTTTCGACGTGGTGGAAGTCATCGAGCATACGGGCAAGCTGATGGCCGCCCGCGCCCACCAGAAGCACCTGGAGCTGAACCTCGACATCGACCCGGCCCTGCCTCGGCACATCATGGGCGACCCCCTGCGTCTGCGCCAGGTGCTGCTGAATTTGCTGGGCAATGCCATCAAGTTCACCGAAACAGGCGAAGTCACGCTAAGTGCCGGCATAACGGGTGACCAGGTCCGGTTTTCCGTGCGCGACACCGGAATCGGGATTTCCCAGGAGGCCCAGGCGCACATCTTCGAACCTTTCCGCCAGGCGGACGAGTCCACCACCCGCAAGTACGGCGGAACCGGGCTGGGCCTGGCGCTGAGCCAACGCCTCGTTTCCCTGATGGGCGGCCAGCTTCAGCTTGAGTCCCAACCCGGCGTTGGCAGCACCTTTTATTTCGACCTGGCGCTGGTACCGGCCGACCACCAGCCCGAGGATGCGACCCGCCCCGTGGACACGCGCACTCTTGCCGGGCGCGGGTTGCTGGTGGTGGACGACATCAATACCAATCGGCTGATCCTGGAACGCAATGCCGTCGCCTGGGGCATGCGGCCGCACGGCTTCGCCAACCCCCTTCAGGCGCTCGACTGGCTGCGTCGGGACAGCAACGCCGATCGCGTGGCCGCAGCCGTCATTGACCGCATGATGCCGCAGATGGACGGCCTGGACCTGGCCGCACGGATCAGGCAAGTCGATCCCGAGATTCGGCTGGTGATTCTCTCCTCCGCCGGGGATGCCCGCGATCAACAAGCCGCGGCAGAGGGGCTGATCGACCAGGCGCTGGCCAAGCCCACCAGTCAGGATGCCCTGGCCCATGCCTTGGTCAGCCTCGTCGCATCACCAGCCACGACCACAAACGAAACAGCCACCAGAACGGACCGCAGCGCCCTGGCCGCCCGCCTGCCCGACCCAACGGAAAACGAGTCCGAAGGGCCTGCCACCGGCACGTCGCTCTTGGGCCGACGGGTCTTGGTGGTGGAGGACAACCAGGTCAACCGGCTGCTGGCGCGGCGTCTGCTTGGGCGCGAGGGCGCCGAGGTCGCGGAATGCGTCGACGGTGCCGAGGCCGTCGCCTGCCTGACGCAGGACCGGGAATTCGATCTGGTTTTGATGGACTGCCAGATGCCGGTGATGGACGGCCCCGAGGCCACCCGACAAATCCGGGAAAACGAGCAATCGCAAGGGTGGGCCCGGCTGCCCATTCTGGCCCTGACCGCACACGCCGGCACCGAACAAGTGGACATTTGTCTATCGGCCGGCATGGACGCGGTCTTGAGCAAACCCTACAATCGAGAACAACTGCTTGAGGCGATTGCCAGTCTGATCGGCGATACGCCAGCCGAACGAACGCAAGCACCAGAGCAGCACAGCAAGCAAGGAGACATGCCCGTGGACGACGAGGTCATCGACAACACCATGCTCGAGGGCCTGGAAGAGGCACTCGGTGATGAAATCCGCGAGATCGTCGACTTCTTCCTGAACAGTCTGGACAATCAGCTCGACGACCTCAAGCGTGCGCTGGCATCGAAAGACATGGACGAAATTCGCCGGCGGGCTCATGCGCTGAAAGGCAGCGCGGGCAACCTCGGGGCTCTGGGGCTCTCTGATCTGGCGCGACAGATCGAGCAAAGCGCCCATGATGGCGAATCGGTTGATGGGCAGACCGTGGCCCGCATTGAGCCAATGGCCGAGCGGACCAAGACACTGCTGGCGCAACGGTACGCCTGAGGGTCCTAGCCTCGACCCTTGTCAAGGACACTCTGCACAAATCCCTCCGTGGATTCGTGCAGCAACGCCCGGGCGGATACATGCTCGGCCCGGGCTCCGCGATTCAATGGCTTGCGCCATTGTGCGGCAGGGCATCCGAGACCGGCACGGGAAGGTCTGCATTCGTGCAGAGATTCCTTCACCCACGCAGCCCGGCAGTCGACCCCCGCCGATTGCCTGCGGTGCGCGAAGGACAAGCAGCAGCGCAGCTCATGCAACCGGCTTGCACAACACAGGCAGAATGATCCGTGGCCCAGACCGACCAGCAGCCGATCAAGGTCCTCGTCGTAGACGACGACATGTCCACCCGGATGCTTATCAGAAGCATCCTGCGCAACAACGGATACGAGTTTCTTGCAGCGGAGAATGGCCGCGAAGGCGTCGAGGCCTTTATCCGGCACGTCCCGGATCTGGTCCTGATGGACGTGATGATGCCCGAAATGAACGGTTTTGAGGCCTGCCAGGCCATCCGCAAGATCGAGTCCGTTCCCGGCACGCCCATCATCATGCTCACCTCCGCCGATGACACCGCCGACATCACCGAAGCCTTCAATTCCGGTGCCACGGACTTCATCACCAAGCCCATCAACTTACCCCTGCTGACGGCCCGCCTTCAGTATGCGTGGCGGGCGCGCTGTGACAGCGCCGCATTGCAGCGGGCCCGCCTGCAGCAGATCAACGCCCAGAAAATTGCCCGGCTGGGCTTCTGGGCCTGGCGGGTCGACTCGGGCCACATCGAGTGGTCCGAGTCGCTGGAGACGCTTACCGGAATCCCCCCGGAGCACATGGACACGCCGGAAAAGCTCTGCAGTCGGACCCGCGAGGAAGATGCCCGTCGACTGCGCGACGCCTTTCAGGTTGCGGAGAACAACGGCACCCGTTTCGATATCGAGATCCGGCTGACAGTCCAGGGCGACAACCCGCTGGTCCTGCACCTGATCGCCGAACCAGATTCCGACACATCCGGCGCATTGATCTACGAGGGCGCATTCCAGGACCTGACTGCCGTCCGCGAAACCGAGACCATGGTGCAGCACATGACGCTGCACGATCAGCTCACCGGCCTGCCCAACCGCAAGATGCTGCTGCATCAGCTTGATGCGGAAATTGATCGGGGCGCGCGCGGAGTCGGGCTGGTGGTACTCGACATCAACCGCTTTGGTCGCCTCAACGACGCGCTGGGCATCCAGGCCGGCGACCAGATCCTGAAAATCGTGGCCGGGCGCATGAAGCAGGTTCTGCCAGAGGAGGTGGAAATCGCCCGGCTCGACGGCGACGAGTTCGCGCTGACCTTCCCCCACGACGACCTGGAACGCATCCGGGGCGCCACGGAGGTTTTTCTGGCCGAGATCAGCCGGGCATCAAACGTCGCGGATCAGACGGTGTTTCTCTCCATGACCGGGGGCATCGCGCTGGCTCCCGAGCATGCCGGCAATGCCGAAGGGCTGGTCCAGGCGGCACAGGAAGCCCAGCAGCGCGCCCGACAGACCGGAGAGCCACTGGCCGTGGCAGAGGCCAGCCAGGACGACCGGGCCACCCGCATCCTCAAGCTGGAATTCGCCCTGCGCGAGGCCGTGCAGGCGGACTTCGCGCAGTTTCACCTTGTCTACCAGCCCCAGATGCAACTGTCAGACAACGCACTTGTTGGCGTCGAGGCGCTGATCCGCTGGGAACATCCAGAGCTGGGACTGATTCCACCGCCCCAGTTCATCCCGCTACTTGAGGAAATGGGGCTGATCAACGAGCTGGGAGAATGGATGCTGCGCGAAGCCTGCCGGCAGCAGCGGGCATGGCGCGACCGGGACATCCAAGTGCTGATGGGGGTCAATCTCTCGCCAAGGCAGTTCCAGGACGCCCGTTTGCCCGAGATTCTCGAGTCGGCCGTATCCGCGGCCGGGATCGCGCCGAAGCACGTCAAGCTGGAAATCACCGAAAGCATTGCCATGCAGGACCCGCAGGGCACCATCGTGCAGCTGCATCAGTGGCGTGAACAAGGCTTCAAGATCGCCATCGACGACTTCGGCATCGGCTACTCGTCGCTGGAATACCTGCTGCGGTTTCCGCTGGACACGATCAAGATCGACCGGGCCTTCGTCAAGAACATCGTTCAAGAACCCAGTGACCGCGCCATCGTGCGGGCCATTACCGTCATGGCTCAGAGCATGGACCTGGAAACGATTGCAGAAGGCGTGGAAACCCAGCGCCAGCAAGATTACCTGGATGCCATCGGTGTCGACCAGATTCAGGGTTACCTGCTCGGTCGGCCCATGAAGCATGAAGATTTTGCCCGGTTCTACGGGCAGCATGATCCCCAAAGCATTGGAGCGAGCGACCCGGCATGAGTATTGTGCAGTTCACCAGTTCCCCCGCCCTGCCCGCCCTCGCAGACGCCATCGACCGGGCAGGCAACGCCCCGGGCGTGCGCAGCCTGATGATTCTTGCCGCGGATGCAAACGACTACGACGGCGAGGCGCTTGATGCGCTGCTTTCGAAGGTCGAACTGCCGCTGATCGGCGGGATCTTCCCCCAGGTGGTGGCCGATTCTCGTGCCCACGAGCAGGGCGCCGTGGTCATCGGCCTGCCCCATTCGCTCGAAACCCGCGTGATCGAAGGACTGAGCGACGCGGAGGCCGACTTCGAGGAGCGCATCGACGAAGCCTGCGCGGACCTGGATGACAGCGCCACCATGATCGTCCTGGTTGACGGACTGGCCCGACGCATCGCAGCTCTGGTCGACGCGGTCTATGCGGTATTCGGGGCCACCACCAATTTTCTCGGTGGGGGCGCCGGGTCGTTGAGCTTCGAGCAGAAACCCTGTTTGCTGACCAATGACGGCCGGGTGATGGATGCGGCCCTGATCGGCATGCTCGACAGCGCAAGCGCACTGGCCGTCGGCCATGGCTGGCAGACCATCGACCCGGATCATCGCATTACCCGCGTTTCGGGCAATGTCATTCACGAAATCGACGATCGCAACGCCTTCGCGGTCTACCGGGAAATCGTCGACCAGCATTCCGCCACGGCCATTAACGCCGACAACTTCTTCGAAATTGCCCAGGCATTTCCCTTCGGGATCAACAAGCTGGCCGGTGAAATGGTGGTCCGCGACCCGATCGCCGTAACCGAAGACGGGGCCTTGATCTGCGTGGGCGAGTTGTCGGAGGGCGACTTCGTGAACATTCTGACGGCCGATGCCAACCAGCTGGTCCGGGCGACCGGAGAAACCGCGGGCCGTGCCCGGCAGTTGACACAAAGCAAGCAGCCAGAAGTGGCGCTGCTGTTCGACTGCATCTCCCGCGCCCTGTTTATGAAGGCACAGTTCCATGCCGAAGTCGACGCCATCGAGGCCGTGGTCGGGACGGACGTGCCGGTTTGCGGGGCGCTGGTGCTTGGGGAAATCGCCAATTCCGGCACGGGTTATCTCGAGTTCTACAACAAGACCACCGTGGTGGCCCTGCTGTGATGCAGGGTGGCCCGGACAGCCAGACACCGGGACAGGCGCCTCCCAAGCAGGCCGGAGCAGGACACCGTCAGGACGAAATCCGTGTCCGGATTCTTTACGAACTGGCGATGGCCATCGGCAATTCGCTGGACCGACGCAAGCTGCTCTCCGAATCGCTCAAGGTCATGCTGCGCAAGCTTGATGGCCTGACCGCCGGGGTGTTCGGCTATGGCAATCCGGAGCCTTTGTTCCTGACACCCCGGCGGGGGCTGAACGAGTCGCTGCGCGCCTGCCTCTCTCACGTGCTGAGCACCGGGCACAGCCTGGTCGATACACCGGCCGGGCTGTACGCCCGCCATCGGCTGGATGACGGCCGGCATTGCTACTTGTTTCATCTGCCCGACAGCGGCTGGCTGGTTTTTACACGCCACACGGCGCTGGACGATCAGACCCTGCGCGCTCTCGCGCCAATCTGCGAGAAACTCGCGACCTCGCTGCGATCCTGCGCCGCAAACCAGGACCTGATCGAAAAGGAACGCAACCTCGCCCAGACCCTGACCGCCCTGCGCGAGGCACAAAGTGCCCGGGACCAGTTTCTGGCCAACATGTCGCACGAGATTCGCACGCCGCTCAATGGAATCATCGGCTTCCTGGACCTGTTCGAGCAAACCCCGCTGACCGCGCAGCAGCGTGACTACCTGGAAACCATTCGGCACAGCTCCAGCTCGCTGCTTGGCATCATCAACGACATCCTCGACTTCTCGAAGATTGATGCCGGCATGCTGCAGCTCGAAGAGGCGCCGCTGGCGCTGCATGACACACTTTCTGCCGTGGTGCGGCTGTTCGGCAGCCGGGCCGAGCATCAGGGCACCCGCCTGTATCTGACCATTGACCCCCGGCTGCCCCGGCGCGTCCTGGGCGATGCCCTGCGACTCAAGCAGGTTGTCAGCAACCTGGTCAGCAACGCCGTGAAGTTTACCGAGAACGGAACGGTGGAGGTGCGCCTCGACCTGCTGGATCAACAGGACGACCGCTGCACGCTGGCACTCTCGGTGCGCGATACGGGCATTGGCATGACGCAGGAGATGATCGACCGGATCGGCCAGCCTTTCGCCCAGGCAGACAGTTCGACCACCCGCCGCTATGGTGGCTCCGGCCTCGGCCTGGCGATCTGCAAGCAGCTGGTGTCCCTGATGGGCGGACAGCTGGAAATCGACAGCCAGCCGGGGCGAGGCACAACGCTGGGCTTTCGCTGGCAGACACGCATCGCGGACGAACCGGTGGCAACCGATTCGTCCCATGGCCGTTCGTCGACAACACAGGCCCTGCCAACCGGCATTCAGCGCGTACTGCTGGTCGAAGACAACCCGGTCAATCAGAAACTGATGAAAGCGGTACTCGCCAGGATGGGCCTTGAGCAGACCTTGGCAGCCAATGGCGCCGAGGCAGTAGCCGCCTGCGAGAACCAGGATGACCGGACGCCCTTCGACGTGATCCTGATGGACATCAGCATGCCGGTGATGGATGGCGTGGAAGCCACGCGCCGAATCCGGGCCCTCGAATCGGAAACCGGCCGATCCAGAACCCCCGTGATCGCCCTGACCGCCAACGCCCTGAAGGGAGACCGCGAGCGTTTTCTTGCCGAAGGGATGGATGAAATGCTGACCAAGCCGCTCGACCTCAAGGCGCTGAGAGACACGCTGTCGCGAATCGCCACCGATTCAACGGATGGCCCGACGGGGATGTAACCGTTCTTTGGGCATCTCGAAAAACCTTTCGAGATACCCTATGGGGCAGGGATGCCCCAACGCATCAAGCGCGCAAGCGATTGAAATTGCGTAAGTCATTCGCGGGTCTCCCGCGAATGACGACCTCGAAAAACCACAGGGAAGTGGTTTTTCGAGGCTCCCCTTTGGGAATGCCACCCGGCTCAAACCGCGGACGACTTGACCTCAACCACGAGAAAGCACCTCGCTGGCAGATCAAAGCGGGGGCGGCACCGCAAATAACACAAGCAAAAGGAGCAATGGCCATGCACGTCACCATCGTTCACGTACGCGTCAAAGCCGATTGCGTCGAAGACTTCATCGCCGCCTGCCGGCCGAACCACGAAGGCTCCGTGCAGGAAACCGGCAACCGCCGGTTCGACATCCTGCAAAGCGCGGATGACCCGACCGCCTTTGTTCTTTACGAAGCCTACGAGACCGCCGCACAGGCCGCAGCACACAAGCAAACCACCCATTACCTGACCTGGCGCGAACAGGTCGCCGACATGATGGCCGAACCCCGTCAGGGCGTGCCCTATCGGGGCCTGATGCCCTGAATACGCCGACTTCGCGCAGGTAAAACCGAGGGCCCAGGCCGTTCGGGTTCGGGCCGCTCCAGTTCACCGGGAGACATGCCATGACCGACGAGATCCCCAAGACCGCCGCCCTTCTGCCGGAGCGCTTTGAATTCGCGCAGATGCCGGCGATTCGCTTCGGCTGGGACATTACTCGGCAATCGCTGGATGACACGCTCTGCACCCTGGCGAAAGACCGGTTGATGCTGGTGGCCGGAGGCCATGCCGATGCCGAGCTGATCCCCGAACGCCTGCCGCGCACCCTGGCCGAGCGTGAGGTTCATCGCGTGGTGGTTCGGCAGGAACCCTCCCCGGAGCTGATCGACCAGATCGTGGCCGAGGCTCCGGAGGGCATCGAATGGGTCGTCGGATTCGGTGGCGGCAGCGTGCTGGATGCGGCCAAGGCAATCGCCGGGCTGCTGCGCGAGCGCCACTCGATCATCGACTACCTAGAAGGCGTCGGCTGCGGCCGGAAAATCGAAGCCGACCCGGTGCCGTTCCTGGCCGTGCCCACCACCGCCGGCACCGGCAGCGAAACCACCAAGAACGCCGTGATCTCAAGACTGGGCGACTTCAAGAAATCGTTCCGGGATGCCCGCCTGCTCGCCCGCCAAGCCTGGCTCGACCCGGCGCTGCTCGAAAGCTGCCCGCCCCGCGTGCGCAATGCCACGGCCATGGATGCCTTCTCTCAACTGCTTGAGTCCTACATCACCCACCGGGCCACGCCGATGACCGATGCGCTCGCCCTGCAGGGACTCTCGCTGTTCCAGGGCGCACTCGAAGCGGCCGATGATGCGCAAGAAGCGAATCATCGAGACGGCCTTGGGCGCCTGATGCTATCTGCCAGCTTCTCGGGAATGACACTCGCCAACGCAGGTCTGGGGGCCATTCACGGACTGGCCGGCCCGATCGGCGCCCACTTTCCGGCACCGCACGGTGAAGTCTGCGCCCGCCTGCTTGCCCCGGTCACTGCCGAAAACATTGCCGCCCTGGCCCTTCGCCCCGACGACCCCCGGGCCAGCAAGGCCCTGGGCCGCTACCGTCTGGTCGCCCGTCTGATGGTTGGCCGCGACGATCTCGATGCACTGATCGACGCCTTGCAAGCCATGACCGACCGCTATGTCCCGGACGGCCTCGCCCGCCACGGCCTGAGCGCAGACAACCTGCAACCGGTGCTGGACAACTGCCGGGCCGGCAGCATGCTGGGCAACCCCATCGAACTGACCGACGAGGCCCTGTACCGCGCCATGATCGCGGCCCTGTGAAACCACGTCGGGATCCTGGTCAAGGCCTTAAGAAAAGTCTGCACAAACCCATGGATCGTTTGTGCAGAGTTCCCCAAGTTGCCTTCAATTGCGCGAGCAAACTCCGGCCCACAACCTTTCAGTCGACTGCCTCTTCTGAATCGTTCAGGCCACCGCTCGATGATTTACCCACCCGCGCGCAGGATGACCAGCGATCCGGTCGAAAGACCGCGTCGAGATAATCCTGCACATTCGTCTCTTCCGACTGGGCATACTCACGGACAGGATGCTGGGACAACAGGATCGGTACCGCCTGCTTGAGCCATTTGAAGGTGATCTCACAGATCACCGCGTCCCTGGGTTTGGAATATCCCACCAGGGAAGCCATCAGATAATGGTCCCGCCGAACCAGAACCCGCATGTCACTTTGAAAATTCCGGACGCCTTCGGCATAAGCCATATTGACAAACTGCAGCGTGAGCAGACCCGCTCCGGTCTTGCGCGGCGTAACCGCTTCAACATAGATGGGTGAATAAAAGGGGACGCACAAACCCATGTAGCCGGGCATCATCTGCCATCCGTACCAGCGCCCGCTCTGCAGCGTAAACTGTCCGCTCATGCCGTTTTCCTTTCCTCTATGGAAACTCTGCAAGAAGCCATCCATGGCCCCCTCTGTCAAGGTAGATGTCCGCTTAACCTGATAGCCTGTTAGAAACTCACCGAGGGGTCGGAACGGAGCAATCTTTGCGGTATTCATCCGAACGTAAAGAGGCAGTGATCAAGAAGATGCTGCCACCGGAGAGCCAGACCATTGCGGCGCTGGCCACCGAGGAGGGGATCTCCGAGGCCACGCTGTACAACTGGCGGCGTGATGCCCGCCGTCGGGGCCGGCTTTTGCCGGACGGCGACACGACGCCGGCAGGCTGGTCGGCCCGAGACAAGTTCGCGGCGGTGGTCGAAACCGCGGCGCTGAACGAAACCGAGCGGGCCGAGTATTGCCGGCAACGGGGATTGTACCCCGAGCAAATCGACGCCTGGCGCACAGCCTGTGAGCAGGCCAACGACTGGGCGCGGGAATCGGCTGTACGCCAACAGCGTTCGCTTCGAGAGGAGCGCAAAGTGCGCCAGACGGCGGAA
>JBNGDJ010000022.1:0-27865 GCA_049974825.1 Halothiobacillaceae bacterium | reverse complement strand
TTCGGGCCGCGGGGTGCCGTGCTCGGGCCGCGGTTATTTTACCTGACCGCGGTGGCTGGGCCTGCAGACCAAGCCCGGTAGGCGTTCCCAAGCAGAGCTTGGGAACGAGGGGTGTGGGGGTGTGTTTCGGGCCGCGGGGTGCCGTGCTCGGGCCGCGGTTATTTTACCTGACCGCGGTGGTTGGGCATGCAGACCAGGCCCGGCAGGCGTTCCCAAGCGGAGCTTGGGAACGAGGGGTGTGGGAGGGCTTTGCGTGATTGATTGCCGGGAACCTCGAAAAACCACTTCCCTGTGGTTTTTCGAGGTCGTCCTTCGCGGGAGACCCGCGAAGGACTCACGCTATTTCAACCGCTTACGCGGTTGACGCGTTGGGGCATCCCTGCCCCAAAGGGCGCCTCGAAAGGTTTTTCGAGGCGCCCTGCCGTCAATCCCCGCCGTCGCCGTCGTCGTTGTCCCGGCTGTCTTCACGATCACCGGATTTGCCCGCTTCCGATGATGAGCGAATCGACGGGCCTTCGCGATTCCGCGCTTCCCGCTCGGCCCACCACTGCTCCCCCTCCCAGTCCGTCGGGGGTTTCTCACGCCCCCGGTTCTTCCACATGACAAACCCAACAAACAGGGCCATGACCACTATGCCGATCAGGATTTCCATCATGTTTTCCTTCCCTTCGGTTTGATCTGTTCGCGCAGGATCGCCTGCGCCACGAGGGGCGCGCGACAGCGTGGACAATGGCCGCTCGCATCAGCCGGCAGTATGGCCCCGCAGACGATGCAGACCCGGCCGGAGCTGTCCGCCGCCAGCTTTTCCGGATAGTCGAACCCAGCAAGCTTGAAGACTTGGTCGCCCACGGCGAAATATGCGTACATGGACGGGGTCACGGACTGCCTGAGCAGATGCGACCGGCCGGGCAGGCGGATTTCAAGAATGGCCGTCTCACACAACTGCCCTTGGGCATCACTGTCCCGAATGGGTCGGCGCTCGACGCGTTTTCCCTCGATGATCCCGACCCAGGCCCGTCGCCGGCGGTGGCCGCTCCAGGTCATCAGCAGGCCGGTGAACAGCACGAAGCCGGTCATCGCGGCGAACCAGTCCGCATCGAACCCGTCCAGTTCCCACCACAGAAGCGCGCCAACCCCTGCCACCAGCAGGATGAAAAACAGCCAAGCGTACTGTCGATAACGCCGCGGATAGCGCTGGAGCCAGCGTCTCGCCGCTTCGTCGTCCGGAGCCTGCGGCGCGGGCGTCCGGTTTGATCCAGGCGGGTTTTTTCGTCTGCCGCCATGCCTGGCACTGGGGCGTCCCGGCCGGGTGGACCAGATAAGGAACAGCCCGATCGCCGCCAGGGCTAACTGGACTGGCCCCGGATGGATCTGGAATGACAGTGCATTGATCCAGGGCGCCGCAGGCAGGTAGTGAACCGTTCGCCCCCTGCCCTTGAGCGGATTGATTGCATCGCCCAGAATGCGGGCCTGCCCGCTGTGCATGGCCCCGTCCGCGTCACGGAAGCGGTAGCTGACGTTCCAGAAATAGCGCGCATATTCATCGGTCCCGCCCTGCCGGCGCAGTTCGGTGATTTCGGCAGCGCTCGAATCCCCCAGTACCAGCAGCAAGGGGCCCCAGGCGGCGAATCCGATCAGCAGGAGACCGACCAAGACCAGCCAGCGCGATGACCTGCGCGCCCCCCGCCTGCTTGCCCGACTCATCCGCACTTGCCTGTCATTTCGATTCGGCGTTCAGGCCGAAGAACTCGGACAGCCGATCGACCACTGCCTGACCCTGGTCGCGAAGCTCAACCGGCACAGGCACCCAGACCCTGTGTTCCTGCTTGTAGAAAATCGGGTTGCCCTGGACGAAATAAGCTTGTGTCTGCTCGAATGAAAGCTCGATCAAAAACAGGCTGGCCGATTCCTTGACCAGGCACGCCTGCCTTGGACGGGCGCCCAGGCCCGCCCAGCGGAAATACTGGTTGCCGACCAGGGCGCCACCTTCCCCGATCCAGACCCGGTGTTCGGCCTGGGCCAGTCGATGGCGCGTCCACAAAGGCACGAAAAACGCGGCCAGCAGGGCGAGTCCAAACACGACTGCCAGGGTGACAACGACCCAGAGTGTGCCGTCCCGATCCGGCGCGAATGCGACATACAGCGCCGCCACTGCGATCATGATGCCGCCCAGGCTGGCCAGCATGACCTTGTGCCGGGCAGTCTGCCGTGCCGTTCGGGCCTCAAGGTACCCGTGCCACTGCGTCTTGTTCAGTTCCCAGTCGGCCCAGAGTCCCTCCCCATTGATCAGCCTGCGCAGCCGACGCAGGCTCGCGCTCAGCCAGATGATGGCCAGCGCAGTGGTGAGAACCAGCGGAATCGAGACAAGGATCATCGCGTACTTGATGTCCATGTTGTCTACGGCGCCGGTGAGCAGATACAGGTAAAGCAATCCAAACAGGATCAGCAAGGAAAGACTCAGCCGCAATCCGCGGGCTACGGAAGAATCGGCCAGTCCGCGCGCGCGGCCAAACCACAAGAGGGCAAAGCCGACCAACAGCGCTGCGACTGCCAATGGAATGCTGCGCCAGGGAAACTGCACCGACGGGGGAATGGCGTAGTCCCACAAATCATCGGCGGCAAGCGCCCGAAACCGGAAGAACGTCAGATCCCCCGCGCCGGCAACTGAGACAAATCCACTGGAGGCGCCTTCAAACACCGGGGCATCCACGGGCAGCCAGAAAGCCGGGCCCTCAGGCACATTACGCGCATCATCCGCCGGCAGACCGGCGCGTCCGGAGACAAGCTGCTGCCAGCCTTGCGCGTCGACACGCGCAGGCGGCTTCTCGAACTGTCGATCGGCAAATTCGGCCAGGGGCAGGAAGGCTGTCTCGGGCTTGCGGATGGCGGGCATCCCGGTAAACCGGCTCAGTCCCAGGCCAATCTCTCTCTGCGGGCCCATCCGCTCGGCATGCCATGCCCCCAGGTCGATTTCAGTGACCTGCATCAACTGCGGCGCCGGCAGCCACCAGAAGAACGCCGTCAACCCCAGGATCAGGGTGCCCAGGAGGGTTTGCAGGGTGATTTTCTTCACGGTGCCTCCTGCGCGGACGGATTCTTCGGCAGACCCACCTGCTGCGGGGCTTCGAAACCACCGGGCAGCGGGGTAATGTCCTGCCAGGTGCCCCGCTCCCGATCGTAAAGACGCAACCCGTCCGAGCCGCCGGCAACCACTTGCCCGCCCGCGGTCAACGAGAATCGCAACGGGCCGGACATGGGAGCAGGCCAGTGGCCGACCGATGCCAGGTGCCCCGCATCATCGACTGCCAGCAGGGACAACCTGTGCCCGCCGGGCTCGGGTACCAGCCAGTTTCCATCCGGGAGCAAGATACCCCCGTGCCATCGTGCCACGGGAGGCTCTCCCGTATGCCAGCGGGTCTGTCCCGGCTCGTTCCATGAAAAAAACCCGCCGCGTTCGACCCATAGCAGGCCCTCGGCATCCACGCTTGGTGGCTCGCCCGGTGTGCGCGCAAACCACATCTGCCGCCAGAAGTCTTCCTCCGGCCTTTTCCAGAGCAGGCTGTAGGTGCCGTAGGCCATGAGTACGCCGCCCGGCAACTCCTCAAGCCAGCGCACGCGGTAGGGTTCGGCCTCGGGCCGTCCGCCAAGAACAACAGGCACCCATTGGGACTCTGCAATGCGCCAGCGGTAAAGCTGCTGCTCGGCCTCTCCGCGCCCGGAGGTGACCAGGTACACCGTACCCGAAGCCGAGCGATGCAAGGCGAATGCGCCCGTCTCCTCCGGCAGACCATCCATGCAGCGTTGCCAGACTTCCCCGGCGGGCGGGCGGCAAAAAATCCCGTCACGCAGCGAGCCGACCAGCAACCGGCCTTCCCGATCCGACGTCATGCCGGTCAGCGGCTCGTCATCCGGCAAAGACGTGACAGGGCGCCATTGACCGGTTTGCGGGTCAGTTGTTCGGAGAATTCGCGTGCCCATCAGCACATACAGGGAACCGTCCGGGCTGCTTGTCAGCCCATCGACGTGATACAGGTCAGGCGCGTGGACCAGCGTCGGCTTTTCATCGCCCCGTGCAAGGTAGAGTCTGCCGCGCTCATCGCCCAGCCAGTGCTCACCTGCCTCGGTCACGGCCGCGGCGGTGATGGTTGGTTCCCCGGGCAGCGACAGCCGCGCCCAGGTCGCGCCGGAATCGGCAGATCGCATGAAGCCGCGATCGGTCACGGCCAGGATCCGGGAGCCTTCCAGCGCCACTACCGAGACACGCTCTGCATCCAGCGTCTCCAGAGGTTCCCAACGCCCGCCAGAATCGCTCAACCGGTACAGCCCGTCTCCCCAGGTGCCCGCCAGGCAGTGGTCAGCCTGGCAGTCCATGGTCAGCAGGTTTCGGGTACGCAATCCTTCATTCAGTGGATGCCAGGCCGGCGCGCCCGCCTCGATCCGGAAAACGCCCCGACCATAACCCGCGGCCAGGCATTGCCGCTGATCCGGCATGACGACCATCTGCATGGGCGAATCCGGCAGACCATCGTTTACCGCCGGAGCGAAGGTTGCAGACCCCGAAAGCAGGTGAACATCCCCGCCCCAGGAAACCGCACAACAGGTAGACCGTGCGCAATCAAGCGCCATGCCTCCGCGTTCGGCCAGTTTCTGCCACCCGGAGCGATCCTGAATCTGCCGGTAAATCCCGTGGCGGGTCAGAAGCAACAGGTCCGCCTGCCGCCAGGCGATATCGATGGGGTACTCCTCCGGCAAGGGGTGCTGGCGCTGGATGCGCGCATCTGCCGGACAGCCTTGATAAAGCGCACCCGGCTCGTTGCCCAGAAAGGTGACACAACCCGCGTCCCCCGGCAGGATACGGAGAATCGCGCCGCCCTCGGAGGCGATTGCCGCACAGGACAGACCCAATACCCCGGCAACGACAGCGGCCACAGCCCTTCGAGCGGCAGGCTTCCCGGCCGAGCGAAGGATCAAGCGGACAAGCCGCATCCTCAGCCGCCCAGCTGGTTGAGCAGCGGGGCCAGATCCTCGCCATTGACCTGCGCCTTGCCCGCCGAGTCCACCTCGATGCGGAAGACATGTTCGGGCAGGCCTTCGCCATTCTCGCGCTTCTCGCCAAGCAGCCGAACCATGGCCACCGCGGCCTCCATCTCTTCGCGCTGCGATGCATCTTCAACCAATGCGGCCCAGCTGGCGGCAATCTGGTCAAAATTGACAATCCGCAAGTCGAACTCGCCCTTGACCAGGCCCGGGCCGTCATCGGTCGGCTCTTCCGTCCAGCTGCGCCCGGACAGGGCAATGAGTCCATCGGGCAGCTCGATTTCCCAGCGGGGAATGTCCAGCAGGGTCTTGTTGGCGACCATCTGCTCGATCATCAACTGGCCGGGATCAAGTTCGCCGGATTTGAGGCGCTGCACGGTTTCCTGGTCTTCCGCGAACCCCGACGGCAGGCGCTTGAGATCGAAGGCCAGATCAGAGCGTCGTGGAATCTGACCGACGAACGGGTCCTGCGCAATCAGGACCGGCGGGATGCTGAGGCCCTCGTGGGAGAACGCAAAGTGCGTGGTGGGCGCCGGCGTATTCACGTCCACCGAGTCGCTGCGAAACCGAAGCAACTCCAGGCCGAAGGGTTGCGGCGCATCCTCGCTGCCCTCTTCCAGCCCGCGGAACCCGTCAATTTCCAGCCCGACAGAGAGCGCCGAGTAAAGCTGCTGGGACAGGGCCAGCAGGGTCGGCTCGTCAACCTCGCCGGCCATGGCCGAGGCGAGTACGAGTTGAATGATCGCGACAGGCGAGATCTCGTTGATCGCACCATCGAAGCTCAGGCGATCGAGGTCAAAACGCACGAGCTGGTGCGAATCGGCTTCGGAGAAGGCAAGACCCTCGACGTCCAGCCGTCCCCAGAGATCGCGCCGCTGGACGCCGGTCGCCGCACGCTTGAGGCCCAAATCGACATCCAGGCTGGCCAGGCGCAGATACTGGCGCTCCTTCTCGCCGCGGGCATTCAGCCCCTTGATGGCAAGCTTGCCCGAGGGATTGCCCACCATGGTCACGATCTCGCCGAACATGGTGATGGGATTGTCCGCCTTGAAGACCTCGTGCTCCTCGCGAAGCTGCTCCATCTGCACCAGGGCTGTCAGGTCAACATCCGAGAACCGGGTTTCAAAGGCCACTTGGTCAAACCTCATCAGCGGTGGCTCGACAAACGAGTCCAGCGCGACGTTTTCCAGCTTGAGGCTCAGAGGCGCCTCGTAGAGCCCGTCATCGCGCTGTTCGGTAGACGATTCGATCGTCACCTGCCCGGCGCGCAGGCTGCGCGGCGCGTCCTTGCCTTCCATCTGGGCCAGAGCGGCCTGAGCGGCACCCGCTCCCATCAGGCCCTCTTGCGGGTGCAGGTCCAAGAGCGCGTCGCCGGCCACAAGCGAGAAGTCCCGGAACAGGCCAAGCCCCGTGTCCCAGTTGGCCTCAAAATCCGCCTGCTTGAAGCTCAGGCGACCGGCCAGCCCGCCACTCTGGTCGCGCACGTCCACTGTTTTCGGCAACTCCAGCGAAACCGGCTTCAGCCCCTCACGGACGGCCCCGAGACCGGCATGCACGTCACCCACCACCCATTCGACGTGGCGCACGTAGGGCTGGAAGTCCCAGTCGGTCTTCACGGTCAGCCAGGGCAGGGCCATGTCTACCTGGCCGTCCTGGTCCACGTGGAATTCCGGATCACCCAGCGTGGCAACCACCGGCTCGGCCTGGGCAAGCATTGCGGACAGTTCGGCCGCAAAGCCAGCGACGGGCTCCGGCAGGGCCGGCGGGGCGACCGGCTTGCCCTCCGCGTCGGTCTGCATCAGCCAGACCTGAGGCAAGTTCCGGCGCGACCCGGCCCGCAGCCTGCCCACAAGCACCAGCGAATCACCCACCGGCCGCACGTCCAGCAGGGTCTCGCGAACATCCTCCAGGCCATATTCACGGAACCAGCGCACTGCGCCCTGCGCGTCGACATGCGCCAGCCAGCCGTTCTCGGTGCGGGCCTCTCCACCGATCAGCAGCCCGCCGGCCCCGTCAGACTTGAGCACTTGCACGGCATTAACGGCCCCGATCGCCCCGGCGTTCTCCAGGGCAAGATCGGCAATGACACCGCTGGCCGGGTCAAGACTCCGAATCCAGAGCCCGCCCCCGTCGGCCTGCCCGGCGTAAACCACCCCACGGCCTTCAACCACGGCGAGCGTCTCGATGGTTGAAGGTGCCAGGCCCTTGTCCGCACCGGATTGCCAGCGCACTTCTCCCGCCTCATCCACCAGGGCCACAGCCGGTTTTCCGTCGGATGCGGTGCCGGCCAGCACCCATTGTGAATCATCCAGCGCGGCCAGATGATCCGCCCGCCCCGCATCCGCCAGGCTCACCTGCCAGAGCAGCGCCCCCGCGTCGTCCATCGCCACCAGGCGCGTCGCACCATCCTCCGCCGTCTGTCCGGCAAGCAGCAACCGCGAACCCGACACCGCGGCGGCACGCACAGAAAAGCCGGCAAGCGCCGGATCCAGCGTGCCCGGCTCGACAACCCACTGGGGCGTGCCCTGATCGTCGAAGCGGATCACCGGCCCGGCACCGGCCACGATGTAATCGCCCCCGGGAAGCGCAAGCACGGCTTCAGGCAACAACTGGCTTCCCGTCGTGGGCATGGCGGACCAAAGCAGGCGACCGCTGTTGTTGCGACGCATAAAGACTGTCTGCGGCGCTCCGGTCTGCCCCATGACCGTCACCGCCGCCAGATGCCCCTGCTCCGGCGCGGGAACCACCGACACGAGTCCGGCATCCAGGGGAAACTCCACCCGTCCGCGGACATACCCGGGCGAGCGGAACAGACGTACCGTGGGTGCCTCGCCCCACTGGGCCGCCTCGACCAGGCTGATTCGCCCGGCCGGGACGGTTTCGCCTGCCAGCAGCAACCGGGCGCGAGTGCCTTCGTCGTCGGAAAGCAGCAGTTCGCCGCGCCCCCGGACGGGCGTGTCATCGTCCAGAGTAATTTCCTGCTCCACCGTGATGCCCGACCATTCAAGGTAGTTGCGACCGGCCATCAATGAGACCAGCTGGGCAAGAATCCCCGCGTCGGCCCGCAACGTTCCCGCCCGGGCCTGTTCCTCAAGCCCACGCAGGGTCTCCAGGTCGGCCGAGAGCAGGTCGATTCCCTCGGACCGGAGGCTCAGGGCCAGTGTCATCGCCTCCGGCGGCAGCAGGCCGTAGGCCATCAGCATTCTCGGCGTGACCGGTGTTTTGCTGCTGAGCGCCGGCAGGTCTTCCGGGCCGGTGGCGTATTCGAATACACCGTCCATCTCCAGCACCTTCCAGGTCTGGTCGGCCCAGACAGCGGTCCATGCACCCGATGCCGCCAACATGACCGTCAGGCCGGCGAGGGTGCGGCCGAATTTTCCCAGGGACTCTTTCATCACTGCCTTCTCCTGTGTGTTTCTTGCGGAAACTCTGCATCTGTACAGACCTTCCTTGCCGGACCATGGCTTGACCGAAACCGCAATCCGTTCGCTCCTCCCGAATACAAGCCCGCCTGCAGCAATGCTGCGAGCGAGCGCGTGCAAAAAGCTGTCTTTCACTGCCGAACCGGGAGAGGTCCGTCAGGAGACAGTGGATGCCCGTCACAGCTGCTTCCATCAGGAAACAGTACCCGGCGCTCGGTGAATCGAAGCAGGCTGCCGTCCGACAGCGGCTGCTCGGTCTGGATGCTGCACTTGCCCCAGGTGGACTCGCCCAGCAGTGGCGCCCGCCCGTGAAATCGCAGAATACCCGCCAGAATCTCGGCCGCACTTGCCGTTTCCCCGCTCACCCAGACCGTCAGCGGCAACGCCCGCCCGGGGCCGTCGGTTCGGGACACGAACACCTGCGCATCCCCGGCGCGATCAACAAACCGCGCCAGCGTCTTGCCCGCCGGCAAGAACAGCCGGGCCACGTCCAGTGCCTCGAACACGTCCCCGCCCCCGGAAAACCGCAGGTCGAGAACCAGCGCTCCCCCTCCGGCGCGCTTGTGCCGCAAGAGCAGTTCTTCCACCGCAGGACGGGTGACTCCGCCGCGAAAAGGGCCGATCCGCAGGACTGTACCCACCGGCGACTCACGCCGCTCCACGGCAAGCGGCTCAAAGGCCGCCCGTGTGAGTCGGTAACGCCTCGACTCACCAAGCGCATCACCAACTTCAATCAAGACGGTCGATCCGGCGCGCCCGCGAATCCATTCGGCGACACGCGCGGCATCCACAGCCGACACCGGCTGCCCATCCACTGCCAAAAGCCGAACCGGGCCCAAAAGCCCGGCTTGCTCCGCCGGCCCGCCCTGCTGCGCCAGCAGCCAGAGATCGCCGGCCGCGTCCGCCCGGATGGTGGCCCCGATCCCGGCCATCCCGGGGCCTTTTTCAGCGTCACGGTCCGAGTCGATCAGCCGCGCATGCGGGTCGAATTCGGCCAGTGCCGCTTCCCAGTCATCGGAACGGATCGCCGCCAGGGTTTGGGCCGTGGGGGCTTCAAGTGCCCGCTCCGCCAAAAGCGAGGCGACCTCATCCATGCGCTCCGGCCCGGCCACGGCCTGCAACGGGGCAAGCCAAGACAAAAGCAGGAGGACCCGGAGCATGCGCATGATCAGCGAGCAAGATCCATCGTTAGGGACATGAGCAGGTCATACTCCTTGCGCAGGGCCTCGCGCTGGGCAAGGAGCTCCCGGCGCCGCTGTTCCATCGCATCATCCGGCATCCCGCTGCCCTCAAGTGCATCCAGCGCGTTCGACTGCTTGTTCATGTCCTGCTGGAGCGAATCGAGGCGGGACTGCAGATCGGCCACCCGGCTGTCCTGTGCGCCGCGCGTCTTTTTCAGTTCCGCCAGACGACGCTCCAGCCCGTCGATATCGCGTTCGAGCCGGGCGTACTCGGCCCGCTCCTGTTCCAGTGCCTCCTCTGCCGCAAGCTGAGAGACTTCGAGCGTGGCGCGCTCGCCGGACAGTTCCGCCTGGGTTTCACGCAAGGTCGCCAGGCGATCCTCTCGCTCCTTGAGCCGGGCATCGTAGGCGCCACTGCCGAGCCCCTGCACGCCACCGAAGAATCCACCTTCGCGCGGGTCGGTGGAGCTCGCGCAGCCGCCCAGAACAAGCAGCCCGAGCCCAAGCACGAGGGCCCGGGCCGGCTTTGCCGTCTTTGTCAATGCACTCATACGGACAACCTCTCGTCGATGCTGGCCAGCTGGTCGCTGTCGTCGCGCAGCTGGTCGAGATTGCGCTGCAGTTCGGCCACCTCGTTGGTCAGCCGGGCAATGTAGGGATCGTCGGCCGGCCGGTCCTCACCCTCTTGCGCGAGAATCTCCTCCTGAACCTTCAGCTCGGCCACCAGCGCTTCCTCAAGCTTTTTGCTTTTCTCGATCTGCCCCGCGATCTTTGCGCGTTCGGTCTCGAGTTCCGCCTGGGTCAATGCGCCCGAAACCTGGCGGGCGCGCAGCTGATCGGCCTCGGCTTCAAGCCGGACAATCTCGGCACGGACCTGCTCGTTGTAGGCCACGGTGGTGGTGTTGAACTCGTCCACCCGCGCGATCTCGGCGTCCAGGAAATCCTCGGTGGTCGCATAGGCTTCCTTGCGCTTGGCAATCTCGTTGCCCACGGCAAAGCCGGCGCCTGCCCCCAGGGCCGCGCCGATGGCGGCTCCCCGGCTGTCACCGATGGCATAGCCGATCAACCCGCCGAGCACGGCACCGGCCGCCGAGCCCTCGGCACGCGTGCGGTCCCCATCGTCCATGTTGGCGCAGCCTGAAGCCGTCAGGGTGGCGGCCAGCAGCACAACAGCGGTTCTGGTGTGTTTCATGGTGTTTTCCTCGTGTTGTCGATCAATAATCCAAAGTTGCCCGGGCATGCCGCCAGGCGATGACAAAATGCCCGCCCGGCCCGCTGAAAATCATGGCTGTTCATCGTCGAACTCGGCAAAGGTTTCCCGGAACTGCGCCAGCCAGCCGGGCTGATCCGGACGACGCAACTCCCGGTAACGGCTGACATGCTCGGCAAGCAATTCCATGACGGCCGCTTCCCGGGCGGAAATCTCCTGCGCCTGCAGAGCTTCGAAGGCGGCATCCACATGCGCCGGTTCGGTATCGGCCAGCGCCGCAAGCTTGGTCCCGTAACCGGCTAGCTGTTCGTCGATGGCCCGGTTTTGCCGCTCGATCAGCTGTTCGGTTTCGCGCAGCCGCGCTTCGTAGCGCGTGGAGAGCTCGGCCAGCTCGGCGGCCGTCTCCCGCGCAGAGTCCAGCGAGGTGAGCCTGGACAGATGCACGCTGAGATTCACCCCGTTGCGCGCCGCATCCTGCAGCAGACTGCGCGCGCGCAGCCGCTCGGCCTGCGCGAGCTGGATTCGCGCCTGCTCGGCCTGCTCCCGGACCGAACCGAGTGGTCCGGCGAGGTCAGGGTTGCGGCTGATCAACTCTTCAAGCAGCGCATCCATGTCCCCCAACTGCCCGGAAGCCTGGGCGACGAGATTGTTCATGCTGCGCCCGGCGGGCGTCTGGGCGCGCATCCGTTCCCGGTAGGCTTCGTATTCCTGTTCGATGCGAGCCTGCTGCTCGGCATCCAGCACGACATTGCTGCCAATGGCAAGGCGCACACCCGTGTTGAACGACCGTCGCACCAAAACCTGCTGCGCGTCCGGGTCCCAGCCATATTCGTCCAGTTCGGCCCGCAGGGCGCTGCGCATTTCGGCCGCCGGCGTGGACACGCTGCCACCGCGCACGGTGATCCCGCCGGGCTTGCCCTGCCCCAGCTCCGGACGAAAGCGCGTTCCGGTCAATTCCTGGGCATTGCCCAGCATGTCATGCAAGCCGAGCGCATCCGGGCTGCGCAATCCAATGGGGCGAAGCTGATGCCGCGCATTGCCCAGGTGCCAGGCAAAATCATCCAGCCGGGCCGGGTCGAACGGCAGGCGATCATTGAAATGACCCGCCTTGAGGGCGACTTCCCCACCCCGCGCGGCATAGGCCCATTCTTCTTCGGTAGGCAATCTCAGGAAACCGGGCACGTTGTCCAGGGCTGGCAGGGCCGCGCGACGCTCGGGGTGCTCCGGGTCAAAGAGCCAGCGGTTGTAGCGGTGCACGAACCGCTGGATGTCGAAGGCACTGACATAGGTCAGCGGCTGCGCCAGTCGCTCAAGCCGCTCACGCCCGCCGAGCTCGGGGATCTGCGCCACCGACTCGTCGCCGCTGACGGCAACCAGCTCGTCGAACCCCATCACGGCCACGAACTGGGCGACGTTCAGTTCGTACTTGGCCAGCCAGAAATGCCATTGATCGGAGGACGTGTCCCGGAAGGAGCCGGCAATCTGCATCCGGCGCAGCCCCTCGAACATTCCGCCGGTCGCATCCCCCATCTGGATAATCCGGGACTCGTCGCCCCAGAACCCGCTACCCGGCACGGCTACGCGGCGAAAAACCATCATGGCCCCGTCGGGCATGGGCAGCACCAGGTCGCCTTCGGCCGGTTGCGGGTTGAACAGGCGTTCCTGCACCGTGCTCGACCAGGCAGGATTCAAGGGCAGCAGAAGCACAAGGAGAAGCAGCCACGGTGTCCCGCGCCAAATGGATTTGTGCAGAGCTTCCCAACAAATCGCAGCGCCCGGGCCGATCCGTGAACTGCTCATCGCGTTGAACTCAGTGCTCACGAATCGCCTCCGCCGGATCAATGCCGGTTGCACGCCAGGCCGCCAGCATCGAGGACAGGCAGGCCAGCGCCAGTGTGGCAACGGCGGCAGTCAGCAGTTGCCCCGGGGTCAGCGCAGCCAGCCGCTCCCCTTCGGCAAGTGCCGTGGCAAAATTGCGGTTGATGACCCAGGCCAGGCTCAGGTAGGCCAAGATTGACAGCACCAACCCCATCCCGGCAATCATCAGCCCCTGAAGGACTGGAAAGGCAAAGACATGGCGCCGTGACAACCCGAGCAGCCGCAACACGCCCAGGTCGCGCCGGAGTCGTTCGACTGCGGCATACAGGCTGGCGATCAGCACCGCCGTCCCGCCGAGAATCCCCAGCAGGGAGATAAGCCAGAATATCCGGCCCAGTCCCCGGTCGAGAATCTGGATTCTGAGAATTTCCTCGGTTCGGGCGACCACTTCGATTCCCTCCTCCTCCAGAGCCCGCGCGAGAGCAGGAACCGAATCAATGGAATCAGCATACAGGCGAAAACCGCGAAAACCGCCCCGGGCCATTTCCAGGGCCGTGCCCTCACCGGTCCAGGTCAGCCCGCGCACCATGCCGGTGTTCAGGGCAGCCAGCAATTCCGAGGACACCACGGGCCGGTCCGCCTGCGTGGCACCGGCGGCTGAAAGCCTCAGCGGCAGGAACCGCTCGCCGGACAGCGACCAGTCCACCGCGTCGGTGCCGGTCTCGGTACTGATCTCGGGCAGCAGAACCGAAGTCAGCTTGTCATCACGGGGCGCCTGGCCATCGAAGCCGCCCCAGGGGGTAGGCGCGATACCGAGCATGGCAGCTTCCTCGGGCGAAAGCGAAAGACCGATCGGATCAACCGGCTCGCCCGCGCGGTTGACCAGGTCCACCGATTCGACATAGGGCAACAGCACCCGGTCGCGCCCCCGCAGTTTCTGGGACAGGGCCCGGAGGTTGGATGGCCTGAGCGCGGTCCCCGGCCCCAGCAGTTCATAGGCCGCAAGTGCCGGATCGACCGGCTGGCCAAGCAGCGCCCGGACTCGCTCCGGCCCAATCTCGACCAGGCGCGCAAACCCGGTATTGATTACCAAGCCCGTGCGCTCGATCGGTGAAAGCGGCGCCGCCAGGAACAGCAAGGCCCCGTCGATGCTGAGATAGGGCTCCGGCGTGGTCCCCGGCCATCCGCGCGACGGCGCGGCGAATCCTTCCTTGTATGCCTCGACGTCCACCACGTATGGCAGGGGGGCGTACAGCCGCAACAGATCGCCCGCGGCGCGATCAAGCACGGCGGCAACCCGCAGGCGGTCCTGGACGATTTCCGAGCGTCCCCCGCGACTGCGGGTCACCTGCACGGCCAGTTCCTCACCGGCAGCCACCCCCAGCGTTTCGGCCGCCGCGGCCGTGAGCACCACCTCGCCATCGGCAGGAATCACACCCCCGTTCTCGAGCAGCAGCGGATCGCCCACTCCGGTGGGCACCAGGTCCACCACCAGCGGCCGCGCCTGGCCCGGCGCCTGTGCCTGCAGCACGGAGGACAGGGGCAGAACCGTTGGCGTGAGAAACTGCACACCCGCGCGAGCCGACCATTCATCGAACCAGTCGGGCGCATAGCTTTCGGTCCGGGCGGGCCTGATTTCCCGAAAAACGGGGTCTTCGACCAGCCGGTCACGCAGTGTCTCGATTGTTCCGTGCTTGAGCCCCATCAGGGCAAGCAGCGGCGCAATCACCGCAGTCAGGGCGATCACCAGGCAAAGCGTCAGAATCCAGTCATTGCGCAGCTGGGCCGCAGCCAGTGCGAGCACCAGGCGACCGCGTCCGGCCCGTGGCCGCTGCCTGCTCATGCGGCCCCCGCCCCGACCAGGTCGGGCAGACAGAAGGAGCGCGTGGTCCGCTCATCCACCGCGTTCACCTCAAAGCCGTAGACGCGATCGGCCAGCGGCTCGATCAGTGGCCAGTCATGCGTGACGACCACCACGGCGGTCCCCGTCTCCCGGGCAAGCCGCGCCAGGTCGCACATGACCTGCCGGGCACGGGCCCGGTCGACGGCGGCAGTCGGCTCGTCGGCCAGGACAAGGGCGGGCCGGTGCGCGATGGCCCGGGCGATGGCAACGCGCTGACGCTGCCCAACCGATAGCGCCGAAGGCGGACGGTCCAGGCATTCGGCAATCCCCAGCCGACTAGCCAGAGCCCCGAGACCGGCAACGGCCTCCCCCGCAATCTGTCCCGGCAGGAGGATGTTCTGTCGCACGGTCAAAAACGGCAGCAACCCGCCGGTTTGCAGCACGTAGCCCATGTGCGCGCGGCGCAGCCGGGCCAGATCGTCCTCTCGCCCCTGCGCCCAGAGAACGGCCAGGTCTTCTGCCGCATCGGCTTGCGGCGGGTAAAAAAGGAACGACTCCACAGCGGTGGGCTCGAGCACAAGTGCCAGCAGGTCCAACAGGGTGCTCTTGCCGCAGCCACTCTCGCCCACCAGCGCCACAACCTGCCCCGGTTCGACCGCCAGTTGCGGAATCCGAAGTTCGAACACGCTGTCTCCCTGCACGCGGCGCCTGGAGACGGCCGTCATGCGGTAGAGAAAATCGCTCATGTCCGTCCGCGTCCCTTGCGGTTCAGGGCAGGTAGTCGATATGCAGCGGGTAGACCTTTTCGCTGTCGGGGTCATCCTCATTCAGGGCAAACCAGGCATCCACCTGCTCGTTGATCGCCCGGTACTGCTCCAGCTTGGCCAGCACGGCGTATTCAAGGTCCGTCCGCTGCTGGGCTGTCATGCTTGCGAACATGTCTTCGTTGAGCGCGAGGATGTCACTCTGGTAGGGAAGCGACTGGATAAAGGCCGGCAACAGGCCGGTTTCCGCAAGCGTCGCGCCCGCACCAATGTCTTCGGGGTTTTTCATGGTCTGTCCCGCGACGCCCTGAAGTGCCTCGAAGAACTCGCCCTGGGTGATTGAGGCGCGCATCAGTGCCTGGACCACCGACTCAAGCGACTGGGCTAGGCTGCTCAGCTGCGCACGATTGACCAGGACCCGAACTTCCAGGGCGCGGTCGGAAGGATTGACCAGATCGCGGTCGGAGGCCCAGGCCACCACGTCCTTCGGCGGACGGGCGCCCTGCCCGATGTACTCGACCAGCGCCGCGTTCCAGAGTGCAGAGACGGTATCCAGCGTCTCCTCGGCCTCGCCGCCTGCCGTCTGCGCCTGTCCGTCGTCCATCGGTTCTGCACCCAGCTGCGCGGCCAGAAGCTGGCGCAAATCGTCGGTGACCTGATCGACCAGCGCCTGGTAGGCCTCCTGGTCAAAGGCGTCAACCGACTCGAGCGCCGAGGTATCCTCCCCACGTACCCGGGCCAGCCCGGAAAACTGCGCCTGGGCTACCGGGTGGTCCTCCGCCGCGCGCGGATCTTGAAGGTGGATGGCCAGCAGGTGAACCTGGGCATCGTCCAGCTCCCGACGCAGGTCGGTTTCATCCTTGCCGGTCAAGTTCTGCTCATGTCCTCGGGGGTGAGCGCTGGCATCGCCGATCAGCACCATGAAGCGCAGCGCACCGTCACGCCACTGGGAGCGAAGCGCCTGATCGACCCCGGCAAAAACCTCTTCGGCATAATCGAGACTGCCCACCTCGGACGCCTGTGCCGAGTCGCCAAGCAGTTCGACCATGCGGGCACCATCGACCAGTTCCGGCGTATGGTTGCGGGTGTCGTACTCCAGCGCGGGCACGGCTTTCAGGCTGTCCCGGTAGGTCACCAGACCGAAACGGAACCGCGCCCCGATGTCCTCGTCCAGCTTGGTCGCGAGCTTCTGGAAGGCCTCGCGCGTCATGTCGATGAAAGGCTGCATGCTGCGGGTGGTGTCCATGACAAACACGACGTCCACGGCCAGATCATCCAGCCCTCCTGCGGCCCCGCGCGCCTGCCGGGATTGCTCGGCGTACTCGGGGTTTTCCAGCGTGTCGGCACCGCGCGCACCCGGAACAGCGGCCGCCAGCTGCAAAAGCCGGACATCGTCCCCCATGATGCGGGTCTGCTCCCAGTCGAGGATGGGCAGCATGTAAAACTGGCGGGTGATGTCGACGAAACGCTTGGGCTCCATGCTCACCAGCTGCTCGGGCACGTTGCCCTGATCGACCGCCTCGTACAGGGCCGCGGCCTGCTCGCTGCGGCCGGGATCGTCGATCACCGATTCGAGATCCGGCAGGCCGCGGAACATCAGCACCGGGTTGCGCCCCTCGATCTCGTCTCCGGGGTGGGTGTAGGAGACCAGCAGTGCCTGGCGCCACTCGAACACGTCTTCGGCGCGCATCCAGCCTGCTGCCTCCGCCTTGCCCGCTCCCACGCGATACCAGCCTGCCGGCTGGTCAGGCACCGAGAGATCGACTCCCTCGCGGGCAAACACGTACAGGGGACGGAAGGCCGGAACATTCCCGATGGCAATCGAATCGGCATCAGCCTGCTGCTGGGAATACACATGCGAAAACGGCCGCGGCAGAACCCGCAGCGGCAGGCCGGTTGCCTTCTCGATGCAGGGCCCCTCGCCCGGGCATTCGATGGCATCTTCGCGGGGCGCCTGCGCCGTGCCGCCGCCGGCGTCATGCCCGGAATCTCCTTCCAGGTCCCAAAGCGACCCGGCAGCCTGCTCGTGGCCGACATCACCCTCAAGGTCGGACAGCTGGGCCTGGGAAACCAGCGGGACGCCGAAAATCAGCCCCCCACAGGCCAGGGCAATGGCAGTTCGGGAAAATGACTGGATCGAAAGACGCATGGCGGAAGATCCTCGCGGCAAATCATGACAGAACGCCCCGGCAACCCCCGATCCAAGCGGAGACTCCAGAACAAAAAACGAGGCAAACTGCATGACAGTCCGCCTGGGAAAAGACTGCAGCCAACCATTCCAAGGCCTTTTGCATGCCCCCGAGATCAGGGGCCGGAAACCGGGATGGCACAAAACCGATTCTTGGCGGCCCGGGGCATCAAGGCGATAGACAACGGTCGAACGCCCGGCCCCGGCTTCGACCGGGCATTTCCTGACTCCCTGTCCTGTTTATAGTCCATCACCGTGGGGCCTTGCCACCCGAATTGTTCGCGTCGGCCGACAAATTCCGCGCTGGTTGGTCACTGCCCTGCCCCGGCTGTCGCACCCCCAACCTGCTGCCCTAGGGGAAACTCTGCACAAATCCATCCATGGACTTGTGGGCTTGCGCCAGCTTAACGCGCCAGCTGGCGGAGCCCGCGTTCAGACACGCCCGGGCCGATACATGCTCGGCCCGGGCTCCGCGATTCAATGGCTTACGCCATTGTGCGGCAGGGCATCCGTGCCCTGCACGGGAAGGTCTGCATTCGTGCTGACCTTCCCTAGCTGGCGAACCCTGGCGCCGTGCATGCGGCTGCCAAAGGCGGAGAGGAAGGATTCAACCGCGGCCTTTCCGTCATTCGGTGCCGGCGCCCCCATGAGATTGCGCCAGACGGCGGCTGCCCGACCCTCGCTCTCGGGAGCTTCCTGCCAGGAGGCAAGCAGCTTTTTCTGGGTCGCCGTATCCAGTGTACAGCCCTCGGGCAGATGCTTGCGCATCAGTTCCTGAAAGTCCCAATAGGCCTGCGTGTCCTCGAAGCTGACCGTTTTTTTGCCCAGTGCCTCGGCAATGATCTGGTTCATGGCGGCAGCTTCGAGATTCTCGCGCGCCAAGCGCTCGATATCGTCTATCGGGGGCAGACCCGCCTTGCCGATATTACCGAAATTTTGCATTACGTCCGCGTCCGTCATGCTTGTGCCGTGGGCAATCGGCCAGTACCAGGCATACTCCTGCAGCCGTCGGTACTGGGCGGCGCTCAGGTAGACCGGGTCGGCGTTCTGATCCGGGATCGCCACGTGGGTGATTTTCTCGTCCGCATCCGGAAAGGTCTTGCGCACGTAATCGACGTCGTAGACCGACAAGCCGGCATCCCGGAACAGGTACGGGTCCCGGTTCAGCGAACCGACCTCGTCGGCGGCCCGTTTCATGGCGGCAGCCTTCGCCTGACTCCCGACGATTTCCGCGGCAACATCCGCGCGGTCCACGGCCTCCTGCATCATCTTCGCCACTTTCCCCGGGGTGTCCATCGCCTCGCTGTAGTACTGCAGGATCTCCCGCGCCCCGCCCGGCAGGTAGGGGGCCGCGCTGCGTCCGAGATGCCCCAGGTGGTTGAAGCCGGAAATCAGCCGCGCCGAGGCCTCCGTGTACTTGCCGGATTGAGCCATGCGCTCGCTCTCGGCCACGATCTCAAGCATCTTCTTGTAATAGGCATGGGCCTCGAGGGACTTCTTGCCGGCGAAGATCACCCCGCCGAAAATCTCCTGCCCCATTTGCAGCCTGGCGAGCTTCTGGCCCTGCGCCCGGACTTGTGCCACGTCCGCGTTCTGGTAAATCGCATGCAGGGGCGCGTGCTTGTCGATCAACGCATCGAGCGCGGCATCCTGACCGGCCACGTAGGTGTCCAGGTAGCGCTTGGCCGTGTCCATGATCTCCACCGCGCCGGAGACCTGTCCGGCAAGCTCCCTGCCGAAAAGCTTCTTGAGCTCTCCCTCGATCTTGAACGCATCCGCTCCGGCAGTGATCACCGTCTGCAAACGCCCAAGATCCGCCAGGGCCTTGCGGTGCCGGTCCTGCTGGGTCTTCAGGGACGCCTTTTCGGTCTCAAGCGCCCTGCGGTGCGCCACGGCGGCACGCTGGGCATCCGTGGTCGCCTGCGAAGGCGCGACCGACAGCGCCGGGTCCTTCTTGATCCTCTCGATTTCTGTCAGGCGGGCATTGACTTCGGCCAGTCGGGTTTCTGCCAGCTGGCTCGCGACAGCGACTGCACTGCTGTAGGTTTCCTTGCTGTCCCGGATTTTTTTGGCCAGCGCAGCCGGCAGGCTCGCTTCGGCCTTCTTGCGCTCGGCCTCGCGAAGATCGGCGCTGGTTCGCCCTGCCCGTTCTTCCTCGGCCTGCAGCATCTTCCGGATTGAGGGTGGCGCCTTGATGATCGGGACACCCTGGTTCGCCAGGTAAGTCAGGCCGTCAAGGACGGTTGCCTCGTTCATGCGTTCGCGTTGTGACTTGAATGCCTGCTGGCACTGCGCGTACTGGCGTTCATCATCCGGGCTGACCTGCCGCTCGGCGGTTACCCGGTCGAAAACCTCATCCAGCGGATTGCCCCGCCCCGCCACCTGCTCACGCGAGGCGCAGCGTTCCCATACAGGGCGCTTGTCCGGCAGCGGATGGCGCAAACAACCGAAACCGGCCACGATACAGGGCGGGCCCGCCGATTCGCAGGATGGCGAGGAGTCGGGAATCGGCCCTGGATGGAAATATCGGGCAGTCTGGGGACTGCCATACCCGGCATTGGCACAGAGGCAGTTGTAGAAATTCTCGGGGACCTCAATGCCGAGACGCTTGAGCACGGCATCCTGCTTTTGATGGTTCAGGCGCGCCAGCGATTCGAAAACCAGCTGGTCCGCATCCGGCAAGGTCGCAGGCTGGGCCGACACGGGCAGGCCCAGGCCGGGAGCCAGGCCGAGCAACAGCAGGCCGGGTAGCGCCAGAAGTGGCAAACGACATCGAAATGCGCTTGCCGCAGGCCGTTTGTTGTCTCGAATCATGGGGCAGTTTCCATCATGTCGACCTGCTCGGCCAGGTCCCGAACAAAGGCTGCGGGGTCAAAGTCTTCCGGGTCCGTCAAATGCCAGCGCAGGGGCTTGGTCATGCCATCCGGGCCCTGCCAGCCGCTGGCCACCGAACGCAGCGTGAAGCGCCCCGGCTCACGCTGACCGCCGACGCCGGGGCGCAGGGCCAGATGCCAGGCACGGCCGCTGCGCGCCCGGTCGGTCAGGGCGCTCAGGCCAACATCGTCATCAAGCCGCACGTCAATCCGCCCCTGCGCCAGCACAATGGAGACCTTTCCGGACCAGAGCCGATCCCAGCCGGCCGGCAGACTGCGCGACCAGATCCCGTAGGAAAAGTGATCTGCCTTCAGCCCGAGATCCAGACCGCCATCCTGCCGCTTGCGCAGCGTGACCGCGTAAGCGGCACTCTTAAGGATGGAGTCGGGGTTGGTCGCCAGCAGGACTTCGACCGCAAGCTCGGGATCATCCGGGTCGAAGAGCAGCTCGGTTCGGTAATGGCCCACATCGAGCCGTTCATCGAGGACAATGATCGGCCCGGCACTGACCAGCGCCGCCCGGTTGTTGTTTGGCGGGTTTTCCCGGCGCCGGAGCCGAATCCCTTCCTCAAGCGAATCGAACTGCTCGGCGAACTTCGCATCGCCCAGGTCCTGTCCTACCCAGTCATCGCTCATCCGGCCATCAAAACGGGCCGACAAGGGCAGAGGGTCGACACCCGGCGCAGGAACCGGGCCGTCCAGTGGCGCCCGGGTAGTTCTTGTGAGGTCCACCCGCTTGAGCACCAGCCGGGTCGGGCCGCTGTCCCCGGCAACGGCGTTGACAAACATGCGCAGGGCCGCGCCATCGAAAATCTGCCCAAAGGGCACCGGACCCAGATGCAGGCCGTCGAATTCTGCGGTCACTCCCGCGTGGGTCATCCGAAAGCGGATCTGGTCGGGCAGTTGCGCCAGGCCCTCGACCGAGAACGGGCTGTCCTTGTCTCCGGCAAGACCGGCCTGCACGTCAAGCAGGCCATCCTCGGCCCGGGAAACCGAGAAAACGTAAGCACCGCGGGTGGGTCGATTGCCCGGGTAGATCGTCGGGGACTGAAAGGCAATCTCGAAGTTGGCGCTGGTCGCACCGTCGAGCTGCACATCCACGATCGCCTCGCCCTGTTCGTCAAAGCGATCCAGGACCAGGAACGGCTGCACGGTGTACAAACCCGCCAGGGAAGCCGGATTGTCGGCATCCCATTCAAGACTCAGCGTACCGGCACGCCAGTGCATGACGTCCTCGATCGACCGGCCCCGCCCGGAAAAATGCAGCGCCCAGCGCGGTCCCAGGGTTCGACCGTCGAAAAGCGTTCGGACCAGGGGTGTCTGCGTGACCAGGCTCAGGTCTACCGCCTCGGCAAAGGGCGCTTCCAACAACCAGACTCGCCTAACGGTCGTCTGGAACGCCCGGCTCTTGCCCGGCACCTGGGCGTAGACATGCGGTACCCAGGTCTGACCCCCCAGGTTCTCTTCCAGCGGAAAATGGCCGATCCGCACACCCGCCAGCCACACTTCCATGACCTGGTCCGGCCTGAATACCCATTCGAGACGTCCCGCGCCCGCAGGCCAGGGAAAGTCGATACGACTGGGGCTGCTGCCTACCCGGCTTTTCTGGCGATTGGCATGGAGCCGTCCCTTTCCCTCGCCCAGGTCAACCAGCTGAATGCGCAGGGCGTTGCCACTCCAGGGATCCTCCCCGGCCTTTTCCTCGGGGTGCAGCGCCAGCGAAATCCCGGTATCCCTGCCACTGTCAAAGTCCACGCCAAGAACCACGCGGTGTTCGTCGACCTCGCGGGGCATGGTCAGCCGCGCCGACGAATGCCAGATGCCGAGCTTGGCCCAGCCCAGGTCATCCGGGGCGAACAGCGAAAGCGCGCCATCGGCAAGCACGGCGTTTTCCTCGAAGAGCACGCCCCCGTTGTAGGCAAAAGGGCTCCAGTCGGCCAGCGAGCTGCCATCGAACAAAACCTGTTCGTGAATGGATTGGGCCAGGGGCGCCTCGGCGAGCCGGTCGATCACCTGAATACCCTCCGGCCCCTGCAGCACCAGTCGCCCCTGACCTCGAAAACGCGCATCCGGCGTGAGGCCCTCGGCCGGCCCGGTCTGGACCAGATGCCAGTCAAGGTAGGCGCCGTCTTCCACAAGACGGATCAAACGCTCGAGAATCGCCTTGTCTTCCGGGTCGAGCATGATCTCGCCGGCCTCGACCTGGCTCTGAATGCCCTGCAATCGGTCCAGGTCCGCCGCAAGCAGGTCAATCCCCTGGCCGCGCAACCGAAGGGCCAGCCCGGTGACCTCGACGGGCAGGGCGTCATAAGCCATCAATGCACGGGCCGTCACCGCCCCGGAGCGGGCAAGCTGGGGCAGCGTGCCGGGCCCGGACGCCCATTCGATGGCCCCGGATGCTTCGATCACTTCGTAACCATCCGCGCTGGCCGCCAGCGAGATTCCCAGCAGAAGTGCCGAAAGGACCAGCAGGGCGATCCGGCGGGCTGCCCGAAAAACAGGCTGCGGCCGATCGTTGCTGTTCCCGCGCAAGATCAGTCGGACCGACCGATCTTCAGCCTCTGAACCGCAATGCGGGGGCTTGCCGACTTGCCCGCGCGGGGCTACCTGCACAGCATGCGCGTTCATGGTTCGACTTGCTCCTCCGCCTGCCTGCGCTCATCGCGCAGTTCGATAAACCGCCTCAAGCGCTGAACCCGGTCGGCGAGCTCGTCATCATGCGCCATGGCCAGACTGCGCTCGAGCCGTTCGAGCGCCAGCTCGTATTCCCCGTCCAGGATCGCCTGCAGCCCCGATTCACGCCACTGCGCCGCGGTCAGGTCGCCCTGCCCGTCTTCAAGCGTCTGCAGCTGCGCCAGTTCGCGCTCCAGGCTTTCCAGGTCGGGCGGCGGATCGTGCCGGACGGCCCCGTCCGTCCCGGACAAAACACCGGGCGCAAAGGAGGCGGGAGAGGCCGGCTCAAGTCGCCATTGCCCGGTTGCATCCTGTGTCAGCACCCGGTAAAGCGGGGAGCCGGCCGCCACGCGAATCAGGCGCCGGGTCGGCTGCAGGTCATCCCGAGGGTGGAAGATGACCACGAAAGGCTCATCGGGTACGGGGTCCTCTGGATCATGGACCCAGTCATGCACGATGGCCGGCGACGGTCCCTCGTCCCTGGCCAGCAGCGACCCGCCACCATCCCGCAACTCAAGCCGGCCGGGGTTGTCCGCACGTACGCCCAAGGTGGTGACCGCGCCCGTTTCGGCAGGCCGGTCCTCCGGGTCGCGGAGCAGATTGTCGGGCCGGGGCAGGAACGCCGGGGACAGACTTGACGGCACGGCCTCTTCCGCGAACGCCACCGGATGACCCGACATCCACAGAACGCCGGTCAGCGCCATGATCGTCAGCCAGGATGACGATTTCATGGCGACGACTCCTGAACGGGCAGGAAGAACATGCCGATGGGGAAGTGGGTGCTCAGATGCTGATAGCGCAGGGGCACCCCGTCCTCGGTCCAGGGTTCGTCGGTCCCGCGCCGGTAGAAGATCATCTCGTACTCGATCATCAGGTTCAGCCCGACCGACTCCCGGCCATCACCGGCTTCAGGCACCCACTCGATCACGGCGGCGGCATTGTTTCCGGAAACCGGGTCGGTCTGGGCAAAGCCCGTGGACAGGGTCCAGTGACGCAGGCGGACCTCGGCATCCAGCGCGACCGCCTCATCGCCCGAACCGAAGGTGACCGGGATGCGCGGCGGCATCGGCAAGGAGGCGGCCACGCGGATGGCGACCGGCCTGCCCGCGGCAACCAGGCCATGGGCAAGCAGCTCGGGCACCTCGATCTCCCCATCGGCGCCGGCCATGCCGGAAAACGACTTGGCCATCTGCAAGGCCTTGGCCACCGTGGCCTCGTCCGGCTCGATGCCCATGGTCGCGAACTGCTCGAGCATGCGGGCGCGCAGGATTGCATCCACCGACTGCTCGGGATCACGCAGCGCTTGCAGACGCTCCCAGGCCAGCGAGTCGGTGCGGATCTCGCCGACAATGCCCTCGATGGTTGGCGTGACCTGCATCATTGCCTCGGGCAGGCGAACCGACGGATCGTTGGCCAGAGGCGTGGCCGTGGTCCAGTACAGGCGATTGCCGAACAGGTTGATCTTTTGCGTGGTTTCGCCCGTCTCGGCCGGTTCGACGTGGATGGTGGCAGTGGCTTCGTCAAGCAGCATCCCGGTTGCCAGATCTGCCAGTGCCACCGTGGCCGTCGACTCCTGGGCCTTGTCCGGCTCATCCAGGCGGGCAAGGAGTTTCCAGACCGGATCGTCGGTGATCCCGGCCTGGTCGCGGTAGGTCCAGTAATAGTAGTAGGAAGATTCGGGATCCAGGTTTTCGGTTACCGCGCTGACCGGCTCGTAATCGCCGTCAACGAACTCGTAGGCATCCTCGGCAAAGGCGATCCGCTCCTCTGCGGCCTTGACCATTACGGCAGTCTCTACACGGCGGCGGATCGTCCGCTGCAGTGGAGCAAGATCATCCGGAAGCCCCGAAATCCGCACGGCGATCCCCGCGGCAAGCGGGTAGACATCCTGACGGGCCGGAAGCTCGGCCTGCCAGGTTTCGGCATCCACCGGCTTCGCGCCGGGCAGTGAAAGTTCGATACGTGTCTCGATGACAGGCTGCTGGCCGACAATGGCCGCCAGGTCCCGCCGGATGCGGGCCACTGCCTCGTCCAGCCCGCCGGTCAGCCGCACCTCGACATCGATCATCGCCTCCGGGTCCGTTCCCCGCGGGACGGGGATCGGCGTCGGCGGGGTGGTGGCCAGGGAAAGCTCCATCCACCACAGGCGCTCAATGCGGGCAATGACCGCATTGATCCGCTCCTGCAACGCGACGCGCTCCGCCTCCACCCGGGCTGCCTCCTCGCGGGCCTTGGCCAGGTTCTCGCGCACTTCCCGGGTCAGGCGGGTCAGGGCCGATCCGCCCTTGTGTACGCCGTCAAGCGCACGTTCCCGGTCGATGCCCGCCGCGCGCAGGGCGCGGTACAGTCGGGTCTTCATGTCCGATTCGGCCGTGGCGCTGCGATAGGCCAGCATGGCCTCTTCCAGCTCGCGCTCGCCAAAGGCTTCGACCACGCGGCTCGGCGCCATGACGATGTACTCGCCGCCCTCGTAGGCGGACTTGGCCATGCCGTGACCAAGTTCCTTGGCGTTTTCCCACATGTACCAGTTGCCGCCGTCCGGTCCCGGCGCCTCCTCGACGATCAGTTCCGGCGATCGGATGTCATGACCGGCGGCCCGCAGTCTGGCGGCCTGGGCCTCCAGCGCGTCCAGGTTTCCCGCCTCGACCGAGGCAGCCACGTACCGGCGCGCCTCCTCGGTGCTCATGCCGGCCTTGCGAAACTGCAATGCCCACTGGTTCAGATAGGCCTCGAAGTTGGTTTCGTTCGCCCGCTTCATCTCGCCCTGAAGCTTGAGATAGTCGGACAGCCTCTGACCGGACATTTCCATGGTGCCCACCACCGTGCCGACCGGTGCCAGCGGGGGAAGATTCAGGACTTCGCGGACAACCTCGCCCGTGGTGGCTTCGCCCTCCATGTACTGTTCGAGCTTTTTGGCCGCATTGCCAATATCCGTGATGTCGGTCAGCACGCCATAAGCCTCGAAAGCCCGGACTGCGCCGCCCTTGACCTTCTGCCAGCCGCCCTGCGCTTCTGGCGCCGGCGCGCGCGATCCGGCATCCACCGGCCTTGGCCGCTCCGGGGCAAGTTCTCTTGGCCGGCCGGAACCTGCGTCGGCATCCGTTGCGGTCCTTGGCCCGTCCCCCGCCTCGGCAGGCGCAGGCCGGCCGGTATCGGTATCCGGCCGCGGGCGCGGGCTATCAGTCCCAAGTTCCTGGCGCAGTTCCGCATTGGCCTCGGCCGCGGCGCGCATCTTGCTGCGCGAGTCGATCAGTTCCTGGCGAATGGCCTTCTCCCGAGCCTGCAGGGACTTTTTCAAGGCCTCCCGACGCGCGCGCGTGTCGGGGCGGTCGCTCATGGCATCGACCTTGCGAATATTGTCCCGAATCCGGTCGATCTCGGCCTGACGGGCGTCGATTTCGGTCTGCGCCCGCTGATGCGCCCGCTGCTCGGCACGGGTGAAGATTTCGTTGCCTGCATCGCGGATGCGCGCCGCCTCGACCGGATCGTCGATAAAGATCCGCTGTTCCTTGATTTTCTGAAGACGGTCCCGGAATTGCGCGGGTGTCTGGTCGATGCCCTGCCTGCGCAGGATGGCCTCAAGCTCGGCATCGGAGACATCGCCGATCTGGAGTGTCTTGGAAGTCCCCTTGGCCATCGTCTGCATGACATCCGGCTGATCGACAAGCACCCGGCCTTGTGCCTGCAAGCCCTCGACGGCTTTCTTGTAATGATCCTGAACCTCGACAAAATCGGTGCCGGCCTGCTGGGTTCCAGCTGCCCGGTTGCGCATGCGCTCGGAGAGATAGACTTCATGATTGCGCGCATCCACGGCATCGCGAATCTCGGCGAACTGGCTGCCGGCCGGTGCATCCAGGCCGGTCTTGTGCACGACCACCTCGAAATTGCCGCCCAACTCAAGCGTGCCGGGCGTCTCGGCCATGGGCACATGATCCAGGCCGGCATCGAGCATTGTCTGCTTGAGCGCCTCGACGCTGCGCACACCCCCCTGGGCATCCAGGTCCCCCTGCATGCCCCGGTGTGCTGGATCGTCGATGGAGGTTCCCAGAGAAGCCTCGATCCGCTGGCGGGTGGCACTGCCGCTCCGGGCGGCACGCGCGTTGGCCTCGGTAATGAGTACGTCCTGGACCTGGTGACGAGTCTTCGCAATTCGCTGCGATTCGGCGCGATGAACCCGCACCTCCCGTTGCAGGAGAAAGTCTTTCTGTTCCCGGCTGCGGACCGAGGATTCAATCTCGTTCACCCGTGCTCGATGCCGATCCAGCTCGGCCCGCCACTCGACCTCAACGCGACCGAACTCATTGCCCACGGCCACCAGCTCCTGCTGGGTCAGCACACCCCCGGGCGCCGGATCCGCCATTACAGGCAGGAGTAAGCCGAGCCACAGCAGCAAACCGGCCAGCCAGGACAACACCGGCCAGATCGGCCTGCTGCGTGCAGGCCCTGATTGACCCAAGGCACTACGGCGCAGACGATTGAATCGCGCCGCCGGGAAATGCCTGGAGCAGGCCAGCAATGACTTCATGCAGGGCGGTGTTCGCAAAAGGCGGGGCAAGGGGATTCTCCAAAACGGCGGCCCGACAACTGCCGGCCGGCAGTCGGGCTTTGTTCGGTATAGCCCATAACGGGCGCAGTTGCCATAAAAACCGGACCGCGGAGAGCCGGCACGAAGCCATCCAAGGCCTTTGCGGGCTTCGTGAACGCAAGGATCAGGGGTTTTCTTGGGACACTCTGCACAAATCCATCCCTGGATTTGTGGGCTAACGCCAGCTCTAACGCGTCAGCTGGCGGAGCCCGCGTTCACGCCCGGGCCATGCTCCGCAATTCAATGGCTTGCGCCATTGTGCGGCAGGGCG